>JAGZKE010000026.1:0-27295 GCA_018365375.1 Collinsella sp. | reverse complement strand
AAATGGTGAAAATGCGTTGGCGTGATTGGGGAAATTGCGTTGGCGGAATCGGCTAAAGTGCGATGGCGAAATTGGTTGTTTTTACAGTAGCGCTAACAGGCATGCCTGCGGGCGCCCGGGTCCGGGGCCTGGCCCCTGGCGGGCTCCTTCGGCCGCCCCGAGCACGTCAGGTAGTGCCACGCGGCCTCGACCAGCGCCTTCCTCAGGTGCTTGTTGCCGGCCTTGGTGATCGCGCCCCTGCGGTCGCTCTCCCCGCTGGAGTGCTCGGAGGGCGTCAGGCCGACCCACGCCGCGAACGACCGGGCGTTCCTGAACCTGGAGAACTCGCCGGCCTCGAACACGAGGTCGGCGGCGGTCGCGGTGTCTACGCCCTTGAGGCAGCGCAGGGAGTCGACCCTCCTCCTCCACCTGGGCTTGCGGGCCTCGGCCTCGACGAGCCCCTCGAGCCTCGCCTTCTCCTCCGCCGCCCGCCTGACCGCGTCGACGTAGTAGGCGAGCACGTCGTTGTCGGCCCTCTCCGCGAACCTTATCGACTCGATCCAGGACCAGTGCGCCCGGGTCCAGTTGCCCTTCCTGCGGCCGGTGGGCGTCCTCTCGTCGAAGACGAGCCCGTGCCTGAGCAGGAACTTGGAGAGCCGCTGCTTCGAGCGCGAGAGGTCGTCCCTCGCGTCCTCGAGCGCCCTGGTCAGGTCGCGGGCGGCCTCGCACTCGTCGTCGGGGACCCACACCTCGACCACGTTGCCGACCGACAGCATGCGGGCGAGGAACTCGGCGTCGTTGCGGTCGTTCTTCCTGCGCCTGTCCGCGCTGGGCTTGATCATCTTCGAGACGGCGCCGACCACGCAGTCGACCCCCAGGCCGGAAAGCCTCTTCTGCAGGTCGAAGCCCGTGACCCCGGACTCGTACACGCACCTGGCCCTGGGGTCCACGGAGCGGACCCACTCCGCGACGGCGCCGGCGTCGTAGCCGAAGGTCGCGGCACGTACCTCCCCGGTCATGACGTCGAGGGAGACGGCCTTTATCGAGCGGGCGTGGACGTCGAGGCCGATGAAGGTGGTAGTATCGAGCATGGGAGCCCCTTCCATGAATGCGGCGTGGCCGCCACGGTTGGATTAGACACTCACCATTGTCGGCCTAATCCGCGGTCTTTCATGCAGCAGGGGCTCTCAATGTTTTTATGTCCTGCTCATATCGTCTATGCCGGCACCCCGGGACACTCCTTGGCAGCAGCCACACCTAGTCGTTGGGGACGTTCTTAAATGACTAGTCGCTGGGGATAGTCTTCGTAGGTAGCGCGTAAAAAGGGGATGGGCTTTCCCCGACGGCTGTCGAGAAAAGCCCATCCCATGATTTACGACCGTTAGAACGTTCCGCCGCCGCCTCCGCCGACGCCGCCGCCTCCGCCGCCCGAGAAGCCGCCGCCACCGCCGCCGCTCGAGCTATCGGAACTCGAAGCCAGCTCACGGATGCTCTCGTGATACACGTCATCGAACGAATCGAGCGGAGACTCGATACCGTAATGATGGTAGTACCACCAGTAGCAGGGATAATTGTCATAGAAATCGTCGGCCTCGCGCACCTCGGGCGGCACGGCCTCGGCAAGCTGACGCAGCACTTCCTTGGAAACACCCAGCGCCACGCCCATCACCAGCAGCTTGTTCCACAGCACCAGATCGCCCGGGACGGCTTCCTTTAGGCGTGTGAAATCCTCGAGCCAATGCTTGAGCGCCTTGCAGCGAGCCGCCACCTCGGCGCCCTCCGGCGTAAAGCGGCGGAACGTAAGGCCCACGCCGATACCCACCAGCACAATCGGCACCGAGATAACCGCGGCGGTAATGTTCGCCTGTGCGCCATCGGTAAAGAAGATAGATCCCACGGGAACAAAGGCAATCAGGATACCAAGAACCAGGCAAAACACCATTGCAACAATGCCGTCCGAGGCAACGTACTCGCTATCGGCCAACTTGCCCTTAACGGTGTTCTGATAGTCCTCGAGCTTATCGCCCACGGGCGTAGCGTGCTGCTTGACGTAGTGCTGCAGCTCGTCAAACGTGCGCGAGCGATCGCCGTTCTCGTCAGGCTTAGCACCGGCAAAGAAGACCTTGAGCACCATGTGGTCAATGCCCTTGGCCGACTTCCAGCCCGCATCGCTCACCGTCACGCGATACGTCTGCTCTTCTTTTTCACGCCCCAACAGACCCTTCTTGGCCTTGGTCACGGTCGCCTGCTCCAGCTTGATCACACGGTCGTCAGTGAGCTTCATGAGCGTGGCGATATATGCCTGATCGGGCACCTCGTTCCAGCTCATGAGGGCCGAAAGCACGGCGGGATGGTCGGCCGAGGGCACATCGCGGAAATATTCGTCCTGGAAAAGCGGCTTGGGCTTGCGCTTGCGCAGCTTGAGCATAACGATTGTGCCGGTAAAGGCCACCGCCGCAACAACACTTAGCACGGCAAGTGCATTGGCAATCATGCGAGCGTGAGCGCGGCGGGCGTTAGCTTCGTCGGCCCATTCCTTCTCTTCGCTCAGGATCGTTGACATGCGCTCTTCGCCCGAGGCGGCAAGCTGCGGCACCCAGTCGCTGGGGAAGGCGATGCGTGCCTCGGCGAATTCGCCCTGATGCACGCAGGGAATGGTATAGGTGACCATGGGCTCGTCCTCATCGAGCGACACGTCGCCCGACAGCGGACCGTGGCCCCATGCGCGGAAGTTATCGCCTTTGACGGCCGCCGTCCCGGCAGCGGCATTTGCGAAGCGCACTTCCATCTCGACATCGTCGGAATCCGCAGACCAGCCGTCGCCCACGAACTTCCAGTAGAGCTCGGCGGTATCGGCCCAATTCATAACCGCACCGGTCATGGTGTAGCTCACGTAATAGATCGCGCTGTCGCCGCTCTCGTGGGGGCTGAACACCTTAATCCTTACGCCGTCACCGGCCTGCTCGACCGTGTAGACGCCAGAATCGCCCTTGTTCGCGCTATCGACTTTGTTAAACGCGGTGTCCTCTTCCTCGACACTCAGCACGTCAACGTCCGCCGTGCCGCCCTGCTGGTTGGTGCCCGTATTGATCTCCCAAAACACGCCGTTGATGTCGTCGTCGAAATCAAACTGGCGTCCCTCGACAACGGTCAGCGATCCATCGGCCTCGACCGTGGCACTGATGTAGGTTTGGGTCATGGAGTAGCCGTCGGCGTGCGCGGCGGCAGGCAGCAGCAACAACGCAAGCGCAACGAGCGCGCAGACGGAAGCGAATCGCGCAAACAGGCGGCGCTGCCGACAGGTTTTGGCAACGGGGGCGTTCATAGGCACATCCTTTGTCTGTGATACCAGCAACGCCATTGTCCCACGTTTACGGGCGCACATGACGAACATCTAGGCCAGCGGAGTATCAAACGGGACGAAAGTCACGCCCGCGGCCGGCACCTGGGGACGTTCCTTATCTGCCGGCAATCTGGGACACTCCTTGGCATAGCCCGCTCCGGCAATAGATACCACTTCATAGCTCCGTCACAGGTGTAGCGGCTTTGTGTTGCCGCACGCGCACTGATTGAGTCCGCGAGCAAGGGGCATAAAGCAGTTGAGCGAAAACGGTTTGCCCCTTTGCCGTTCGCTTGAGGATCATGTCCCCCTTTTCCGCGGAAACCCCGGCAGTTGCGAAGAGCTGCCGGGGTTTCTGTCGTTTGAGGGGTTGGGCTGGCGGGCGGCGATCGAGCTATCGAGCCGGTGGTCCGGCACGCGCAACGCGCGGCCTCGGCAACTTGCAGGCCACGGCAGCGTCTCCCCCACCGCGCCCCGCGCTATACTCGTCCGCATGGATATCAACGCATGCAACATAGCAACACACGCCGCGGACGCACCAGCAACGGCAGCGCCCACCCCCGTCGTGGGCCGCTTTGCCCCGTCGCCCTCGGGCCGCATGCACCTGGGCAACGTGTTCAGTTGCCTGTGTGCGTGGCTTTCGGCCCGCAGCCAGGGCGGCAGCATCGTGCTGCGCATCGAGGACCTGGACGATCGCTGCAAGCGCCCGGAACTTGCCGCTCAACTGATTGACGATCTAACCTGGCTGGGGCTCGAGTGGGACGAAGGCCCCTACTACCAGCACGATCGCCTGGATCTGTACGAGGACGCCCTGCGCCAGCTGCAAGACGCCGGCCTCACCTATCCCTGTTTTTGCACGCGTGCCGAACTCCACGCCGCGAGCGCGCCGCACGCCAGCGACGGCACGCCCGTCTACCGCGGCGCCTGCCGAGGCCTTTCTGCCGAGGAGGTTGCCCGCCGCAGCGCTCTGCGCGCCCCGGCCACACGCCTGCGCGTGCCCACCGTCGACGACCTCGCAGACGACGTGATCGAATTCGTTGACCGCACGTACGGAGCCCAATGCGAGGCACTCGCCACCGAATGCGGCGACTTTTTGGTGCGCCGCAGCGACGGCGTGTTTGCCTATCAGCTGGCCGTGGTGGTCGACGACGCTGCCATGGGCGTCACCGAGGTCGTGCGCGGATGCGATCTGCTGGGCTCCACGCCGCGCCAAATCTACCTGCAGCATTTGCTGGAACTTCCCACGCCGCACTACGCGCACATTCCGCTGCTCATGTCGCCGGATGGCCGCCGCCTTTCCAAGCGCGACCGCGACCTGGACCTGGGCGAGCTCCGCACCCGCTTTGGCACACCCGAGGCACTGTTGGGATGACTCGCCGGGCAAACAGGCATCGCGCCGGACACCACGCCGCGTACCGCCGAGCAGCTGGTCGAGCACTTTAGCTGGGACGTCATCCGCACGCATCGGGAAAACATCACTGTAACGGTCGAGTAGCCAGCCACCCCGCCCCTACGCGACATCCCAGGGCTGGAGTTCGTCGCCCAGGCGAACGATGCAGTCGTAGAGCACGGTATGGCGCTCGGCCGGGTTGACATCCCGATGAAAATGCCCGTAGTACCAGCGCTTGTAGTCCAGACGGTCCTCCAGCTCGTCAAAAAACGTGGTGAGTCGATCGACATCGGGATAATTCCAGCCGGGCGCCGGATAGAGCGTGGGCGACAACATGCGCGTGGAGCAGGTGTGGGTGATCACGTAGTCGACCTTCCAGCCCATGCTCTCGAGCTTTGTCCGCGCCTCCTCAAAGTTGCGCTCGTCCGGCAACTCCTGCGGCCACCAGCTGGAATACGGAATGCGGTATTCCTTATCCACGCTCGTGGCGCCGCCCGTGGTAAAGATCGTTGAGCCGTCGAGCTCAAAAACCTCGCCGCGCGTCAGGCGTCGGATGGGCGAGGTGTCCGACAGGCGCTGCGTCAGGCCGCCGTGCCACAGTTCCATGGGACGCTCCGCCCAGTGATCGAAACGTTCGTGGTTGCCGTCGGCGAACAGCACGGTATAGGGGCGCGACTCCAGCCAGGCGATGTCGGCACATTCCTCGGCAGAGAAATCCCACGGAAAGCCAAAGTCGCCCGCGATGATGAGATAGTCGTCACTCGTCAGACCATCCCCAAAATCCCAGTCGCGAAGCTTTTGCATGTCGACGCCGCCGTGAATATCGCCCGTCACATAGACCGTCATCGGATCACCACTTCCCTGTAAGTCGCTAGCCCACATTCTGCACGATCACTAAGCCAACCGTTCCAGCCCTTCCATCCTTTGGGACCTACCCCTCGTTCTTCCATCCAAACGGGTCAAGCACCCAAAAAATCAGATCGAGCACGCCGCCGGTCATCATGGCGCCGGCAAGGGCCATGCAAACGTGCAGGGAACTGGCACTTCGGAGCACGTCGAATGGCCCCAGAACAGCCAGCAGCGCGACCGCTGCGCCGGCTACGCACAGCGCGAGGCACGGCCCCGCGTCCTTAACGCACTTCTTTGCGAGATGCTTTGCGTTGTCACTCATCGGTATCGAACTCCTTAGAGGGTCGTTGTTCAGACGCATGCCGCCGCGGCAGAGCGGGGCGGCAGGGTAAGTGTCACATGCTGTGCGGACATCAATGGAGAAACCGCCTGCTCGACCAACCTTTGACGCCGTTTTGCACCGGCACCACATCCCCCGCTATCGAGGTCTAATACTTTTCCCACCGCTACCCAAAAACTCATCCAACGTTAATCTTGGCTCAAGAATCGCTTAATCTATAACCTGCACTATAGAGTTCGACCAAGGGCGGGGCGGCGCCGCGCAACGCAGGCCGCCGAACGCAACGCTCGCGCCCGGGCAGATCGCCCGGCGTCGCGCCCATCGAACGAAAGGACAGGTCATGGACGACCTCGAAAAAGTTGAAACCATCCGCACCAAGTGCAACGTGAGCTACACCGATGCCAAAGCCGCGCTCGACGCCGCCGACGGCAACGTTTTGGACGCCATCATTTGGCTCGAGTCGCAAGGCAAGACCCAGACCACGTCGGCGCACGCCGCCACCGAGTCCGCGCCGGTCGACGAACCCTCGGCCGAGATGGCCGCCGCGCAGGCCGCCTACGAGAAGTCGAGCGAAAAGACCGACTTCTCCAAGAAGATGGACAGCGTGTGGGAGTACCTCAAAAAGCTCTTCCGCCTGAGCCTGGACACCAAGTTTATCGCCACGCGCCGCGATGCAATCATCCTCAACATCCCCATCCTGATCCCCATCATCGCCTTGTTTGCCTGGGGCGCCACGATATGGCTGATGCTGATCGGCCTGTTCTTTGGCATGCGTTACCGCATCGATAGCGACGGCGACGTGCCCGGCAGCATCAACAACCTTATGGATCACGCCGCCGACGCCGCGGACGACATCAAGCAAAATCTGAACGACGACAAGTAATCGCAAACGGGGGCACGCATGGCACGGATCCTGATCGTAGAGGACGAGGAGAAAATCGCCCGCTTTGTGACGCTCGAGCTGGAGCACGAGGGCTACCAGGTGGAACACGCCGCCGATGGCCGCACCGCCGTGGACCTGGCGCTGGAGCGCAACTACGATCTTATTCTGCTCGATGTGCTGTTGCCGCAGCTCAACGGCATGGAGGTCCTGCGGCGCGTCCGCAAGCACAAGGACGTGCCGGTGATTATGGTCACCGCGCGCGATGCCGTGATGGACAAGGTGGCCGGGCTCGATGCCGGCGCCGACGATTACCTGACCAAGCCGTTTGCGATTGAGGAGCTGTTCGCACGGATCCGCGTGGCGTTGAAGCGCTCGGAGGCCGTGCGGGCGGCTTCGGGCGTTGGCGGCATCGGGATGGGCGCGGCAGGCGGCACGGGTGTCGGCGCCACTGCGATGCCCCCGGTCAGTGACTCGACCCAGGTTTCCGCCTCGCTCTCCCCCGCCACGCTCGCCGTGGGCTCGGTTGCGCTCGACCCCGACCGCCGCGAAGTCACGGTCGGCGGCTCGCCCATTGCGCTCACGGCCCGCGAGTTCGATGTCCTCGCCCTGCTTATGGCGCATGCCGAGACCGTGCTCACGCGCGAACGCATCGCGCACGAAGCGCTGGGCTACGAATACATGGGCGACACCAACAACGTCGACGTGCACATCGCGCATCTACGCGCCAAGATCGAGGACGCCGGCGGCGCCCGCATCATCCAGACCGTGCGCGGGGTGGGCTATGTCTGCCGCGCGTAACGCCGAGGCCAAGCGCGTCACCTCCATCGCCCGCGCCATCAACTGGAGCTATATGTGGCGCCGCCTGATGAGCTACGTCTGGCTCGATCTGTTGCTGGTGGTGATTGCGGCGGCGATCCTCGTCTATGGATACAACCAGACACTGCCCGACAGCGCGTTTACCGCAGGATGGATCCCCGGCGCCACCGTTCGCGGCATGTCGCTGAAGCCCGCGCGCGGCTGGGACCTGACAACGCTCACCTATACCGTCGAGCTTGCGCGTACCACCAAGACCTTCCCCCTCGCGCAGGACCTCATCGCACTTTGGCCCCTCTATATCGTTGTTGTAGGTTGGCAGGTCATCAGCATGCTCGATATGCTCGGCGGCGCTCGCCGTGTGCGCCGCACCATGGCGCCGCTCAACGACCTGGCCCTGCGCGTGGACGAGCTCGGCCGCATGCAGCTCTCCGGCGGCAAGATGGAAACGCTGGAGCAAGCCATCGAGCGCGCGAGCGTCGACTCGCCGAGCGTCACCACCGGCGACGCCGACCTGGCAAGCATCGAGGTCGCACTCAACCGCCTGCTGCGCCAGATGCAAGAGGCCAAGCTGCAGCAGATGCGCTTTGTCAACGATGCAAGCCACGAGCTGCGCACGCCCATCGCGGTGATTCAGGGCTACGTGAACATGCTCGACCGCTGGGGCAAAGACGACCCGGACGTGCTGGCGGAATCCATCGCGTCCCTCAAGGCCGAAAGCGAGCACATGCAGGAGCTCGTGGAGCAGCTGCTGTTTTTGGCGCGCGGCGATGCCGGGCGCACGGTCCTGCGGCGTGCGCATACCAACCTGGCTGCACTGGTCGGCGAGGTTTGCGAAGAATCGCAGATGATCGATGCCGGGCACACGTATCGGCTGGCCTTTGACGCTGCGCTTATCAGCGACCCGCGCTGCGACGCGTCCGTCGATGTCGCGCTCGTGAAGCAGGCTCTGCGCGTGATCGTGCAAAACGCCGCCAAGTACTCGGATGCGGGAACGACCGTCACATTTGGCATAACGCCGGATGCGGGCGCGGGCACGATCGACATAAGTGTTGAGGACGAGGGCATCGGCATGAACCAGGAATCCGCAGCTCACGCGTTCGAGCGGTTCTACCGTGCCGACAACGTGCGCGATGCCGGCGCACAGGGTTCGGGTCTGGGGCTTGCGATCGCCAAGTGGATCGTCGACAGCCACGACGGCGTCATCGGTGTGACCTCGGTCGAAGGGGTCGGCAGCCGCTTTACGATTCGCCTGCCACGATAGGAAGCCCCTCGGCATAAATAAAGGGATAGGGCCACGCGGCCCTATCCCTTTTTGCCAGCTATGGCAGCTTGTGCGCTACTCGCGGCACAGGTGCACGGCGAAACCGGCGAACTCGCGCTTAAAATACACGAGCTTGGTGCCGCCGTCGGGCAGCAGCGCGCGCGACTCTTCGTTGACCTCGAGCCCGCGCTCGGCAAACCACTTCTCAGCTGCATCGATGTCGTTAACGGCAAAGCCGATGTGGCCCTTGGTGCCACGACCGTTCTGCTTCATGATCTCGACCAGCGAATCGTTGAAGTACGAAACCGGGGTCTCGATGACGGGCAGGCCCATCATCGTCGAGAACAGCTCCGCGATCTCCAGGGCGTCTGCCGGGTCGGTGGCGTTAATGCCCACATGGGCAACGCGCATACCAAAGAGCTCTACCGGGTTGGCGTTCTGCTCACTCATGCAGTCAGCGCCTACTGAGCCATGACGTCGAGAACGGCCTTCTCGGCGGCAACGCGGTTCATGCCGGTCATGAAGGGCACGCCACTCACGTACGGGCAGGTGAGGCCCTCGGGGGCAACGGTGGTGGCGATCAGCAGGTCAGCGCCCTCGTCGCAGTAATCCTTGGCCTCGGAGATGGCGCACTGCACGATCTCGTACTTGTCGGCATAACCGTTGGCGTCGAGCAGGGTAGCGACCTTCTGGGCAACGAGCGTGGAAGTAGCAGCGCCAGCACCGCAAGCCAAAACGATCTTTTTCATAGGTAATGTCTCCCTTCATGGTTTACTTTAGGTAAGTGTACCGCAGCGAGCGATGGCACTCGGCCTCGATGAGCTTTTATGCCAGTTTGCTTGTGCGCTGCGTATAATACATCTAGTACGTGTTGTCATACCGCTCGCTTTATGAGCGACTAAGGACCCTAATATGCCCGATTCCCGCACCCTCTGGACCGCCGTCGTTATCATCTGCATCGCCGTGTCGGTGTTCTTTAGCGTCAAAAAACGCACCACGTTTAAACGCCTGCAGCAATTGATGGCCGCCAAGCAGTGGGACGAGTTCGATCGTTTGCTCGACGGCAAACTCACCAGCATGCTGTACCCACGCTACAACCGCGACTACCTGCGCCTGAACTCCTATCTGCTGCGCGAGGACCACGAGCGTGCCAGCGAGATGTTCGATCTGCTGCTGGGGCTCAACCTCCCCAAGATGCAGCGCGTCGACCTGGTGATCAAAGCCTTTAACTACTATGTTGGCCAGGAGGACCGCAAAAAGTCCAAAGAGCTGTTGCACGAGATCAAGGGCTTTGAGGGCGGTCAGGCCGAGGCAGTCGCGCACGAATGCCAACTGATGTACGACACGATGATCCTCAAGCGCCACAACGACATTCCCGAGCTGGAGCGCATGCTCGAGGATGTCGGCGACGACCCGGTCAAGCGCTGCCGACTGGAGTACCTGCTGGCCCTGCAGTATCAAAACAAGGGCGACGAGGCAAAGTTCCAAGAGTTCCTGGAGAAGTCGGGCCAACACTCGATGGCCGTCAACGCGTAACGGACGGCTTGTGCTAGACTTCTAGTCTCACGGGGGCGTGGCGGAATTGGCATACGCAGGAGACTTAAAATCTCTCGCCGCAAGGATTGTGGGTTCGAGTCCCACCGCCCCTACCATATGATTGCTTGCGAGCCCGTGTTCCCCAGGGATGCGGGCTCGTTTCTTTTGGACGCCGTCAACTGCAGAGCAGCTCATTTGGGACGGGGCTTTTTTGACTACTTTTTCCGCCCACCCAATGAGTTTCCTACCACATTTTCCGATGGAAAAACGTGGTTGTCTCGCACATTTTCCGATGGAAAAACGTGGTTGTCTCGCACATTTTCCGATGGAAACACCCAAATGGCCTTATACTAACCGAGAGGGTTGGGAGGCAATATGCAGCGACAGCTTATGAGCGAACTTATCGCTTGGAAATCAAGGACGAATCGCAAACCTCTCTTGCTTAAGGGAGCCCGCCAGACAGGAAAGACTTGGCTTCTTAACGAATTCGCAAGCCAGCAGTATCGAAACGTCATTCGTTTTGACTTTATGCTCGAGCCGAGCACACGCTCGCTGTTCGATGGGGACCTCGACCCCAAGCGCATCATCTCCCAGATAGAACTCCTACGTGGCCAAACTGTAACGCCAGCAGACACGCTCATCATCTTCGACGAGATCCAAGAGGCCCCGCGCGGGATCACCTCGCTCAAGTACTTCAACGAGCTTGCACCCGAATACCACATCGTAGCAGCCGGTTCCTATATGGGCCTCGCGCTCCGACGCGAAAACGAGTCATTTCCCGTCGGCAAAATCGACCAGCTCACCATGCGTCCCATGGGGTTCGCCGAGTTCGTTCGTGCCGTCGACGGCGACCCGCTCGCCGACGCCATCCTTGCCGCAGACATGAACCTTCTAGCAAACGTTACCGAAAAGCTCGAACACTTGCTCAAGGAATACCTTGTTGTCGGCGGTATGCCCGAAGTTGTCTCCGCTTTCGCCGAGACACGCGACTTCATCGAAGCCCGAAGGCTTCAGCAGCAAATCATCGAGGCTTACGAATCCGATTTTGGCAAACATGCACCCGCCCGCATCATCGAGCGCATGAGGTTGGTTTGGAAATCCCTTCCCGGCCAGCTTGCCAAAGAGAACAAGAAGTTTGTCTATGGCGCCCTTCGCCCCGGAGCGCGCGCACGCGATTTCGAGGAAAGCCTCCAGTGGCTCACGGACTACGGAATCGTTCATAAGGTGCCACGTGTTTCCGCTCTAAAGGCGCCGCTCTCGAGCTACGAAGACCTCTCGGGCTTCAAACTGTTCTGCATCGACACCGGCATCCTCGGAGCGCTCTCCGGTCTCTCTCCGGCCATCGTTCTTAACGGATCCGCTGTTTTTACCGAGTTCAAAGGTTCGCTGACCGAACAATACGTCGCGCAGGAGCTTTTGCTCCAGGACAAAACTCCCGCGTATTGGTCCTCTACCTCTGGCAATGCCGAAACCGACTTTGCCATCGACCATGCGGGAACCGTGCTTCCGCTTGAGGTCAAGGCGGCAGAGAACCTTAAAGCGAAGAGTCTGAAAATAGCCTGCGAAAAATTCAAGCTCGAGCGTTGCGTGAGGAGCTCCCTGGCGGCATATAGAGACGAGGGCATGCTCGTCAATATTCCGCTTTGGGAGATTGGGCAAATCGACAAGCTGGCATAGGCGCTGTGGGGACGCCCCTCAAGGACTGTCCCCAGGTGCCGACTGTTGAGTTGCGGTGGAATAGGGACTGTTTGGTGCCCGAAAGGGCGATTTTAGTCCGTATTTCACCGCAACTTATTTAGAGGGCGCTGAGGCTGGGGGTCCAGCCGATGGTGGGGGTCGCGCAGTCGAGGGTCTCGTTGATGGTTGCGGCCATACCGGCGAGCAGGCTGTTCTCGCTTACGGTGAGCGTCTTGTAGCCGCCGGCACGCATGAGTTCGCAGATCACCACGGCGCCAGCCAAGATCACGCCCGCGCGTTTGGGCTGTACACCCGGTAGTGCGGCGATGCCTTCCGCGTCCAACACAGACATGCGCTCGATAGCGGCCGAGACCTGCTCCAGCGACAGCTCGCGTAGGTGAACAAAGCTCGAATCGTACGGTTCCAGCTCGTGGACCAGAGCCACCAGCGTAGTCACCGTGCCACCCACCGCGACCAGACGCTCGGCGCGCTCAAAGTCGCTGGGCAGGCTTTCAAAATAGGCGGCGAACTGCTCGCCTGCCCACGCGGCAGCGGCAGCAAGCTCGCCGCGTGCGGGTGGCAGCGTCGAGAAAAACCGCTCCGTCACGCGGCGGCAGCCAATGTCCAGCGAGCGCGTCCCTTCTAGCGCAAAGACGCCACGCTCCGGCGCATAGACGCCCGTCGCGAGCTCCGTGGATCCGCCGCCCGAATCGGCAACAATGATGCGCTCGCCGGCAAAGTCGTGCGCCACGCCAAAAAACGTCAGGCGTGCCTCGACCTCGCCCGGAATCACCTGTGGCTCAAGCCCCAGATCGCGCAGGCCGTCCAGCAGCAGTGCTGCGTTGGACGCATCACGCGCGGCGCTCGTGCAGGTGGTGCAGATGCACGCGGCCCCAAAGGCACGAGCCTCGTCCACAAACATGCGGCACGCAGCGAGCACGCGCTCAACGGCCGCCTCGCAAAAGCGGCCCGTCGCGTCCACGCCCTCACCCAGATCGGTAATCTCGGTATGCTTGGACGATTCCACGATTGCCCCGCCCTCGACCTGGGCCAACACCAGTCGCGACGACACCGTTCCCAGGTCGATCGCGGCCACCTTATAGCGTTTGCAATTTGTCATTGCGAGCTCCCCTCCGGGCGCTATTTGCCGTTGGACACGACCGTCTGACCCTCGACGCCGTTAAACCCAAACAGCATGTCGAGCGCTTGGATGTACCACGGCGCGTCCTTACCGACTTCTTCGATTTCCTTGGCCACTTCGCTGGCCTTCTTGGCGTTTGAGGACTTTTTGCTCGACGAGGCATCCGAATCGTCGTCCAGGCCCTGCACTTCAATCCTCTTCTCGCCGGGCATCACCAGGCCCAGGTCCTCGGATGCCGCGTCCTTGATACCCTCCTCCGAGAGCAGCTTGTCGACGCTTTTTTGCAGGTCGTCGTTATATTGCTCGCGAATCTCGACCTGCTTGGCCAAGATGTCGCTCGAGCGTTTTGCCACATACAGGTCGCGCACGGGGAAATACAGGCTCACAAGCGCCAGGGCGACGACAATGCCAACAAACAGCCCCCGCTGGGGACCGTGGGTAAAGTCGTAGATTGCCTTGACCACCGCGTTATCGTTGGCGTAATGCATGAAGTCCGAGCCCGAAAGACGGTTCGAGGGCCTACTCGGCTTTTCATGCGTTTGAGCCGAGGAACGCTGAGCATGCTCCGAGTGCGCCGGGCGCACCGAACGTAGCGGGCGGTCCGTCGACGTATTCACTTGAGCACGGGAGTGTGAGGTACTTGTCGGGCGCTGCGTGGAGCGGTCGGCGCCGGCGTAGGCGGACCCACCGAGCTGCACCGTGCGCGCACGGCGAGGCGACGGCTCACGCGAACCGGCGGAATAGTACCTGTTGTCGTAAATCTGATCCATGTGCGCCTTGTGCGGTTGAGGTTTGTTTGCGCTAAGTATTCTAGTTATAGCACGAGCGCCCGCGCCGCCTTCGCCAGCCTTTGCTCGACATAAAAAAGGCGCTGAGTCATATGGCCCAGCGCCCAATGGTGCTCAACAGCGCCCGGCTGGAGCAAGGCAAATCCGAGTCTTCCCCGCCCCCGCGACCTCCGCGTGCCTAGCGAATGTTGTAGAACGCGGCCTTGCCGGCGTAGCGCGCACTGCCCTCGAGCTCGTCCTCGATGCGGATGAGCTGGTTGTACTTGGCGATGCGATCGCTGCGGCACGGGGCGCCCGACTTGATCTGGCCGGCGTTGACGCCCACGACCAGGTCGGCGATCGTGGAGTCCTCGGTCTCGCCGGAGCGGTGACTCACGATGCAGGCGTAGCCGGCCTCCTTGGCGGTCTCGATGGCCTCGAGCGACTCGGTGAGCGTACCGATCTGGTTGACCTTGACCAGGATCGCGTTGGCGGCACCAAGCTCGATGCCCTTCTTGAGGCGCTCGGTGTTGGTGACGAACAGGTCGTCGCCTACGAGCTGCACCTTATTGCCAATGCGGCGGGTAAGCTCGACCCAGCCGTCCCAGTCCTCCTCGGCCATGCCGTCCTCGATGGAGATGATGGGATAAGTGTCGACGAGCTTCTCCCAGTAATCGACCATCTGGGCGCTCGTGTACTCAACGCCCTCGCCCTTGAGCTCGTACATACCGGTCTCAGCGTTGTAGAACTCGGTGGACGCCGGATCCATGGCGTACATAAAGTCGACGCCGGGCTTAAAGCCAGCCTTCTCGACGGCCTTGGTGATGTACTCGAACGGCTCGGCATTGGTCTTAAGGTTGGGGGCAAAGCCGCCCTCGTCGCCCACGCCGCCGCCCAGGCCGGCCTCGTGCAGCACGCCCTTGAGGGTGTGGTAGACCTCGGCGCACCAACGCAGGCCCTCTGCAAAGCTCGGGGCGCCCACCGGCATGATCATGAACTCCTGGAAGTCGACGTTATTGTCGGCATGCACGCCGCCGTTGAGGATGTTCATCATGGGCGTGGGCAGCAGATGGGCGTTGACGCCGCCCAGGTACTGGTACAGTGACAGGCCCGCCGACTCGGCAGCGGCGCGGGCGACGGCCAGCGACACGCCCAGGATGGCGTTGGCACCGAGCTTGGTCTTGTTGGGGGTACCGTCCGCGGCAATCAGCGCGGCATCGACGGCGCGCTGGTCGAAGGCGTCGAGGCCCACGACGGCGTTAGCGCACTCGTTGTTGACGTGCTCGACGGCCTGCAAAACACCCTTGCCCAGGTAGCGGCCCTTGTCGCCATCGCGCAGCTCGCAGGCCTCAAAGGCTCCGGTCGAAGCACCCGAAGGCACCATTGCGCGGCCAAAGCTGCCGTCCTCGAGCACGACCTCGACCTCGACGGTGGGATTGCCGCGGCTGTCGAGCACCTCGCGACCGTAGACGTCCAAAATATCGCTCATGTTGTCTCCCTCTCACTTGGAAACGGGTTGAATGCTTGGCGACGCGGCTTGCACGCTGTAGAGGCGCGCAGGTTCATAAGTTAGCCTTGTCGCACTTTTTGCATTATGCCCTAAGTTAGCCGAGGGATACACTTGATTATCGAAAAATTTAGCGGGAACGGTGAGGCGTGTCAGCCCGTCGTTCCCGCAGTCTTACTCCCCTGCCTTTGCTGCGTCCCACAGGTCGTTGAGCCCATGGGTCGAAAGCTCGGCAAGATCAACGTGGGCATCGGCCGCCATCTGTTCCATCGCAGCCCAGCGACGGCGAAACTTGGCCGTGCTCGCGCGCAGGGCGCTCTCGGCGTCGATACCCTCCTTGCGCGCGACGTTGACCAGGGCAAAGAGCAGATCGCCAAACTCCATTTCGCGCTCGGGCGAGCCAGGGGCCTCGGCCTCAAACTCGGCACGCTCCTCGGCAACCTCGTCCCACACGTCCTGGACCGTCTCCCACTCAAAGCCCACGGCAGCCGCCTTGCGTGACACCTTCTGCGCCTGCATCAACGCCGGCAGATGCGTGGGCACGCCATCGAGCAGACCCTCGGGCGCGGCCTCGCCCGCCGCCACGGCCTTGTCCTTGGCGGCTTTCTCGGCAAGCTTGACCTCGTCCCAAATCTTGAGCACCTCGTCGGAGCTCTCGGCATCCGCATCGCCAAACACGTGCGGGTGGCGGCGAATGAGCTTGGCGTCGATATCGCGCGCCACGTCGGCCAGCGTAAACTCGCCGGCGTCGGCAGCAATCTGCGCATGCAGCACGACCTGCATGAGCACGTCACCCAGTTCCTCGCGCAGGTGAACCGCGTCGTCCGCCTCGATGCAGTCGAGCGCCTCGTAGGCCTCCTCGATCATGTTCTTGCCGATGCTGCGGTGCGTCTGCTCGCGGTCCCACGGGCAGCCATCGGGCTGACGCAGACGCCAGATGGTCTGCACCAGATGCTGCAGCTCGGCCGACGCGTCTATCAGCGTGGACAGATCGCGCGAGCCCTCGGCATTTTGCTGAGCCATATGCTGCGCCATGGTTAGTCCTCCTCCAGGATCACGTGGCGGAACGCTCCGCCCTCGTAGATGCCGTAGCTGTGCGTGCCGTCCTTGGGGATGCTCACGCTGCCGGGGTTGAAGAGCCACAGGCCCGGGTGCGCGGCGCTTTCCTCGTTGACCTTGATGTGCGTGTGGCCGTAGACGAGCGCGGAGCCCTCGGGCAACGCGGGCGCGTGGTCGACGCTGTTGTGCATGCCGGCGCCAAAGACATGGCCGTGCGTCAGGAACAGCTCGCGGTCGGTCTCGTCGAACAGCGTGGCGTAGTCGGCCATGACGGGGAAGTCGAGCACCATCTGGTCGACCTCGGCGTCGCAGTTGCCGCGCACCGCGATGATGCGGTCGGCCAGGGCGTTGAGCAGCGGGATAACGCGCTTGGGAGCGTAATCGCGTGGCAGGTCGTTGCGTGGACCGTGGTAGAGCAGGTCGCCCAGCAGCACGACGCGGTCAGGCTGCTCGGACTCGATGGCGGCGCAGAGGCGCTCGGCCCAGTATGCCGAGCCGTGGATGTCGGAGGCGATGAGGTATTTCATGGGGAGATCCTTTCGAATGGGGTTGATATGGCTAGGCGCAGGATGTCGCCACCAGCCGCGTTATTCAAATCGCAGTGCCGCGCTCTGGGCCGCCCGCATCACGCGCTGGAGCGGCACATTATGCTCGCGAGCGAGACGGGCGCAGTCCTCGTACTCGGGCGCTGCACGCTCGCTGCCGTCGGGCAGGGTGGCCACTTTAACGGACACCTCGCCCCATGGCGTCGTTACGCGCTCAAAGCGGCGTGGCAGGCAAACGCGCTCCATGACCTGGCGACGAATGCCGTTGGTCGTGGTTTCCAAAAAGATAATCGTCTGCAGGCGCTCGATATCCTCGTGAGCACAGATTACCTGTAGCTGCCAGCTGGGGCGGCCTTTCTTGCAATAGAGGGGCAGCCAATGCACCTCGCGCGCACCCGCCCCGCGCAGACGGTCGGCGGCGTAGGCGAGCACCTCGGGCGACGCATCGTCGATGTCGCATTCCAGCTTGACGATGGTCTCGGGCGCATCGGTCTCGCGAGACAGCGGAGATGTGCTATCGCATTGCATACGGTCCGGATCCTTTCCGCGCGGGCTCGTTTTGTCCACCCAAACGCTAGCACATCGCAGGCGGCGCAGGGGCGGCGTCATGGGATAGGTGCGACTTTTGCTGGGCGCAAGTGCTGGCGCGCTCCAACGCCGGCCCGCTCCATTCAAACGTGTACGTCAGCCTCCAAACATGTCATTTTTTGCAGCTTTTGGAGGCTGATGCACATGTTTTGAGAGCGCAAGCGAGGCCGCACCGCGCGCCGCGCAGCCTTTCCAATCGATTTCGACCCCCAGCGTGCCCGGCGTGTTGAGAGCTGCGCCATTACAATGGAGCGGATTCGCTTGACGCAAAGGAGCCGCCATGTCTGCTTGCCCGCTGATCGATTGCCATACCCACACCTCGTTCTCGGACGGTCATGCCTCGTTTGAGGACAACGTTCGCGCCGCTGCTGCGGCCAGCTGCCGCGTCATGGTCTCAACCGATCATCTCGCCCTGCCCGCCAGCATGGACGCCAACTGCGAAGTGCAGGTTACTGAGGGCGACCTGCCGGCGCATCGTCTGGCTTTTGAGGACGCCCGCAAGCTCGCCGCGCAGATCACGCCGGAGCTCGAGCTTATCTATGGCTTTGAATGCGACTGGTACGAAGGTTGCGAGCCTTTGGTTGAGCGCTGGTCCGCGGGTGCCATAGTGCGCTTGGGCAGCGTGCATTGGATTGGCAACCCGGGCGATATCATGGCCGGTGCCGCGGGTACGGCGGGAACGGAAAACGTCGCTCGCCCCGATACGCCCGATTCCCTTTGCGGTTGGATCGACGACGACACCGACCTGCACGTTTGGGAAAACCTGGGCGTGCGCGGCGTGTGGGAGCGCTATGTCGACGACTGGTGCCGCGCCTGCGAAAGCTCGCTCAGCTTTGATGTGATGGCTCACCCTGACCTGGTCATGCGCTTTTCGAAGGAAGGCTTTACGCCCGACTTTGACCCCGCACCGTTTTGGCAGCAGATGGCCGAATGCGCCCACGATACGGGCCGCCGCATTGAGGTCTCGACCGCCGCACCGCGCAAGGGCCTCGACGACTACTATCCCACGACCGGATTGCTGCATTGCTTTGCCCACGCCGAGGTGCCGATAACTTTTGGCTCGGACGCACACCGCGCCTGCGACATCTGCTGGAACATCCGTGAGGCCCAGGCACACGCCTACGACTGCGGCTACCGAACCTTCGGCATCCCCCACCTCACCGGAGAATGGGAGTCCACGCCCCTCGCCTAACCATCCCTTCATAAGTTGCGGTGGAATAGGGATTGTTTTGCCTGATGAAGCGCTTAAACAGTCCCTATTTCACCGCAACTTCCATGACCCCGTTACACCAACAAAGACTGTCCCAAACGACTAGTGGCGGCGGGCGTTGAGTTCGCCGGCCAGCTCGTCGAGGGTAATGCCGTAGCGCTCAAGCGTCACGAGCAAGTGGTAGACCAGGTCGCCAGCCTCGTAGCGGATGTGATCGTGATCGTTATCCTTGCAGGCCATGATCACCTCGCTCGCCTCCTCGGCAAGCTTCTTGAGCAGCTCGTCCTCGACGTCGGTCAGCAGGCGAGCGGTATAGCTCTCCTGCGGCGATGCGTCGCGACGGCCGTGAATCACCTCGGCGAGCCCCGTCAGCGTCTCACCGATATTTCCATCCTGAACGTTTGCGGTGCGCACACCCATAGTTCAATCCTTTCTGGTTGGCCGAGCGTCTAATCGAGCGCCCGCCCTACGCGAGTTTCTTAAAGAAGCAGGTACGGTTGCCGGTATGGCAGGCCGGACCCGGCGAGTCAACCTTGACCAGCAGCGTATCGCTATCGCAGTCGGCCCAAAGCTCCTTGACCTCCTGCATATTGCCGCTCGTCGCGCCCTTGTTCCAGAGCTCCTGGCGACTGCGGCTCCAAAACCACGTGGCACCGGTCTTGAGCGTCAGCCCCACCGACTCCTCGTTCATCCAAGCAACCATAAGCACCTCGCCGGTGTCATACTGCTGAACCACACAAGGAATCAGCCCCTTGGCGTCGTATGTAAGCTTTGAAGGATCGGTTATCTCTTCCATTTCTCTTCCCAAATTCAAACTTCGCAGGTCGGTGAGGGTTGTCCAGGTGCCCGAGATTCCGAGCGACAAGCCCGACGACGCGTACTTAAGTACGCGAGGAGGGTTGGAGCCGGAAGGTCGGGTGCCTGGGCAAGCCGCAGCATTAGAAGTCCAGCCTCACAGGAATACCTTGAGAGGCCATATACTCTTTGACTTCGCGAATGCTGAACGTCCCAAAGTGAAAGACGCTCGCCGCCAGCACGGCATCGGCCTCGCCCTCAATCACGCCCTCGGCAAAATGCTCGAGCGCGCCCACACCGCCGCTCGCAATCACCGGAATCGGCACCGCGCGCGCCACGGCGCGGGTGAGCGCCAGGTCAAATCCGGCCTTGGTGCCGTCGCGGTCCATACTGGTGAGCAGGATCTCGCCGGCGCCGCGACGAGCCGCCTCCTCGGCCCACGCCACCGCGTCGATGCCCGTGGCGTTGCGGCCGCCCGCCGTGAAGACCTCCCACTTGTCGGCACCAGATGCGCCGGGCAAACCGACGCGCTTGGCATCGATCGCCACGACCACGGCCTGGCTACCAAACGCCGCGGCAGCCTGGCTAATCAGCGACGGGTCGCGCACGGCGGCAGAGTTGAGCGACACCTTGTCGGCACCGGCTGCAACCATGGTGCGCATGCCCGCCAGGTCGCGAAAACCGCCGCCCACGGTATAGGGAATGGCTAGCTCCTCGGCCGCATGCGCCGCCATCTCGATGGTCGTCGCACGGTTGTCGCTCGTGGCGGTAATGTCCAAGAAGACGACCTCGTCCGCACCCTCGCGGTCGTAGGCGCGCGCCAGCTCCACCGGATCGCCCGCATCGCGCAAGCTCACAAAGTTGACGCCCTTGACCACACGGCCGTCCTTGACGTCCAGGCAGGGAATCACACGTTTGGTAAGCATGGGCTACTCCTCCCCTCGGGCGGCGGTCAGCGCCTGTACCAGCGTAAAGTTGCCCTCGTAGAGCGCGCGACCGGTAATGGCACCTTCAATCGCGCCCTCACCCACTGCGGCCAGCGCGCGGATGTCGTCGAGCGTCGAGATGCCGCCCGAAGCCACGACAGGAAAGCCCGCGACCTTGGCAACATGGCGATACGCCGCCACATCGATGCCCGTCTGCATGCCATCGCGCGCGATGTCGGTATACACCAGATGCTTAAAGCCCAGCTCGGTGAGCTGTGCCACGGCATCGTCGAGTGCCACGCCCGCGCCGTCGCGCCAGCCGTTCACCTTGACCTGGCCGTCGCGCGCGGCGATGTCTGCCACCAACAGCTCGCCAAAGCCTTGGGCCGCCACCTCGGCAAAACCCGGCTCGGTCACCAGCACGGTACCCAGTGCGATGCGGCGAGCACCGTAGCCGGCCAGCTCGTCGATGCGCGCAAGCGAGCGAACGCCGCCGCCCACGTCCACGGACAGACCGTCGACGCCGCAGATGGCCTTAATCGCCGCCGAGTTAGCAGCGCATGTGTCCTCGTCCTCGCCGAAGGCAGCGGACAGGTCGACGACGTGCACCCAGCTCGCGCCCTGCTCGGCAAAGGAGCGGGCCACGGCCACGGGGTCGTCGGAATATACCTTGCAGCGGCTGCGGTCGCCGCGCTCCAGGCGCACAACCTTGCCGCCGATCAGATCGATTGCGGGAAACAGGATCATCGGCCGGCCTCCTCGACGATGTTGACGAAGTTCTTAAGGATGCGCTGCCCCAGCGCGGAGGATTTCTCGGGATGGAACTGGCAGCCCCACACGTTGCCATGGCGCACGATGCACGGGAAGCTCCGCGTATAGTGCGTGCGCGCCAGCACATCGGCGGCATCGGCGTCGTCGGACACCGCGTAGCTGTGGGTGAAGTACATGTTGACACCCTCGGCAAAACCGGCAAGCAGCGGATCGGCCGCACCGACGGGCGTCATGTGCACCTGGTCCCAGCCCACGTGCGGCACCTTCAGGCGACTCGATTCCAAGCGCGTGCACGAGCCACGCATAATACCCAGGCCATCGGCCCAGGGACCGCCAGCCTGCTCGGGGGTGTTGCCATCGGCAACCGCGCCCTCGTCCGCAGGCACGCCCTCGTTGCCGCGCTCAAAAAATAGCTGAAGGCCCAGGCAGATACCGAGCAGTGGAGTTCCGGCGGCGACGGCATCGAGTACCGCGTCCGCCTCGCCGCTCTGACGCATAAAGGCGATCGCGTCATAGAACGCGCCCACGCCCGGGATGACCAGGCCGTCGGCATTGCGAATCTGCTCCGGATCGTCCGATGTGCAGGCGGCGGCACCGGCGCGCGCAAGCCCGCGCGCAACGCTCGACAAGTTGCCCTTGTGGTAGTCAACCACCACGATCTTCGGTTCGCCCACGCGACCCCTCCACTTCTCATCATCCAAAACCACCACAAAGGTGCCTGTCCCTTTTCGGCAGGTTACAGTGAACCCTTGGTGCTGGGGATGCCCTGCACGCGGGGATCCAGCTCACAGGCATGGCGCATCGTGCGGCCCACGGCCTTAAAGGCGGCCTCGATAATGTGATGCGAGTTGCTGCCCGCCAGCTCGCGCACGTGCAGCGTGAGCTTGGCGTCGCGCGCAAAGGCGTAGAAGAACTCGACGGCCAGCTCGGTATCGAAGCTGCCCACGCGCTCGGTCGGCACGGGCAGCTCGCAGTAGGCCTGCCCGCGGCCCGAAATATCAACAGCAGCCATCACAAGCGTCTCGTCCATGGCAATCGCCGCGTCGGCAAAGCGCGTAATGCCCGCCTTGTCGCCCAGCGCCTGGCAAAACGCCTCGCCCAGCACGATACCCGTGTCCTCGACGGTGTGGTGCGCATCGACCTCCACGTCGCCCACCGCGTGCACCGTCAGATCGAACAGACCATGGCGGCCAAAAGCGTTGAGCATGTGGTCGAAAAACGGCACGCCGGTCGAGATATCGCACACGCCGCTTCCGTCCAGGTCGAGCTTTACGACAATGTCGGTCTCGCCCGTCTTGCGGGTCACCTCGGCATAGCGGTCCATCTACATCTCCTCCTTCACCAGCGCGGCAAACGCAGCCAGCACCTCGTCGTTTTCCTGCGGGGTACCCACGGTAATGCGTAGGCAGTCCGCGAGCCCCGGCGCGTAGCTAAAGTCGCGCACCAAAATCGAATACTCGTCGCGCAGACGCTCGCGCACGTGCGTGGCATGCGGCGTGCGCACGAGCACAAAGTTCGCCGCGCTCGGCCACGCCTCCACGGGCAGACCCTCGGCAGCCATTGCGTGCAGGGTACACAGTTCGCGCTCCCGCTCGGATGCAACCTGTGCCACCACGGGTGCGTACGCATCGCGAGCACGTACGCAGGCAAGCGCGGCGGCCTGGCTCAGCACGTTAACCGAGTAGATCTGGCGAATCGCCGCAAACGCATCGATGACCTCGGGCGCCGCGATCACATAGCCCAGACGCGTGCCGGCGGCGCCAAACGCCTTGGACAGCGTATGCAGAATCACCAGGTTGGGATGCTCGGCGATAAGCCCCTGCGCCGTGGTAGCCGCGCCAAACGAATCGTCCGCAAACTCAACGTAGGCCTCGTCGACCATGACCATGCCGGGGCACGCATCGCACAGGGCCGCGACAAAGTCGAGCGGCGTCACATCGCCCGTGGGGTTATTGGGCGAGGTCACGATCGCCAGATTGCACTCGGGCGCCGCTGCGAGCACAGCCGCTTGGTCGAGCTCAAAGGTCGCCGGGTCGCGCCACACATCGCGCACCTCGGTCTGACAAAGCGACGCAAAGAACGCATACTCACTAAAGCACGGCGGGCAGTTGAGCAGGGTCCGTCCCGCGCCGCCAAACGCCAGCAGGTAGTTATAGATCAGCTCGTCGCCGCCGTTGCCCACGCAGATGTTCTCGCGCGCCACACCATGCCAAGCGGCAAGCTCGTCGCGCAGATCGTTGGACATGGGATCGGGATAGCGGTTGAGCGGTGTAGCAGCCAGGGCGGCGTCGACCGCCTCGCGCACGCCAGCCGGCACGGGATAGGTGTTCTCGTTGGCCGAAAGGTTGATGCGCGTGGGCGTAAAATTGGGGTCGTAGGGCTCAATGCCGGCCAAGTAGGGCTGGACGAGCTCCTTCATACGGGGCGTCAGCTCGGCCATATTAGGCCTCCTTGCCGGTCGGGCCAACGCCATCCGCGCTCACAGCCGCCAGGTCAACGCCCTCGGCAACCGTCGCCACGGCGTCGCCCGGCCAGGCAACCTTGGTCAGGTCGGCCGCGGCGAGCAACTCGGCGCTCACGGCATCCTCGCCCTGCTCCAACACGCGACGGCGCAGTGCGGCAGAAAGCGCGTGTGCCCACAGGCCCTCGGCCTCGGCCAGACGCTGCGTAGCGGGAGCGTCGGAGAGCAAGCCCTCGGGCGTATAGCAAATGACACTCGAGCGCTTGACGAACTCCTCCACCGAAAGCGGGTTGGAGAACATGGCGGTGCCGCCGGTCGGCAGCGTGTGGTTGGGGCCGGCAACGTAATCGCCGAGCGGCTCGGAACTCCAAGCGCCCACAAAGATGGCGCCGGCGTTGCGGATACCGCCGAGCAGGCCCATCGCATCCTTGCAGTGCAGCTCCAGGTGCTCGGGCGCCACGGTGTTCACCGCCTCGACGGCGGCAGCCATGTCGGCTGCCACCACGATGGTGCCCTCATTGTCGAGCGAGGCACGCGTGATCTCGGCACGCGGCGACTGCGCTACCAGAATGTCGATACCCGCCTCGACCTCACGCGCAAACTGCTCGTCGCAGGTCACCAGATAGCAGGCCGCCAGCGGATCATGCTCGGCCTGGGCCATCAGGTCGGCCGCGACCACCATAGGCTTGGCCGTGGCGTCGGCCAGCACGCAGACCTCGGAGGGACCGGCGACCATATCGATACCCACGTCACCCGAGACAATCTGTTTGGCAGCGGCGACGAAGGCGTTGCCCGGGCCGGTGATCTTGTCGACACGCGGAATGGTCTCGGTACCGTACGCCAGCGCGGCCACGGCCTGGGCGCCGCCCACCATATAGATCTCGTCCACGCCACCGAGCTTGGCGGCCGCGAGCGTATACGGGCTGATCAGGCCATCTTTTTGCGGCGGAGTCACCATGACCACGCGCTTGACGCCGGCCACCTTGGCGGGAATGGCGTTCATGAGCACGGTGGAGGGATACTGCGCGCGGCCGCCCGGCACGTAGATGCCGGCCGCAGCAAGCGGGGTCACCTTAACGCCGAGCATCGTGCCGTCCGGGCGCGTGGTAAACCAGCTCTGCTCGACCTCGCGCTGATGGAACTCGCGAATCTGGCATGCGGCCTTTTCGAGCGCCGCGACAAAGGCGGGATCGAGGCCTTCGAGCGCGGCATCGATCTGCTCTTGCGGCAGACGGAAGCTCTGCAGCTCAACACCATCAAAACGCTGGCAATAGTCGTGCACCGCGGCATCGCCGTTGGCGCGCACGTTGGCTACGATATCGCGGGCAGCGTCGACGATGTTTTGCGGCAGCACGCCCTTGCGGTTGAGCTGGTTGGTAACGAGGCGCTCACCGGGAGCAAGCTTGATGGTCTTCATATCGGTATCCCCTATCGGTCGAGGTTTTGTTCGAAAAACGAGAGGCCGGGCGGCGGCGCCAATCGGCCCGCAGCCCGTACGTTGGGGCGCCCGTGCGCGCTCGCGCTATTGTGCCGAGCCCGCGACGGGCTCAAAATGCTTGTCCTTAACGGCCGCGGCCAGGCGATCTGCCAGATTGCGTACGCGCGGATCCAGACGCGCGGCACCCGGATTGACAAAGAAGCGGGCCGTACAGTCCATGATGCGACCAGTGATGACCAAGTCGTTGTCGCGCAGCGTGGCACCCGTGGCGGTAATATCCACGATGCGATCGGCCATGCCGACGATGGGTCCCAACTCGATATTACCGTGCAGAGAAACGATGTCGGCGTTCACGCCGCGCTCGGCATACCAGGCACTCGCGATGCGCGGGTACTTGGTTGCCACGCGAAGCGACCCGCGGCGGGCATAGTTGCGCTCGGCCTGACCGGCGCGCCACGCGGGCTCCGCCTCGATAAAGGTGCACAGGCCATAGCCCAGGTCGACCAGCTGCAGCAGGTTGAGGTCTGCCTCGATGAGCGAGTCCCAACCGCAGATGCCGCAGTCGGCGCCGCCGCAGCCCACAAAGGCGGGCGCGTCGCTGGGGCGCACAATGACAAACTCGATATCTCCGACCACGCCCTCGCCGGCACGCGTGTCGCGACCGCGCACGATTAGATGACGGCCGGGGTCACGCAGCTCAGAGACATCCAGGCCCGCGGCCTCGAGCACGTCGAGCGTGTCGGCCTTAAGCGAGCCCTTGGGCACGGCGATGCGCAGCGGGCCCTCGGCGCCACGGCCCGCGGCGTGATCGCCGTCGGAAGCGGCATCCTCGGCCGAGGTGCGCACGGCCTCCAGGCGCTCGAGCGAAAAGGCGAAGCCCGCCGCCGGCACCTCGATACCGTCGCCAAATGCGCCGGTAAAGATGGAGTCGTAGCGACCGCCCGAGCCCACCGGATCGGGCAGGCCGCCGGCATAGGCCTTAAAGACCAGGCCCGTGTAGTAATCGAAAGAGTTCATGATAGAGAAGTCGAACGACAGCACCTGGGCGTCCTCGGGTGCCAGGCCCTCGACCAGGGCACGCAGCTCGCGCGTCAGCGGCGCGACGATACCGGCGGCCTCCAGCAGCGCGTCCACGCGGTCGAGCACCTCGGCACCGCCGTGCAGACGCGGCAGCTCACTAATGGCGGCCTTGACGGCATCGGACTCGACGCTTACCGCCACGCGGGCATCGAGGCCCACAAAGTCGTTGGCGTGCACGCAGCGCAGGGCCTCGGCGGCCAGCTCGCGATCCTCGCACGCCGCAAGCAGCTCCTTAAACGGACGCACGCTACCTGCGATAATGCGCGCATCGGGCAGCGCGAGCTTGCGCACCGCCTCGGCCACGAGCGAGACGATCTCGACATCGCCCGCGGTGTCGCCTACACCGATAAGCTCAAAGCCCAGCTGCGTAAACTGACGCGAGCCACCGGCATTGCGTTGGCACTCGCGGACCACCGGCGCCTCGTAGCGCAGGCGCAGGGGCAGGTCGGCCGCGCGCATGCGAGTCGAAACCAAGCGAACGATCGGCAGCGTGTTGTCGGGACGAACCACCAGCAGGCGACCGTCGTCATCAAAAAGCTTGAACGGCGTGTCCGCGATGCGGCCGCCTTCCTCGAGCGAACCCTTGTCCTCGAGCAGCGGCGTCTCGACCGGCAGGTAATGATGCTCCCTAAAGCAGCCCTTCACCGTCAGCGCAATCTCCTCGCGCGCCTGAGCCTCCTCGGGCAATATGTCCCGGAATCCCCACGGTGTGGCCGTCATCTGGTGAGCCTCCTCATGCTGTGTTTCATATAGAACAGAAGACCGGCATAGCTCCGCCGGTCTTCTGGGTACTTTAGCATACTAGAGTGTTTGCGGGGAGAATCGTCCTCATCGACTCACAGCGTATTCACTTGGAAACATAGAAGCGGATCGCCCGCGGCCCCGCTCGCCCAGCGAAAAAGTTCACGGACGAGGGCCGGGGAGGCATGCTTTGTT
>JAGZKE010000025.1:0-28442 GCA_018365375.1 Collinsella sp. | reverse complement strand
AAATGGTGAAAATGCGTTGGCGTGATTGGGGAAATTGCGTTGGCGGAATCGGCTAAAGTGCGATGGCGAAATTGGTTGTTTTTACAGTAGCGCTAACAGCTCCTCGATGTCGGCGTCGAGGGAGGCTATCTCCCGGGCGAGTATCCGGACCGCGACGTCCTCGCCGGCCGGGAGCCGCCTTCCCGAGCGCGACGAGGCCAGCAGCGCCTCCCAGAGCCTCCTGGCCCCCGCGGCGGGGGCGCCCGCGCGCCTGGCGGCGCTCGAGAACCTGCGCCAGCCGGCGGCCGAGCACCCGGCGGCCCCGCCGAACTCGGCCAGCATCGACACCTGCCAGCGGCTCGACGGGTCGACCGCGCCCTCGAGCGCGGGGTCGGCCTCGAGCAGGGTCGCGCGCAGCCTGTTCTTCGCGCGGGTCCTGGCGGACGACGCGAACTCGCGCTGCGACGACAGGATCCGCAGCGAGGCGGTCCCCTCGGGCTCCTCGGGCGCCGGCCTGAGGGCGCGGGGCACGCCGAGCGCGGTGCGCGCGATCACCTCGGCGTCGATGGCGTCAGTCTTCGCGATGCCGGGGAACATCCCGCGGGCCTGCTTCTCGGCATATCCGGGCAGGTAGGCGCAGGGGTTCCCGTGCGCATGGGCGCGCGCGAGGACCAGCGCGCCGATGTTTCGCTTCTGGTCGACGACGACCAGCGCGCCGGAGCCGGCCCGCTCGAGCACCCGGTCGATGTCGTCGGGCCTGTTGGCCAGCTCGGCCCTGAAGGCGACGCCCCCTCCCGCATCGAGCGCGCACGCGCTGTGCGAGCTCTTCCCGACGTCGATCCCCAGGTAGGCCACGGGCGTCTCTGCTGCAGGCATGGTGTATCCTCTCCCTTGAGCCGGCCGTAAGCCGCGGAAGCGACACCCACATTACCCGGCCGTGGCCCGGTCCGGGCCCGGCACATCTCTATCAGTCGTTCCCCGCGGCCCCTCCCGCCCCGGCGGCAACACGTCCCGGGCCCTCTACGGGGCAGGGGCTGACGGCCGTCCGGGGCGGTCGGCCAGCGACCACCGGTACGGCTCAATCGTATAACCATGCAACGGAAAAGAGCCGCCCTTTCGGACGACTCAAACTGTAATGGGGATTAAATGATCAATTTGTACCGAATGATTATTTAATCCCCGTCCCTTTTAAACATTGGGAAATCGAGCGTGGCAAGCGGGGGTCTTCGGGGTATAAGACGGCTAATTGTATGCCGCCCTATGAAAGGAACCCTTATGCCCAGCGTTGCCGTTCTTGCCGCCGATGGCTTTGAAACGATTGAATGCCTGACCATGGTCGATGTCATGCGTCGCGGCGGCGTGCGCGCCACGCTCGTCTCGATTATGCCCACGCGCGAGGTCGTAAGCTCGCTGCAGATCCCCGTGACCTGCGATGCGCTCTTTGATGAGATCAACTTTGACGAGTACGACTGCGTCGTGCTGCCCGGCGGCCTGCCCGGTGCCACCAACCTGCGCGCCGATCAGCGCGTCTGCGACGTGGTCTGCGAGTTCGCCGCGACCAAGCACGTCGCCGCCATCTGCGCCGCCCCGTTTATCCTGGGCGAGCTCGACCTGCTCGAGGGGCGCCACGCCACGTGCTTCCCTGGCTTTGAGAAAAGCTTCCCCGAGGGCGCCTATACCGGCGAGAAGGTTACGCAAGACGGCAACATCATCACCGCCAGCGGCATGGCCCAGTCGCTCCCCTTTGCGCTTGAGCTGCTGCGCACGATCGCCGGCGACAAGGCTGTCGAGAAGGTCGCCGAGGGCATCCAACTATGATTTTGGCTTCGCAATCACCGCGCCGCATAGAGCTGATGCGCGAGGCAGGCTACAACATTCGCGTGATTCCCGCGGATATCGACGAAACGCCCTTTGATGGCGAGGCCCCGCTCACGCTTGTCGAGCGCTTGGCACGCGCCAAGGCGGCTGCCGTTGCTGCCGAGTATGCCGAGCCCAATGAGCTGACGGTCGCGGCCGACACCATCGTCACCTTCGACGGCAAGATTTTGGGCAAGCCGGCAACCGAGGGCGAGGCGCGCACCATGCTCCGTGAGCTTTCGGGCCGCACGCACCAGGTCGCAACCGGCGTCTGCATCGTTAAGGCAGGCGATACGGCCGCCCCGCATGCCGCCGAGAGCCTGTCGTTTGTCGATATGACCGACGTGACATTCTACGAGCTCACCGACGAGCAGATCGAGCACTACGTTGCCTCGGGTGAGCCCATGGATAAGGCAGGCGCCTACGGCATCCAGGGCACAGGCGGCCGCATGCTCGTGCACGATATTTCGGGCGACTTCTATAACGTGGTGGGCCTACCCATCGCCCGCGTCGCGCGCGCGATTCAAAAACTCTCGTAATTGCATCTGGCGCTGGGTATCCCCCAGCGCCTACAATTTTGGCGTACCGTACGGATCCCGACCGGGCACAAGGCGCGGCGGAAAACCGATAGGAGTTAAACATGGATACACTGCTCGAGGCCATTGACGTCTGCGATGTCGATGGCTTTTGCTATGGCAACTATACGGACGAGGAGGCCGGCACCGGTTGCACCGTAATCGTGGCACCCGAGGGCGCCACCGGCGGCGTTGACGTTCGCGGCGGTGCTCCCGCTTCGCGCGAGACCGACCTGCTGCGACCCGAGAACACCGTCGACAAGGTCCACGCCGTCTGCCTTTCGGGCGGATCGGCCTTTGGCCTCGAGGCTGCAAGCGGCGTCGCTCGCGAGCTTGAGAGCCGCGGCATCGGCCTTCCCGTCGGCCCCACGCAGGTGCCTATCGTGTGCTCGAGCTGTATCTTCGACCTCGCCTTTGGTAACCCCACCGTTCGCCCCGACATTGAGGCCGGCATCGCCGCCGTGCGCGAAGCACTCGACAACACCCCCACCAAGCTCGAACAGGGCAACGTAGGCGCCGGCACGGGCGCTACCGTGGGTAAGCTCATGGGCCCCGCTACCTGCATGAAGGCCGGCCTTGGCGCTGCCGCCGTGGCGCTCGGCCCCATCAAGGTGGGCGCCGTGGTCTCGGTCAACGCCTGCGGCAACGTTGTCGACCCCTTCACCGGCGAGTGGGTCGCCGGCATGCGCGCCGCAGCCGATAGCGACCAGATCGTCGACATGGAACTCGCAGCCTTTGCCGCCGCCGGATCCATGCAGATGCCGCTCGACCGCACCAACACCACCATCAGCTGCATCGTCACCAACGTGGAACTCACTAAGGCACAAGCCACCAAGGTCTCCCAGATGGCCGCAGACGCCTACGCACACGCCATCCGCCCCACACACACCACCAACGACGGCGACACCATCTACACCCTCGCCAGCGGCAAACTGGGCGCCCAGGCAAGCGCCGCCGTTCCCCTAGACCTGCTGGGCATGCTCGCCGTAAGGGCCCTGGAAACCGCCATCGTAAACGGAGCCAAAACCGCCAAAACCTCCCACGGAATCCCAGGTGCTGCGAAGTAATCTCACTCGACCGTCGGTCGGAGGCGGGCGGGCATTACGTTTGCTGCTCTACAGTCCTATGCAAGACGAAGGCCACATTAAGTGGCCTTCTTTGCATGCGGAACTCGCGACAAACGTAATGCCCGCCCGCCTCCGACCGACTACCAACTAATATTTTTTCAGCCCAGGCCCCTGTGTACCGCGCGTCGAAGATCTTCAAATTCAAATAACCTGACAATCGATTCTTGTAGCAGAGGCCCCTTGGCCTTTAGTTTGATACAAGTTCCGCACGAGTCGGAAAGCACTTAATGTGCTTTCCGTGCGAGCAGGACTGTTCGCAGTAGCAAACTAAAGGCCAAGGGGCCCAGTCAACCTATCAGCAGCGATTACTCGGCAGCTAGTTGAATTTGAAGATCTTTGAGGCAAGACGGTATAGGCCAAGCGTGGTTTTGTCTCCGGCCCGTCCGCGCAGATTGGTGAAGAACCCGACCACGCCGTAGCGTGCACGACGATACATGCGCTCGTCGTAGGCCTTCAAATCATTCCACAGCGTCTTTAGGCGCTCGTCGGCGCAATCTTCCTCGGAAAGCTTGGTGAGCACCGAGCAGATCGCCATCATCATGGTGAAGTAGCCCATCATGTACGAACGTAGGCGTGACGACTCGACATCGCTGTACAGGTGGTACGACTCCATCATGATACGCGTAACACGGAACTGCTGGTCCAGACGCTTGACCATCGTGGCCTCGTTGACACTCTGGCCCTCGCGACCGATAAAGTAGCGGTAGAGGTCGATGTCGGCGTAGTACATGGTCTTGCAACGCGGCAGCGGCACGTAGGCGTAGATGTTGTCCACATAGAACGTGTGCGGCGGCATGGGAAGGTTGGACTCGCGCAGCACATCCGTGCGATAGCACAGGCTGTGCATGAGTAGGTTCTGGTCCAGGCGGAAATGACCGATCTGATCCCAAGAAAAGATCTTTTTGCGCGGCAGGGCAAATTTGTAGCCAATAGCGGTATGCGTGCCCTCGTAAACCTTCTCGTACACGTAGTTCGAGATAAACAGGTCAACGCGCTGGTCGCGCTCTTCAAAGCCACGCAGAATCGACAGCATGGTCGAAAGGGCAGCACCGTCAAGCCAGTCGTCCGAATCAACAACCTTGTAGTAGGTGCCCTGCGCCTCGCGCAGACCCGAAAGGACGGCAATACCGTGACCGCCGTTCTCCTGGTGCACCGCGCGGATGATTCCAGGGTAACGGGCCTCCCACTCGTCGGCCTTGGCGGCCGTCTCGTCCTTGGAGCCGTCGTCCACCACGATAATCTCGATATCGGTGGCGTAATTGCTCCCCTCCAAGATAGAGGTGATGCAATGGTCCATGTCCTTGGCGGCGTTATACGAGGGAATACCGAATGTTATGACTTTATGCATGGCAGGCGATAATCTCATCCGAAAGATCGAGGGCGGAATTGGTCACAGCGTCCATATCGTAGTAACGATACTCGGCCAGACGACCCACCGGGTGGAAGTTCGTCAGGTTCTGGACGCGCTCAAGATAGCGCTCATAGAGCTCACGGTTCTCGGGCTCAAGAATGGCGTAGTACGGCGTCTCACCCGAGCCGGGCGTATAGGCCTTGGAGTATTCCTTCATGATGGTGGTCTTGCCGGGCAGGACCTGGCCAGTCATATTCTTGAACTCAGTGATGCGCGTGTAATCCTCGCTCGTGGTGTAGTTGACGGTGCCCACGGGCTGGAACTGATCCATATCGAGCGTCTCGAACTTCATGTCGAGCGTACGGTACGGCAGGGCTCCCAGGTCGAGATTGAACAGCTCGTCGAGCGGACCGGTGTAGACGATCTCGCCGCCATAGACCTTACCGTCGATCTTGACGGTGGTCTCGTCGATCTCGAAGAGGTCGCGGGCGTCCACGTCGCAGAACACATCAATCAGATCGTGGTCGAGCATATGCTCAAACAGCGCGGTATAGCCGTCCTGCGGCATGCCCTGGAAGGGAGCCTGCGGGAAGTAGCGGTCATCATCGCCCACAAAGACGGGAACACGGCCGGTGATCGAGGGATCAATCTGGTCGGGCGTCTGGCCCCACTGCTTCATGGTGTAATGCAAAAAGACGTTCTCGTAGACGTAATCAGCGACCTCGGCCAAGTCGGGGTCGTTCTTCTTACGCAGCTCCATAATGGGCACCTTGACATCCTTGCCAAAGGTCTCCACGAGCTTCTGATACAGCTCCTCGCCGCGCTCGTCACCAAAGGCGAGCTTGAGACTCGCATGGTTGAAGGGCACGGGCATAAGGGTACCGTTGATGTTGGCGAGCACCTTGTGCTGATAATCCGTCCACTTGGTAAAGCGCGACAGGAAATTATGCACGCGCTCGTTAAAAGTGTGATAGATATGCGGACCGTACTCGTGGATCAGGATTCCGGCCTCGTCAGTGCAGTCATAGGCATTGCCCGCAATGTGGCTACGGCGCTCCAAAACGGCAACACGATAGCCGATGGTCTCGGCAAGACGGCGGGCGCAAACGGCACCGGCATATCCAGCACCGACGACAATCATGTCGTACGCGCCGGCGTTAAAGCCTTCAGGCAGGCCTGAGGTAATCTGCATCGATACTCCTTGTCAAAAGCCACGGGCTCGTTAGCTGGGCTTTTCTCGAACATTCTTCGAGACATATTTATCAGAGCGATTATAGCGCTAATGCGTCCTATAATGAGCTTGCCACACAAGGAAAGCTCAAGCACCGCGGCGTACAAATTTGAAAGGTAAACCCGCTAGCAGCGGGTTTATTCGTGAACAGCCGGGTGCCTGGAGCTTAGCGAAACGCTTGTAAGGAGTAACATGAGCGATTTCCTAAACCGTATGAAGTCTGCCGCCAAGGCCGACCTTAAGACGATCGTCCTGCCCGAGGGCGAGGATCCGCGCACTATCGTCGCGGCCACCAAAATCATCGAGGAGGGCCTGGCAAAGATCGTCATCCTGGGCAACCCCGACGAGATCAACGTTCCCGGCGCTACCGTCATCGACCCGCGCAATGCCGAGAAGCACGAGGAGTATGCGCAGAAGTTTGCTGAGCTCCGCGCCAAGAAGGGCGTTACCATCGAGCAGGCTCGCGCCCAGGTGATGGACGCCACCTACTTTGGCACCATGATGGTCAAGATGGGCGACGCCGACGGCCTGGTCTCCGGCGCCTGCCACTCCACCGCCGACACCCTGCGCCCTGCACTTCAGATCCTCAAGACCGCCCCGGGCACCAAGCTGGTCTCGGCCTTCTTCGTGATGTGCACCGACACCCCGCAGTTCGGCACCGACGGCACGCTGATCTTCGCCGACTGCGGCCTCAACATCAACCCGTCCTCCGACGAGCTCTCCGAGATCGCCATCGCCTCCGCTCACTCCTGGTCCACCTTCATGGGCAACGTTGAGCCGCACGTGGCCATGCTCTCCTACTCCACCATGGGCTCCGCCGGCGGCGAGGTCGCCAAGAAGGTCCAAGAGGCCGTAAAGTTCTGCAAGGAGAAGGCTCCCGAGGTCGCCATCGACGGCGACCTGCAGCTCGATGCCGCTATCGTCCCCACTGTCGCCCAGCTCAAGGCTCCCGGCTCCTCCGTCGCCGGTAAGGCTAACGTGCTGGTGTTCCCCGACCTCGAGGCCGGCAACATCGGCTACAAGCTGGTCCAGCGCTTCGCCGGTGCTGACGCCTACGGCCCCATCCTGCAGGGCATCGCCAAGCCGGTTAACGACCTTTCGCGCGGCTGCTCTGCCGACGACATCGTGGGTGTCGTGGCCATCACCGCCGTCCAGGCTCAGATGGCTGAGTAGCGGACATATCCCCGCCGAAGGCAGCACAGGTTAACCCCTGAAAACGTCCTCGACCAATGAAACGCCCCCGTTCTGCTCCTTCGGAGCTATGAACGGGGGCGTTTCTGGTCTGCGGAATGTTTTCAGGGGTTAACCTGTGCCGCCTTCTACCGCCACGTGGCAGTCAGGGTATCTGGAGTGGACGGCAGCTTGGCTACGAGCTGGGCTGAAAGTCTGAATGGTCGGGTGCCGCTGCTGGGAGCATGGGCGTTGCTGGCGATGGTCACTTTGGGACTGGAATTTTCGCCTGCCAGCAAAAAGGCCTCCCGAGCTGTTGCTCAGGAGGCCTTTCGTTTACTTGCAAATGCGCGCGTTAGTTGTTCTTGGTCAGGCGTTCGACGTCGTGGGCGATCATGTATTCCTCGTCGGTGGGGATGACCATGACCGTGACGGCGGAACCGGCGGCACTGATGACCTGCGGGCCGTTGCCCACAGCCTCGCGGTTCTTGTTGTTGTCGATGCGCACGCCCAGCCACTCAAAGCAGTCGCAGAAGGCCTTGCGGATCGACCAGTCGTTCTCGCCAATGCCGGCGGTAAAGGTGATGGTATCCACGCCCGCCATGGAAGCGATCATGGAACCGGCCTGCTGCATGGCCTTGTAGGCGAACATGTCGAAAGCGAGCAGACAGCGCTCGTCGCCCTCGGAGGCGCGTGTACGGATATCGCGGGCGTCGTTGGAAATACCCGAGATGGCTAGCAGACCGGACTGCTTGTTCATCATGTCATCGACTTCCTGGTAGCTGTAGCCGCCCTCGCGCTGCAGGTAGCACACGGTAGCCGGGTCGATGGAACCGCAGCGGGTTCCCATCATCAGGCCGTCGAGCGGTGTGAGACCCATCGTGGTGTCGCGGCACACGCCGTCCTCGATAGCGGCGAGCGAAGCGCCATTGCCCAGATGGCACGAAAGCAGACGGTGGCAGCACGAGCCCAGGATCTCCTTAGCCATCATCCACTCGTAGCGGTGACTCGTACCGTGGGCACCGTACTTGCGCACGTGGTACTTGTCGCACACGTCCTTGGGCAGGGCGTAGGTGTAGGCAACCTCGGGCATGGTCATGTGGAACGAGGTATCGAAGACGGCCACGTTGGGCAGCTCCGGATACTTCTCACGGCAATACTCAATCGCCGCCGCCTCACCGTAGTTGTGCAGCGGGGCAAGCGGTGCCACCTCGAGTATCTTGGCCATGACCTCATCGTCTACGACCGCGGAATCATCGAAGTGCCAGCCGCCCTGAACGATACGATGTCCAATGCCATCAATCGTAAAGTCGGTCTTCTCGAGCTCCTCGAGCACGCGCGCAATGGCGCAGCGATGATCCGGGAAGGGGACCTCCTCGGTTTGCTTGGCGCCACCGTTCTCGGAGTGCCCAAAGATGCCCATGTCCGAACCGATACGTTCGCAGTTGCCCTTGGCGAAAACCTCGCGGGTATCGGTATCCAAAAGCTGATATTTAAGGCTTGAGCTGCCGGCGTTGACAACAAGTACGTTCATGAGACTCCTTTGCAGTGCAATGCGGTCGACGCAGACCCCTTAAGGCGGCCGCATTTTAATAAGAAGTTATCATATCTTGATAAATAGCTATCAGCATATCGCCCAACGAGCGCAAAAGAGGGGCTGAACGGCGCTTGGCCGTCCAACCCCTCCCCTCTTGCAATTACTTGCCGTTGACGATGCGCTCGACGTCAGAAGCGATCATGAATTCCTCGTCCGTGGGGATGACGAAGATCTTGACCTTGGAATCCTTGGCAGACAGGCACCAAGCGCCGTCGCCACGCAGGGCGTTGCGGGCGTGATCCATCTTGACGCCCATAAAGGCCAGACGGTCGGCCACGCCGGCGCGAACGGCCGGAGCGTGCTCACCGATGCCGGCGGTGAAGACCAGGGTGTCCATGCCGCACATGGAAGTGGCCATCTCGGCAGCCTTGGCGGCAATCTTGTAGACAAACATGTCGAAGGCGAGCTGGGCCTCGGGGTCACCAGCAGCGGCGAGCTCCTCGACGTTACGGCAGTCGTTGGTCTTGCCACCGGTCACAGCCAAAAGGCCGGACTTCTTGTTCATCATCTCGTCGACCTCGTCGAAGGTGTAGCCACCCTCGCGCTGCAGGTAGCACACGGTAGCCGGGTCGATAGAGCCGCAGCGGGTGCCCATCATGACGCCGTCGAGCGGGGTGAGGCCCATGGTGGTATCCATGCACTTGCCGTCCTCGATGGCGCACAGGGAGGCACCGGAGCCGATGTGGCACACAACGACCTTGCGGGCCTCGCCGTTGGTCATCTCGGCAACCTTCTTGGAGATGTAGCGATAGCTGGTGCCGTGGGCGCCGTACTTACGGATGTGCAGCTTGTCGCAAACATCCTTGGGCAGGGCGTAGGTCTTGGCGACCTCGGGCATGTTGAAGTGGAAAGCGGTGTCGTAGACCGTAACGTTGGGCAGATCGGGATACTGCTCCAGGCAGTACTCGATAACATTGGCCTCGGGGTTGTTGTGCAGCGGCGCGAGCGGGGCGACCTCGCGAATTTTGGCGAGGACGTCCTCGTCGACGAGGGAGGAATCACCGAAGTACCAACCGCCCTGAACGATACGGTGGCCGATGCCCTCGATCTTGACGCCGTTGGCCTCGAGGTCCTTCAAGACAACCTCGATGGCGACCTTGTGGTCGGGGAACTCGATGTTCTCGGTCACCTTCTTGGAACCGTTGGCAGCGTGGGTGAAGGTACCGCCGGTAAAGCAGACGCGCTCGCAGGAGCCCTTTGCGGACACCTTGTGGGACTTGGTATCGATGACCTGATACTTAAGGGTCGAAGATCCTGCGTTGACGACCAGAACGTTCATGTGTCTCCCTACTAACAGGCGGTGTGGCGCCGCCAGGTTACATACGCTTCAATAATAAACCCAAACGCCCTCGCGCTCGGGTTTATTGCGTTGATATATAAGTTATCGGTGCCTAAATACTCATGGCCTTTGGCTTGTAAGACGAAAGAGCGCGGGGATATACACCAGAGAAGAAATCCCGAGCGCAACAAGCAATATGACTCGAATGTCCGCGATGCTGCTCAACGCAGCATTGAACAGATAGAAAAGGATGGCACCCACCGCCACCATCTGGCTTTGAACCGAAATCAGTGAACAGCGCATCGAAGAATCGGCAGCATTTTGAAAAATCGAGTATTTGATTGGGGCAAACAACGAGTACGCAACCGTCTGCAGCACATAGAACACGGACAGCAAATTAGCCGGAGTAAGGGGAATCAAAAACAAAGCTGTCAATACTAAGCGAATGATGCCGCAAATACGCGCAAAACGGCCCTTGTCGACACGAGCAATCACGCTGGGCACAATAAATCCTATGGAGGCGGAGGCAAGGAGCTGGACCGCAATGGTCACGCCCGAAGCGACGGCATTCATTCCGCGGCCTGCAAGCAACAGTGAGAAGAAGTCTTCCAGAGCGACGAAGGCAAATGCCTGAGAACAGTCCATGATGAACGCTGACCGAAGAATGCCATTACCCGCAATAGCAGCACCGATCATCTTCGGGCTCATTCCATGCCCAGGTGTCACCGCAGCGCCCTCTCTTCTCGCCTCAGGAATACAGACAACGACAACCAATGTCAGCACCATTGTGATGATATCGACCGAAAGCCCAATGAGATACGCGCCAGCGAACGAAATGAAACCGCCCACACAAGCGGAGAGGGCATAAGAGGCATAGAAAACAAATCGCTCAACGACATTAAGTCTTACGAGCTGGTCCTGAGAGACGCTGTCAATGTAAATCGCTTCTATGGATCCGCTCACACATGCAACGGCAAAACCCTTGAGAGCGAACGCACCGATTAAAAGCAGAGGAGAACGGACAAGGAGTAGGGCGGCGTAGTATCCAAGCATTCCCACGACGCCAACGAGACCACTCGTCTTTCGTCCAAGCCTATCAGCAATATAGCCAGTGGGAACTTCAAGGATGAACTTGCTCACTTGATATGCAATCATCATGCTAGAAATCGCCACCATCGAGAATCCGACGAATTCAAGGTAAACCGTCAGAAAATACAAAATGGTGCTGAAGTTCGACAGAAAAACGAACGTCATATAAAGCAAAACCGTACGGTTTTTCATGCTCCGCCCTCCAAGAGTCAGCAATCTAAATCGGAATCTTGGAAAAGCATGAGGGCAAAGCTGTCAGCTATGTGTTGCAAGGCGTCAACATTCACTTGACGACACGAGGCCAAATGGCCTCACGAAGCAAGATGACGCAATAGGTGAAGAAATACCGTCTGGTGTCGATCGGTCCAGGCATTTTGTCGATAGCAAAAGTAGATGGGCAAGGCTACGTCATGCGAGCCTTCAATAGAGCACTCGCTCACTTCCAATCCATCTGATGCGAGAGAAGAGCCAGAAAAACTCAATATCAATCCCCCGGCTTGAAGAAACTCGGCCTGCGCCCTGCTTCCGTATTCGACATCGCGAAAGCGGAAATTAACCAGCTGAGCTTCGGGACATTGATTGATTGCATTGAGACAGGGTGACAAATTGATGGGAACAGCGAGCCTGCCGCCCAGTAACTCACGAATGGTCATAGCGTCAACAGATTGATGACCAGCTGGGCATGAAAGAACCCTGAGCTCCTTTTCACCCATATATTTTGAAGAAAGGACGCTGTCCCGTGGTTCCTCAAACGAGATAGCCGCGTCCGAAATTCCAAGTATAAGTGATTCAAAGCATGTTGCCGTTGGCTGATGCCACACATCAAGATGAATCTGAGGGTGCGAGCTTTCAAACGAGTCGTACCAGTTTTCGGAAAAAAGGAGCCCCCGCCCGTGAAGACAGGGGGCGTAAAGACGGAAATGGCCGTCGGGCGAAACGCCGCCGTTCCCCGATTGAGCGTACTTTTTGAGATCGTCGACTTGCGCCAGGATCACGCGTGCACGACGCGCAAATTCTCTGCCCGCCGGAGACAAAACAGCCTCCCCCGCCGATCGGTCGAGCAAAACAATCTGATACTCAGATTCCAACTTTTTGATTGCCGACGAAACGGCCTGCGGACTCACATGAACGGCGCGAGCTGCTTTGCGCACGCCGCCATAGTTCGCTACCGCTTGAAGGTATTCGAGTTGAGAAAGCTGCATAGATTACTCCAAAAGCAGCCAAGTCGACGGGCTACGCGTCCTCAGATGAGGTTCTCGCCCAGGTTTTTGCCGCCGAGGACGTGCATGTGGAAGTGCATGACGGTCTGACCGGCGTTGACGCCCTTGTTGGAGATGACGCGGAAACCGTCCTCCAGGCCCTTGGCCTTAGCGACCTCCTGGATGGCGTGAGCCATGGCGCCCATGGTCTCGGCCGGCACGTTATCGGCGATATCGCTGTAGTGCTTCTTGGGGATCACGAGCGTGTGGACCGGCGCCTGGGGATTGAGGTCATCGAAGGCGATGACCTGATCGTCCTCATAGACAACGGTCGCGGGAATCTCGTGGTTGGCAATTTTGCAGAAGATGCAATCGCACATGGTTGGTTCCTTTCTCACAGACCAAGGTAATTATATTTGGTCGGGATGGTTAGAACGAGAGGTTGTCGTCGGTGTTGGCGGGTTCGCCGTCGGCGAGCACGTCGTTGCCGTCGACGTCCTTAAGAAGCACCGAGACCTTCTGCTCGGCATCGGACAGGCGGGTGCGCAGGCTCTTGAGGAGCTCGACGCCGCGGGTATAGCTCTCGAGCGACTCCTCGAGCTCCATATCGCCCGACTCCAGGCTGCGGATGATGAGCTCCAGCTCCTGCGAGGCCTGCTTGTACGTAAGCTGCTCGACCGGGGTCTTCTCTGCCATATCTGTTTCCTTTCCTAAAGGTCTATCACTATGAAACGCGGCCTACTCGACCGTATCGACCGTTGCCGCCACGTTGCCGTCTGCCATACGCACGCGGATGGCGTCGCCCGGCTTAAAGGTCTTGGCGCTCGTAGCCACACCATCATCGCTGTACGCGATGGAATAGCCACGGGCAAGCACCTTGAGCGGCGACAGGGCATCGAGCGACGCGGCAGCTCGGCCCAGGTCGGATGCGGGCTTGCTGAGCATCGTACGTCCCTGATGCTCCAGACGGGAGCTTGCGAGCGTGAGCGCATGGTGCTTGCCATCGAGTCCCGAGGTGCTTGCAACCAGACGCTCGGGCAGGCGTTCAAAGCTGGATCGGAAAGCTCCGACCGAGCGTACCATGGCGCCCGACAGGCGATCGGCAGTCAGTGCAAGCTCTGACTCACGACGCTCGACCATAAATGTGGGATCGTTGAGGCACGGGCGGCATGCGGCCGCATCGAGCGCGTCGCCCAAACGAGCCGTATAGGTATCCCAGGCACGACGTCCACGCTGATCGATGATCTCCAAATCAACCTGATTCGACCCAATCATCGATGCCATCGCGGCACCCAGACGCTGATGGCGCGCCTCGAGCACATCGGCCAACTCCGTCATAGCCGGCGCCACCGATTCTGCAGCCGCCGTTGGCGTGGAGGCGCGACGGTCGCTCACCATGTCGCAGATCGAGGTATCGGGCTCATGGCCAATACCTGTCACTACAGGCACAGGACAGGCCGCCACCGCGCGGGCAAGTTCCTCGTCGTTGAAGGTCATGAGGTCCTCGAAGGAACCGCCGCCACGCACGAGCAAAATGCAATCCGGCGTAGGCGTAATCGCAGCGGCGCGATGCAAGCCGTCGATAAGCTCGGCAGGCGCTCCCTCGCCCTGGACCTTGGCGCCCACGCAAACGAGCTCGACAAGTGGGTTGCGACGGCGCAGCGTACGCTTGACGTCGTCGATCACGGCGCCGGAAAGCGAGGTGACGACCGCCACACGTGAGCAAAACACCGGGATGCGACGTTTGCGGGACTCGTCCATCAAGCCCTCGCGGCGTAGCTTTTCGGCCAGTTGTGCCACCTGTTGACGCAGCAGGCCCTCCCCCGCCAGCGAGAACGAGCGAGCGACAAAGCTCATACGGCCCGTGGGCTTGTAGAGGTTAAAGCTGCCCTTAAAGCTCACCTGCATACCATCGCGCAAATCGAAGGTGCGCTTGAGATAGGCGCCCTTCCAGATAATGCAATCGACGACGGCCGAGTCGTCCTTGATCTGGAAGTAGCAGTGGCCGCTTCGGGCATTGGGGCCACGAAAGCCGGTGACCTCGCCCAGGACGCTCAGCTGCGGAATCGCATCGAGCGCACCAGCGGCGATCTCGACCGCCTGGCTCACGCTGAGCTCTTTGCGCTCCTGCTCGTCCGACCCGTCGAACTCGGCGGAAACGCTGTTGCCGGTTAGATTCCAGCCTGCCACGCAGCCTCCTTTCGTCATCGTGCACATGGGCTCCGGCCCTGCGCAAATTCAAGTCCCACACATAGTACAGCGCCGCTGGGACACAAATCCCCGCGGCGCTTTGTCAGTCCCATTTGTTATCGGTTGGAGTTTCTGTTGTAGCGAGCCATAAGGTAGAGCAGCTGAATAATCGAGGTGAGCGCCGCTGCCACATAGGTAAGCGCAGCTGCCGTCAGCACCTTCTTGGCACCGTTGACCTGCTTGGAGCTCATACCCGACTGCTCAATGTAGGCCACAGCGCGGCGGCTGGCATCGATCTCGACCGGCAGCGTAACCAGCTGGAACAACACGCTAAACGAGAAGAAGATCAACGCGAGAGTCGTGAGCCCCGCGATGTTCATGAACAGGCCCATAAGCAGCACGATGGTCCAAGTGTTCTGGGTAAAGTTGACGACGGGCACGAGGGCGGTGCGTACCTTCATCATGGCGTAGCCGCTTTGACGCTGGGCGGCATGGCCCGCCTCGTGGCAGGCAACGGCAACGCTTGCGACCGACCCACCTGAGCGATTAGCGTCCGACAGATACAGGTTGTTGTCCTGCGGATTGTAATGGTCGGTGAGCTCGCCGGCAACCCCCTTGATACCCACGGCGTTGCAACCGTTGGCGTCGAGCATGCGGCGAGCAACCGCAGCGCCCGTATCGCCGTCCGAGCGCACCTTGGACCACGTCTTGTACGTCGAGTTGATATAGCTCTGTGCGGCAAGACCGAGCACCGTACAGACAAGAACAACCAGCAGGTACAGCGGGTCGATACCAAAGCCGTATCCATAGTAATAAGGCATGCGAATTCCTCCGAATCGAGTTACACGTTGGAGGCATTCTACCCATTCGAATGACCAGCAAATCAACATCGATGTTCTGGCAATGTCAGCGAAAACGGCCGAGAGCGAGCAAGGTGACGTGAAAGAGAAGCGACGCGTACTTTGGTACGCAAGCGACGATTGAACGTCAGATTGCCGCTCTCGGCCGTTTGCAGCGTCGAGCTGTTACGCGGTTTGGTAAAACCGCGTAACTATATGACTATAAAAGCTCTATCTTTCCGTCCTTCACGGTGAGTCCCATATTGCCCGAAAGCAGATCGTCCAGGCGCGAGCCCACGAGCTCAAAGCGCCAGCCTTCGCGCAGGGGGCTCTGCTCGGGATGCTCAATGTAGTCGGCCAAGTCATCGCGCGAGGCAATGACCGAGGTCGCCACGCCCGAGCGCTCGGCAACCAGGCGAATGAGCGCATACATCAGATCCGTCACGCTCTCCAGCTCCGGCGAGATCTGGCGGTGTCCGCGCACCATGAGCGGCAGGCGATCGTGCGGGCAACTCGCGCCGCGCTTGATGGCCATGAGCGCGCCGTCCACGTCGCGCTCCCCCAGCTGATCGGTACCGCGGATACTGCGGAACTCCTCGACGCGCATGGGATTGCGCTTGACGAGCGCCAGCAGCGTATCGTCGGACATGACCCACTTGCGCGGGATGTTGCGGCGCTCGGCGCGGTCCTCGCGCCAGGCGGCGAGCTCGCGCGCGATGCCCAGTTGATGGCGGCTGCAGGAGTTGATGCGCTTGACCTTACGGAATGCCTCGTGACGATCAGCGCGATAGTGCGACTCGTCGGCCAGTGGGCGTAGCTCGTCGAGCACCCAGTCCACGCGGCCCAGCTCGCGCAGGCGGCTCATCATCTCGGTATAGGCGACGATCAGGTACTTGACGTCATCGATCGCGTACTCGATCTGCTTGTCGGTCAGCGGACGGCGCGACCAATCGGTCAGTGACTCGGTCTTGGGCAGAGAGACGCCACAAAACGTCTGCACGAGCGCGCCGTACGAAATCTGCTGGCGTTCGCCCAAAAAGGCGGCAGCCACCTGCGTGTCAAAAATAGGACGCGGCAGCACGCCCACGGTATGGAGCATGACCTCCATATCCTGCGAGCAAGCGTGGAACACCTTGGTCACGCTCTCGTCGGCCATAAGCTCGGCAAGCGGCGACAGGTCGTCGATCACCAGCGGATCGACCGCGACACTCTCGGCAGGGGTGGCAATCTGGACCAGGCACAGACGTGGATGGAACGTGCGCTCGCGCAAAAACTCGGTATCGACGGCAATCGCGTCGAACTCGCGGGCGCGCTGGCAAAAGTCGAGTAGAGCCTGATGTGTGGAAATGTACATATCAACCCATCGAATAAGGTTAGGCCCGAAAAACACGGGTAGGATATCGGCATTGCCTTACAACTATACTCGGTTAGTCACAGAACGGGAACGTAAGTATGCGCTGCCTTATCATCCACAACCCGGCATCGGGCCCCAGCTCAGATGAAATCTACGCATTCACGCACGCCCTCGCACAGGGCGGCGACGAGGTCGTGATGCGCTTTATCGGCGACGGCATGGAGCCCGAGGACGCCGTGGCGGACGTGCGCGAGTTCGATCGCGTGGTTGTCTCGGGCGGCGACGGCACCGTCTCCAACGTGCTCGACCAGATGCGCGGATGCGGCGTCCCCACACTCGTCTTCCCCTCTGGCACGGCCTGCCTGTTCTTCAACAACATCGGCAATGCCCCCGAGGCGGCGGCACTCGCCAAGGCCTGCCGCGCCGGCCGCACGGTCAAGGTCGACATGGGCGAGCTCTTTTGGCTCGACGAGGACGGCAACGAGAAGCGCCACGGCTTTATCATCATCGCCGGCTCGGGCTTCGACGCCGAGATCATGATGAAGGCCGCCCCCACCAAAAACAACATCGGCGAGATCGCCTACTTCCTGTCGGCGCTTGCCACGCCCAATCCCACGGTGGCGCACTTTACGATTGAGCATGACGGCATTGTCGAGGAGCTCGACGGCATCTGCTGCATGGCCGGCAACACCTCGGTCATCCAAAACGACATCAACCTGTTCCCGGACTGTCGTATGAACGACGGCATGGTCGACATCGCGGTCATCGAGCCCGTGCGCACCGTGCAGCTGCTGCCCACCGTGATCACTGCTGCACTCGACCCAGCCGGCAAGGTGCTCGGCCGCCCGCAGTTCAAGATTATCCAGACCAAGGAAGCCAAGATCACCTGCACCCCGTCGCTGGGCATGCAGTTCGATGGCGAGATTATCTCCAGCAACTCCGGCGTCTTTGGCGCCCGCGCACTTCCGCAATGTCTCGACCTGATCGTCGACGAATTCTCACCGCTCGGTAAATAGGAGGACCCCATGAACGACAATCCCCTGCTCGGCTTTATCGTCATTGTTCTAGCCATGCTCGTAGGCTATGCGATCAATGTGATCCACCGTCGGAAGAAATAATTCCACATTGGTATGATATTCATCCGATATTTGAATCCCCCGCTGTTTATGCATTTGCCAAACAGCGGGGGATTTTCATTCGAGTATTTCCAGACGCTTTATCAGGATACAGTAATTGCAGGGCGTCTTTATTAAAGTAAAGCTACATACTGAGTATAATTAACCACTCATCGCATATTTCATTACGCTTATCGAGTAAGTATCTTTCATAGATGAATATTGTTTCCAGTTCGTTACGCTAATGGGGTGTCTTTATTGGCTGAAGCCCTCTGGCGACAGAGGGCTTTCGCACGCTGGGAGGGATTATAAGGAAAACTCACCCCGTCAACGCGCTCAAGAAGCTAGGCATAGGCCTCGCCTTTGGAGCTGCAACCATCATGTCCATGCCGACCTCTGCGCTCGCCTGCACGCAGGTGTACATGGGCAACAAGCTGACGGCCGACGGCAATACGTATTATGGCCGCGCAGAGGACTTTGGCGCGCGCTATGTCAAACACTTTGGCATCGAACCTGCCCACGAGCCTGGCTTTAAGTACAGTTCGATTGAGTCTTTTTTTCGAGTACACCTCGAATAAACCGACCTACCGCTACACCTTCGTTCGCGACAACCCCTCGCAGTGGGAAGGTCGCTACGACGCTTATTCCGAGGCCGGCATCAACGAGAAGGGCGTTTCCTGCTCCGCCACGCTGAGCACCTCCTATAACGAGGATGCCGAAGCAGCAGACCCCATCGATGAGAGAGTGGGTCTGGGCGAATATAGCTACGCCAGCATTATCTTGGGCGAGAGTGCAACTGCTCGCGAGGGCGTCGGACTCATCGGCAGCCTGGTCGACGAAAAGGGCGTCTGCACCAACGACCAGATCATCATCGCCGACAACAACGAGACCTGGCTGTTCGCCACGCTTTCCGCCCATCAGTGGATCGCCATGAAACTGACCGACGACGTCGCCTCACTCAACCCCAACATCGGCAGCCTCAACTACGATGTCGACCTCGATGACACCGAAAACTGCCTCCACTCTGAGAAGATTCAATCCATGCCCGAAGAAAAGGGTTTCGCCAAATACTCCGCTGACGGTAAATTTGATGTCGCCCAAACGTATGGCGAAAGCCTCGCCGATTCCGGCGTAAACCAGTGGTCCCGCTATGTGCAAGGCCGCGATTATTTTGCAAGTCCGTTGACCGAAGGCACGGATTACGAAATTATCACAGTTAAGAAGGATGGAAAACCCACCCAAAAGGGAGCTATGGTCAGCGAAATCCAGCCCCTGTTCTTCAAGCCTGGCAAGTCTGGTTGGAGCACCTTTGAACTGATTCGTGCCTTTGGCAACCGCGGCGAAAAGGTTCCTGGCCTTAACGCCAACACTGACGGCGTCTACGCCATCGGCTCCGAGCGCAACACCGAGATCAATCTTTTCCAAATTCGTCGCGGGTATGATCCCGAAGTCGCTACCATCCAGTGGGAGATGCTCTCCCGCGCCGCATACTCTGTCGCCATCCCGCTGTACTCCGCCCTGATAACTGAGGTTAGCCCGTACTTCAGCGACCAGACCGTCTCCTACGATCACTGCTACGCGAAAGACGTCGTGTACAACGAGGAGCCCGAGAACTCCATCAACTACGTCCTCATGGACATCAGCTCGCTCTGCTTTGAGAACCCTGACACCCTTGGCGTCGGTGTCCGCACCTACCTCGACGCGCTCCAGAATGAGCTCATTGAGCAGAACAAGGAAGTTGACGCCGCTATGCTGGCCGAGACGACCACCGAGGGCCGCACCGCCCTTGCCAACAAGGCCGGCAATGCTGCTACCGAGAACACCTACAAGAAGTGCAAGGCACTGCTCCAGGAGATGCGCGCCTATCAGAAGGCCGGTAACTTTGACCAGCCCTTCACCCCGAGCGATCTGAACACCGAGACCAACGGCCTGAAGGAGTCCATCACCTACGCCAAGGACGCCCTTGCCACCGACCCGGTCACCCCGGATCAGCCCGGCACTCCCGAGCAGCCCGGCAAGCCCGAGCAGCCCAGCACCCCCGAGCAGCCTGAGCAGCCCGCTAAGCCCGAGCAGCCCGCTGCCAAGCCTGAGAAGCCTGGCAAGTCGGACAACACCACGACCACGGTAACCACCAACAAGACGAACACCAAGGGCGGCCTGCCCACCACTGGCGATCGTTTTGATGGCCGCATAGTGGCCGCATTCGCCATCGCTGGCGTTGCCGTCATCTCCGCAGGCGGTTATATCCTCTATCGCCGCAACAAGGAGTAATCCCTCACTGGTGCGGGCGGGATGGCACGGTTCGTCCCGCCCGCCTTTTTGACCGGCGGGAAACACCGCTGAAATCTTTTCAAAAAAGATTTCCCCGCACACACTTCGCTGTGCTATAGTGCAGCGCAACAGCAACTAGGTGCGACCGCGCCACGGCATCACGAAAGGAGCCACCAACATGAAGAACACGATGAAGTCTCTCAACAACTGGTGGTGGCGTGATGCGAATACGATCGGTCGACAGTGAGTCCCTCACGCCTGTTTTTGCGCTCTAGGTGATTGGAAGGCCTCCGGTTTCGACCGGGGGCCTTTTTCTATCTCGAGCCCGATCGCATTCGCATCACGCGCCTCCGCTTTTCTCTTGCACCCCCATTCCGAAAGGCTTTTCACCATGTCTCAGAACACCACCGCCGCCCAGCCCCGCACCGTCCAGACCGCCGACCGCGGCAAACTCGACGTCCGTGCCCTCGTCCTGCTCGCCATCCTGCTCGCTGCCGGCTTCATCCTCAACTTCACCGTCGGCAAGGCCATCTCGGGCATCTCGGGCGGCATGATCAGCCCCGAGTTCATCATCTCGGCCTTTTGCCTCACCATTCTGGTCATTCGCCCCAACATCGGTCAGGCGCTCGTCATTGGCCTCATCTCGGCTGCCGTGATCCAGATCACCACTACTTCGCCGTTCGTCGATTTTGCCGCCGAGGGCATCGCCGCCATGCTCATGGCCGGCATCGTCAACGCCGCCGGCAAGAACGGTCAGGTCAAGCCCGCCATCGCCATTGTTGCAACCTTCCTGACCACCTTTGTCTCCGGCGTCATCTTCATGGTCATCAAGATGGCCATGCTCGGCGTGGTAGGCGAGCTCGCCGCCGCCATGTTGCCCGTCGTCGCCATGACCGCCGTCTTTAACGCCATTCTGGTCGGCGCCCTCTACCTGCCCATCCAGAAGGCCCTGAAGCTCAATTAACCCGCTCGGCTTTACGAGCCACCCCATCTTGGCGTTCATTCGTCGCTCGCGTACCCAAGTACGCTTCTTCGCTCCTCTTTCGCGCCAACCTGGGGCCCCTCGTAAAGCCGTCTCCGTGCTTCACCACCAAAGACTGTCCCAAACAACGAACTTTTTTGGGACGGTCTTAAACAACTGGTCATTTAAGACTGTCCCCAATGACTATGAAAGGTATCCATGGAAACGATCATCAACGTCGACGATGTCTCGTTCTCCTATGGCACGCAGACCGAGCAGGCGCTCAGCCACATCTCGCTCAGCGTGAACAAGGGAGATTTCATCGGCATCATCGGGCCCTCGGGCGCCGGCAAGTCCACGCTTGCCGCCTGCCTGTCGGGTGCCGTGCCCCACCACTACACCGGCACGTTCTTTGGGTCCGTCATGGTCGACGGCCACGACACCTGCGAAGTCTCGCTCACCGACGTCTCGCAAATCGTCGGCAGTGTGCTGCAGGATATCGACACGCAGATGGTCGCTTCGGTCGTCGAGGACGAGATGCTCTTTGGCCTCGAGAACTTTGGCGTTCCCCACGACCAGATCGAGCAGCGCGTGAGCGAAACGCTCGAGACCGTCGGCATCAGCGACCTGCGCGACCGCGAGATCGCCACCCTCTCGGGCGGACAGAAGCAAAAAGTGGCCATCGCCGCCATCCTCGCCATGCGTCCGCGCGTCTTGGTTCTCGACGAGCCCACCGCGGCACTCGACCCCGCCAGCTCCACGCTGGTTTTCGAGACCCTGCGTGAGGCCAACCGTGCACTCGGCATCACCATCGTCGTCGTTGAGCAAAAGGTCGCCCTGCTTTCGGAGTACTGCAACCGCGTGCTCGTGCTCAATCATGGCGAAATTGCGCTGCAGGGCGAGCCACACGAGGTCTTCGCGCATACCGACGAGCTCCGTGCCATCGGCGTCGACTGCCCTCGCGTCACGCGTATCTTCAATAGCCTCGAAACCGATGGCCTGGTAAGCGGCACCCCCTGCTTGGATGTCGATGAGGCCGAGCGCCTGATTTCGGGCATCGTCGACCCCGCACACGCGGCTATCGAAGCCCAGGCGCCCGCCGGTTCCCCGCATGCACCGTCGTTGCGTCCTCATGCCAAGGACGCCGAACCCGTACTCACCTTCGACCATGTTGAGTTTGCCTATCCCAATGGCGGAGCCGCCGTACACGACCTTAGCCTGACGCTCTATCCTGGCGAGCTCGTGGGCATCGTCGGCCAAAACGGCGCCGGCAAGACCACGCTCACCAAACTGCTCACAGGCCTGCTTAAGCCCGCCTCGGGCAGCGTGCGCGTCACGGGACTGGATACCGCAGCCGTTCCCACGAGCCGCATCGCTCGCGAGGTCGCGACCCTCTTCCAAAACCCCGACCGCCAGATCTGCAAGGACACCGTGCTCGACGAGGTCGCCTTTGGCTTGGAGCTTGGCGGCATGGACCGTGCCGAGGCTCTGCGTCGTGCCCAACTCGTCATCGACCGCTTTGGCTTGCCGGCCGACGAGGCGCCCTTCTCGCTCTCGCGCGGTCAGCGACAAATGGTGGCGCTTGCCTCCGTCGTAGTGGTTGAGCCCAAGATCGTCGTGCTCGACGAGCCCACGAGCGGCCTTGATTACCGCGAGTGCATGACCGTCATGGAAACGGTGCGCACCATGGCCGAGCGCGGTTGCGCCGTTATCATGGTTTGCCACGATATGGAAGTCGTCTCGGATTTTGCCGAGCGCATTGTGGTAATGGCCGACGGTCGCATCCTCGACCGCGGCCGCACGCACGAGCTATTCTCGAACATCGATCTCATGCGGCGTGCCTACGTGGAGCCTCCCCAGGTTATTGAACTCTCGCGCCGTCTGGCATCTTCCGTCTCGCCCGCTTTTGCGCAGGTGAGCGAGGCCACCGATGTCGTTCGAATTACCAAGGAGATGGTCCACCGTGGTTAACGTCATCGACTACATGCCGGGCGATACGCTACTGCATCGCCTGAACCCCGTCGTCAAACTGGGCCTCGCCGCCGCCATCATCGTCGGCATCTTCTTGTCCGACACCTACGTGGCGCTGTTGGGCTTTTTGGCACTCACCCTTGCGCTGGGTGCCTATGCCGGTGTCATCGACCGTCTGCTCTCGCTGCTCAAGTTGCTGATTCCGCTCGCGCTTATCATGCTGGTGCTCCAGCTGGCCTTTATGCGCGATGGCAACGTGGTGTGGAACTTTATCACCGACACGGGTCTCATCACAGGATCGAAGGCCTGCCTGCGCCTGCTGGGCGTGGCGTTACCACTCATCCTCATGCTCATGGTGACCAAGCTCAACGACCTTGCCAACGCCTGCGTCGAGGTGCTGCACGTGCCGTATCGCTATGCCTTCACCTTTACCACGGCGCTGCGCTTTGTGCCGGTGTTTGGTCAGGAGATGAACGCCATCATGGAGGCGCAGACCGCACGCGGCGTCGAGTACGACACCAAGAACCCCATCAAGAAGCTTAAGCTCATGCTGCCACTGTGTGTGCCACTGCTCATCTCGAGCGTGGGCAAGACCGATGCCACAGCCTTGGCGGCAGAACAGCGCGGCTTCTATCTGCGTACGCGCGCCAGCTCGTACAAGCGCTACCCCATCAAGGGCCTGGACATCGCCGTACTCATCGTCAGCATCGCCCTCATCGCCATCGGCTTCCTGTTCTAGTTCACCACCGACAGCAACCGCCCAACGCAAAAGGCCTCGGCTCGCACCAAACGAGCCGAGGCCTTTACTGTTTCACCAGATAAAACCTACCAAAATTAACCTGTCCCTTTTTGGCGGGTCGGAAGCTAGAGGCGGTAGGGGGCGCCGCTGCGGATGATGGATTCGCGCACCAGGACATCCATGGCGTCGAGGGTGATCTCGGGCATCTCTCGGTACTTCTGCAGCACCGAGAGCTCGGTGCAGGCCAGAATGACGCGGTCGCAGCCGCTACGGGCGAACTCCCACATCACGCGGTCGAACTTATCCATATCGGGCTCACGTCCGGCCTTCACATCATCGTAGATAAGCGACATCACATCGTTCTGACGTTTCTCGCTGGGATAGACGACCTCAACACCCGCAGCCTTACATTCGCGGCCGTAGACGCCCGCGCCCACGGTTCCGTCGGTGCCCATGATGCCAATCTTGTGCACCGGCTCGGCCGGCATACTCAGGTTGGGGTCGAACTCGCACTCCCCCATCACCGCACCGGCCAGAGCATAGCGCACCGATTCACGCGGCATATGGATAATCGGCACCTTCGTAAACGACTGGATCTGGTCGTAGAAGTAGTGCGACGTGTTGCAGGGAATGGCAATGTGCGCACAGCCCAGCGACTCGAGTGCCTGGGCACACTCTTTCATGGTCGCCAGCAGCTTGGCATGCTCGCCGGTCTTAATGGCCAACGTGCGGTCGGGCATGGTCGACTTGGAGAGCACCACCATGTCGATATGTTCCTGATCGCAGGCAGCAGCCGTATGACGCACCACCTGGTCGTAGTAATACGACGTGGCCTCGGCGCCCATACCGCCGATAACTCCCAGCTTTTCCATCGCCGCCTCCTTGGTGACGCTTGCGCAATTGCGCGTATCATACCCGCGCCCGCCCGAAGCAAACCGGACGGGCGCCGCGCTCATCTACTTGTAATACGTCTTGAACAGCTTAAAGTGGCGCAGCTTGGTGTGCCACATGCGCAGCCAGCGATTAAAGACAAAGTCGCCCTTCATAAACGAAGGGTCGGCGCCCTTGCCTTCCTTGTCCAGGCGATGCACCTTAGCGCGCAGCTCGGGATCCTTGACGTACTTGTCGACGACGCCCATGGGAACGACCATCCACAGCGCCTCGTCCTGTGCCGTCACAAACTCCGGCTCAAACGGACGGTCGAACACATACTCGTCCACCACATACTTGGCAACGTTAAAGCCGCTGTTGGTAACGTAGTAGTTGCTGCGGCCCTGGCGCGTGTTGAAATCGAAGAACTTAAACGAGCCGTCGCGCTCGTCGTACTTAACGTCAAAGTTGGAATAACCTACAAAGTTCAGGTCCTCGAGCAGCTTGCGCACGCCGCCCATGAGCTCGTCATTGGGCTCGGTAATGATGCAGGCATGGTTGCCGACACCGTGAGGCTGATGCTCCTCGAGCAGCACGTGACCCAGGCACATCATGCGGACCTTGCCGTTGCGGTCGGAATAGCTGGTGAGCACGCGCATGTACTCGTCGTTGCCGGGCACGCGATCCTGCAAGATCAGGTCGTCGGTGTAGCCGCTGGCATACGAATCGCGAATGACCTGTTCCAGCTCGGCGCGGTCGGCAATCTCATAGGCCTTCTTCTGGCCCTCGAACTCATGCTGCCACCACATGATGCCGTCAGAAGGCTTCAGAATCATCGGGTAAGGAAAATCGATCTGGTCGAGCACTTCGGCAGGCGCCTCACCCTGGGCGTTCAGCATCGCCATGGTGAAGGTAAAGGTGTGCGGATAGGGCACGCCATGCTTCTCGCACAGCTCGTAGAAGATCTCCTTCTTCTGGCACTGCTCAAGCATGCTATAGGGAGCGTAAGGCGCGACGATGTTATCCGCCAACTCATGGGCATCCTTGGCTTGAGCCACGAGAGCGACATAGTTGTCACCACAGCCCACAAGGACAATCGTCTTATCGGCATGCGCTTGGGCAATGCCGTTGACGGTTTTGAGCATCACGGGCATGGTATCGATATCCACGTTGGGCGTGTAGTCGATAATCTGGCTGCGGTACGCGGGACCCGTCTGATACTTGCCAAAGACCAGACTCTTGACCTGGTACTCCTCGTAGAAGGCACGCGCCACCGAATAGGCGTTGATGTCGCCACCAAGCAGCACGGGAATGAACTCGCGCTCTGTAAATTGCAATGCCATGGAAACTTCCTATCATGAACTGCCCACACAACGGGCGGTCTTTGCGCAACTGATTTATTCTAGCGTGCCAAGCCGCCGGCGCCCAAAGCTCCACCGTATCTATGGCAATCAACGTAATTGTCCAGCACGAAGGCCAGCACGAAGACGGCGCTCACCGTTGTATGACAATGGGCAATGAACCTACCATTGTTGTAGGATTCAACATGTTGCCCGCCCCGTCGAAAGGTGCACCGTGCCCCAGGCTCATCCGATCAACAACCCCATCATTGACGCCGCCAAGCGCGAACTTGCGGATCGTGCCCAGACGGCAGTTCCCCTACGCACCGCAAACGATGCTTACAACGGGCCTGCCCGTATCGTCTCAATCAACACGTCGGAGCACAAAGGCACTCGCAAGTCGCCCGTCGCCGATGGACGCGACACCGTCATCGAGCAATTTGGCCTCGCTACCGATGCGCACGCCGGACATTGGCACCGCCAGGTCTCTTTTTTAGCCGCGGAGTCCATCCAGACGGCGCAGGCACGCGGGCTCGACGTACACGAGGGTGACTTTGGAGAGAACTTCACCACGCAAGGCATCAATCTACTCTCGCTCCCCCTGGGAACGCAGCTCAAGATTGGCAACGATGTCCTGGTCGAAATCAGTCAGATCGGTAAGGTCTGCCACACCCGCTGTGCCATCTACTATCTCGCCGGCGACTGCATCTTTCCCCACGAGGGCGTTTTTGGCGTGGTGCTAAAGGGCGGAGAGGTCCATACCGGCGACGAAATCCAGGTGGTCAAGCTCGGCGACGGCACTTGCTCGTTCACCCCCGCCGAGGCGCTCGAAGAGATTGAGCAGGCTCGCCAGGAGGGCACGCTGTAGTTGTAAAACCCCACGTTGAGATAGCTTTTACAGCCCAAAGCTCCTCTTAAACAGGCCCCCGTAACGTTAAAGTTGAACTCTATGGTTTCTCAACAATTCATCATAACTGCAGGTCAAAGCCAAAGCCTCAAGTTCAACTTGACCCTTTGGAACCTTTAAGGTTCAAGTTGAGGTCGAAAGCAGTAGTAGAATACCGTTCGAACCATAACCTACGATTGATTGCAGAGGGACTGGATGCAGCATTCGAATCATCGCACCGCAGCGCTCATTGCGTCGAAGCCGGCTCGTATCATCACGAGCGCCGCGCTCGCCGTTGCGCTGACGGCCTCGCCGATGCTCTCCCCCGTTGCGGCGTATGCCGCCTCGCAGGCAACGCAGGACCAGCTTTCCGCAGCCCAGCAGAAGATCGAAGCCGCCACGAGCGCCTACAACGACGCCCGCACCAAACTCGATGACCTGCAAAAGCAGATTGACTCCAATGAGGCAAGCATCGAGGAAATCGAGGCTAAGCTTCCCGAGCAGCAGGCCAAGGCAAGCTCCGCCATGCGCGATCTGTACAAGTATCAGAAGGGCACCAATCCCATCGTGAGCTTCCTGGTCAACGCGCAGAGCCTGGGTGAGTTCATCACGACCTGCAAATACACCAACCAGATCACGAGCTCGAGCGTCGACGAGATCGAAGAGCTCAATAACATGCAAACCGAACTCGAGCAGAACAAGGCCGAGCTCCAGCAAGCCAAGTCTCAGCTTGAGGCAGAGCAGAAAAACGCCGAGGATGCGCTGGCGCAGGCCCAGCAGCTCCGCAGCGAGGCACAGGCAAAAGCAGAGCAGGAAAATGCGGCCGAGCTCGCCAAGCTTGAGGCCGATAAGGCCGCTGCCGCCGAGAAGCTCTCGGGCGAGGGCGTAAGCGGCAGCAATTCCAGCAGCCAGGCCACCAACACCAACACCACCATCGACACCACGGTGAACAACGCCAATACCGGTAGCTCCGATTACGATTCGTTCATTAATGAGTGGACGAGCCGCATCGACAATTATCTCGCCGGCTCCCCCATGGCAGGCCAGGGCTACAACTTTGCCGTCGCCGCTTGGAATACCGGTGTCGACCCCCGTTGGTCCCCCGCCATCGCCTGCATCGAGAGCACAAAGGGTGCTTATTGCGCCAATTCTTATAACGCCTGGGGCTGGAGTGCACGTGGCGGCGGTTGGCGCAGCTTTGGCAGCTGGAGCGAGGGCATCTCCGCTCACGTTGCCTATCTGGGCGCCAACTACGGCTCCACCCTTACCCCGGCTGCGGCCAAAAAGTACTGCCCGCCCACGTGGCAGGACTGGTACAACAAAGTCGCCGCTCAGATGAACCGCATCTAAGTGCAAATCAGAACCACCCTTAAAAAGGGTGGTTTGCTCTTAGGGTATAACCCACGGGCCCCGGGCTCGCGTCTAAAGGCGCGGGCCCGGACTTCGTCCAGG
>JAGZKE010000006.1:0-87257 GCA_018365375.1 Collinsella sp. | reverse complement strand
AGGTGACGTGAAACGAAAGGGCGCTGACCTTCTGGTCGCGCCCTTGAAGTTGAACGTCAGATTGTCCAAATGCGGCCCGCGCAGCGTCGGCCCGTTACGGCGTTTGGTAAAACGCCGTAACTAAAAACGGTTACCGCGGAAGCCGCCACCGTTGCGGCCGCCACGGTCGCCACCGCGACCGCCGCGGTCGTTACCACGGTTGCCGCCGAAGCCGCCACGGTTGCCGCCGCGGTCGCCATAGCCACCACGGTTGCCACCAAAGCCGCCGCGACCGCCACGGTCGCCGCCACGGTCACCAAAGCCGCCACGGCCGCCACGGTCGCCACCGCGACCGCCGCGGTCGCCACCACGGCCACCACGATCGCCAAAGCCGCCGCGGCCGCCACGGTCGCCGCCACGGCCACCACGGTCGTCACGGCCGCCGCGAGGACCGCGATCCTCGTCCAGGCCCATGGCGACGAGCGGAGCGATAACCTTATCGAGAGCGGCCATCAGCTCGGTGGCCTCCTCGTAAGAAAGCTCGGGCAGGAGCTTCTCCTTCTTGTTGGCAAGCTCGACCAGGCCCTCAGCGGCATCCTCGGCGGCGAAGACAACAATCTTGCGCATATCGCCCTCGGCGTCGTCGATGCGGCCGACCAGATCGGCAGCCTCGGCCTCGGCCATCAGGCCATCGAGCTCACGAAGGCGCATGCCCAGCAGGTCGGACATTTCCTTCTGCTCCATCTTGGGCTTGAGGTCAAGGAGCTTGATGGCGCGCTCGATGTTCGCCATGCGCTCGGCCTTGGCCTCCTCCTCCTTGGAAATAGCAAAGCGACGGCTACGCAGCAGACGGGCGGCCTTCTGCATCTTGTCCATCAGCTCTTCGTCATCGTAATCAACGGCGGCCTCGACAACCTCGGCCTCCTCCTCGGCGGAAACCTCGTCAGCAACCTCAACCTCGGCAGCTTCGGTCTCCACGGTCTCGACTGCCTCGACCTCGGCAGCCACGGTCTCGTTCTCGGTCTCGTTCATGATCTCTTCGTTCTCGGACATGAGACTCCTTCTTGGCCCTCTCGGGCATCATCGCCCCATTCGCGGGGCCCGTCGCGCACTCTTTGCGCTTTAAACATTCATGCCTCTCGGCAAAACGTCCATTAGTTTATGGTGTCGCCATCCAATCTAGCTGCAGAATCTATGTGCACACATTAATGCGACATGTGCGACTCGCGACGAGCGTACACCAGCGACGTCGCGAACCCGACCACGGCAATTACAGCCGCCACACGCACGGCAGCTGCAAATCCAATCGCCTGGGCAACGTCGGACGCAGCGCCAGCGGCGCCGGCGGTCGCGGCAGAACTCGAGAGCAGGCCGATAAACAGCGACGGGCCAAACGATGCGGCAATCATGTTCCACGTGTTGAGCAATGCCGTTCCGTGAGGATGCTCAGCGGCAGGCAGCGTCTCCAAGCCGGCCGTCTGCGAGGGACTCAGCACCAGGCCGACTCCGGCATACACCACAACGGTCAGCGCCACGACAACGCCGATGTTCATGCTTGCCGCCGTCATCGAGATTGCAATCTGTCCCACGGCAATCAGGGCAAAGCCGACCGGCAGCAGCGGCCATGCGCCACGGGCGTCCATCACGCGTCCGCCCACAATCGAGGTCACGGCGTTGCAGGCAATTGCCGGCAAAATGAGCAAGCCCGCAATAAGTGCGGTCATGCCGTATGCGCCCTCAAAATAGAGCGGCAACAAAACGCTCATCGAGAACGTCGTCATCATCGACACCACCACAAGCAGGCACGCGGGCCAAAAACGAACGCTCGCCATGGGAAGCACGTTAAGCACCGGATGCTCGAGCTTGAGCTGACGGGCCGCAAACAGGCCGAGCAGCACAATGGCGGCGAAAAGCGCCACGATACCGGCAATCAGATTGGTCGAGAACTCGCCTACGGAATACACAAAAGCCGTAATACCGGCGGCGAGCAAAACTACCGACAGAATATCGAGCGTGGTGTTCGAGCACTCTCCGACATTCTGGACATGCTTTACGCCCGCCGCAGCGACCGCAATGCCGCCCACCAGCGGCACTACGAACACCGCCCTCCAGCCAAACAACGTACACATAAGACCGCTGATCACGGGTCCAAACGCCGGCCCCAGCGTAATGCAGGCACCGCCCAGGCTCAGATACAGACCGAGCTTCTCGCGCGGGGCGCAAGACAGCACCACGTTCATCATGAGCGGGAACAAGATGCCTGATCCCGCGGCCTGCAAAATACGGCTTGGCAGCAAAATGCTAAACGACGGAGCGACCAGACACAGAACTTCGCCGGCGACCATGCATCCGCATGCGAAAAACAGCAGCTTGCGCGTCGAGAAACGGCCGGACAGGAAGGCCATGATGGCCGTAAAGATCGACGTCACGATCATGTAGCCCGAGACGAGCCACTGCGCCGTGGTGGCACTCACCGAAAAGGCTGCCATAATGTCGTGCAACGCCACGTTAATGATGTTCTCGTTAAACGCGGCAACAAAGGCTGCAATATACATTACGACGAGAATCGCCGCAGTAGCCGATGGCGTTACTTGAACTTGTTGCTGAGATTTGCTCCCCATGCATTTCCTTCCTCTTGGAACGACAGTCGCATCGCCCCAGAGGAACGGTCCAGGGCGAAAAATGAGCCCTAGACTTACGCCAGACGCCGTACACGACGAATCTGGCAACATGGTCCAATATCGAAAGATTGTAACGCGGACGCACAGCTTTCCTTCCGCGCTATTATTAAAAGTCCACGAAAGCATAAGACATGAGGAGCCCGCCATGATTAAGCCCATCATGAAATCCGAGTTCTTTTTGCGTCTGCCTTCCGAAGACGCGGGACCCGACGATGTCGCAACCGGGCAGGATCTCCTGGATACACTCCACGAGCATGAGCGCGAGTGCGTGGGCCTCGCCGCCAACATGATCGGCGTGCGCAAACGCATCATCTGCGTAAAGGACGGCAACAGGACACTCCTGATGTACAACCCTCAAATTCTTGAGCAGGTCAATGCCTATCAGACGAGCGAAGGATGCCTCTCGCTGATCGGCGAGCGTCCCTGTACCCGCTATCGCCGCATTAAGGTTGAGTATTTGGACGAGAACTTCGTTCACCGCATCAAAAACTTCTCGGGCTACACCGCCGAGATCATCCAGCACGAAATCGACCACTGCAATGGCGTCGTGGTTTAGGCCACCTGCCAAAATGAGGGTACCGGAGGCCTCCCTATGGACATCAGCCGCTTTGGCGAATTCGCCATCTTAGCGCAGTCACGCACGTTTCTTGATGCGGCGGAACTGCTTTTCATGTCGCAATCAACCCTCTCCAAGCACATCATAGCAATGGAGCACGAACTCGGCTGCAAGCTCATCGATCGAAGCAAGCGCCACGTAACACTCACCGCGCAAGGTGAAGCGCTTCTCCCCTATGCTCAAAAAATTGCGACGCTTCAGCATCGCTATCTTGCCGCCATTCAAATAGGTGCAGGTGAGCCGCTCGAGCACCTCACCGTAGGTTCTATCCCCATTATGGCCCCTTATGGGATCACGGACGCCGTCATCGATTTTCAGCAGGCGAACCCCTCATATTCTGTCGAGCTCATCGAAGGCGAGGGCGACACACTCAAGCGCATGCTCCTGCACGAGGACATTGACCTGGCCTTCATCCGTGACAGCGGCGCCATCGAGCCAGAGTTCAAAAAGATTCCCTTTACGACCGACCGGCTCGTGGCCGTCCTTTCGCTCGACCATCCACTCGCCGAACGTGACACCGTCGAGATAGACGACCTTATCGACGAGAATTTCCTCATGCTTCCCCAAGGCTCGTTCGTAAGCGAGCTCGTCCTTTCCCTTTGTCGAGAAGCTGGATTTGGCCCACGTGTTACGTTCACCGGCAAACGAGCCGAGAACATCATCTCTCTTGTCGCACGCGGCGCCGGTGTCTCATTCCTCATGCGCAAGCCGGCGGAATCGCTTGCCAGCGGAAAGGTAGCCCTGGTGCCGCTTGAGCCCGCGACGACCTCCGAGGTCAGGCTCTACCTCAAGCGGAATGCCGCGCACTCGCAGGCGGTCGTCTCGTTCATCGGCTTCCTCCCCTACCGTCAGCTCCTGCAGGGCGACCGTGCGTCTTCCACCGCGGCACGACCGTCATAATCCCCGCTGCTCCACAACCGCAGACCTGTGTCCGCAAACACGCTGACAACGGCACAAAACACAAATATGCCTCGGGCGGCACGTCGCCGTCCGAGGCATATTTAGTTAAAGTGCGCAGACAGACTAGTCCACCGAGATGTTGAGCGCCTTACCGCCCTCGTCCTTCCTGGTACCGATCACCATAGCGGCGACAAGAGCCAGAACGAAAGCGACCACACCGGAGATGACAAGGCCGATAAAGCCCGTGTCGATGCCGGCAGGGTTAATAAAGCTCGGGAAACCGAGCGGGCCGGAGGCACCGAAGGCATAGAGTTTGGCACCCATGAGGCCGGCAATGGCGCCGCCTACACCAGCGGAAATAAAGGTTGCCCACATAAGACGCTTACGCGGCAGCAAGATGGCGTAAAGCGCAGGCTCGTTGACACCGAAAATCGAAGAGACAAGGGCGGGAATGTTGACGGCAGCATTTTCCTCGGAGTCCTTGGTTCGGATGACCATGCCAAGCACAGCACCGGCGATGGCACAACCGCCTGCATACACGAGTGGGTTAATAAGGTCATAGCCGTAGGTTGCGACATCGAGGAACCACAGTGGGATGATACCCCAGTGCAGGCCGAACATGACGAGCAGGCTCCAGAACGTGCCGATGACGAAGCCGGCGATGGCGGGCTGGAAGTTGATGAGCATCAAGATGATCTGGGCAACGATGTTGGAGAGGACCGTCATGACCGGACCGACCACAAGCAGGCCAAGGATGCCGCAAATGAGGAGCGTCAGGATGTTGGAGAAGAACGAGCTCACAAGCGCGGGCAGCGCGTTAGAAAGGGCCTTGTGCACCTTGGAGGCAATCCAGACGATAAAGATCGCAGGCAGAATCGTCGATGAGTAATTCTGCATGATTAGCGGGATGCCAAAAATATCACCGCAGACATTGGACTCGAAGACCGTACCGGCGCCGAGCGTGTAGAGCGGATCTCCACCCATAAGGGCAACGAGCGTCGGGTAGACGAGGATACCGCCGAGCGCCATTCCCATAACGGGCTTAAGTCCGAACTTCTTGGCCGACGTCCAGCCAATGATTAGCGGAAAGTAATAGAAGACCGAATCTCCGATTGCCGAGAGCGTCACATACGTATTGCTGTCCTTGGCAAGCCAACCGGCAACCGTGCAGAGCGCGAGCATCGACTTGATAAAGCCACCGGCCATAAGCACGCCAAGAACCGGTTGCAGAATCTCGGAGATGATGGCCAGCAGACGCGAGAATGGATCGCCCTTTTTGACGTCGTCGCCTTCATCGATATCGAGTGCGGGTTTGGAGTCGAACCCGCCAATCTGAACAAGGTCGTTGTAGACGGCCTCGACAGTGGCACCAATCACGACCTGATACTGTCCGCCGGCCTGGATGACGTCAACGACGCCCTTCGTCGCCTTAAGCTCATTGGTCTGGGCGAGCGATTCATCCTTGAGGCGGAAGCGGAGACGCGTAATGCAGTGGCTCACGTCTAACACATTGTCTCGACCACCGACCTTTGTGATGATTTCATCGCAAAGCTTCTGGTATTTCATGGAATTCTCCTTTTCTGAGCGGGGTATAGCATCGATTTCATGCCTCCGTAGTCGACGTGGGAGGGCAAGGAACCCGCTTCCCCCTTTGAAATCCGCGGACGCACGTACGCCCGGGATGGGGAACGGCAGAGAAGATGGAAGATGCCGATCACATGGCAATGAGCCTCATTGGCCCATATCACGCAATCAGGCCTACAGACGCGAATCTGCTGCGCCGAGAAGTCTCGTCGTCTGGCAGAACTTGTCACACAGACGTTCCGGTTCGCCCTGGGGAATCTGAGTACGCTCGGTCTCAAAGGAGAGGCCGTACTCGCGTGCCGGAAGGAAATACTCAAAATAGCCGTTGGTGTAACCGCAGACTATTCCCTCGACCGGACATTCGCGCTTCATGCGAATGCCCAGGTCGCTGCCGAGTTCACTCGGGAACACAAAGAGATGCAGGCCGCCCAGACTGATGACGGCGCACTTAAGCGTGAGTGAAAAGTCGTCATGGGCAACGGTGTGATAGAACGTCTGAGGCTCGATGCGGTCAAGAACGACCTCGCAATCGAGCTTGATCTGGGAAATCGCCTCGGCAAGACCGGTCGAAACACGCTCAACCTCGGGAATGCCGCGTCCCTGTCGAAAATTGCGGTCGCTACAGTCGCCAGCAGCACCGACGACCATGGCCGGATAGTAACCAAGACTCTGAGCGAGCTTTTTGCCGGTAAGACCGGCGAGTTCGCTCGTGAGCTCCGTGCAGTCGGGTCCGACGCAAGCGGAATGCACCGCCCAGTTCACAAAGCCCGCAAATGGCTTGCCTTCGGTATCGAAGAACGATACGACAATGACCTCATTGTCGGCGAGTTCACCTGGGATGATGCGGTTGTCGTAGAAACCGGTGATGACCTGCTTGCCCAAGCGACAAATCGCGGGCTGTGCGTTGGCACGGCACTCCTCAAAGCATTGGCAAATGGTATCGAGGAACCAGCGGTAGTAGTTCTCGTCGAATTTTCCCGTCCACCAGCTGCGGTGGTAAGCGACGATTGAAGTATGGTCGTGCGTCGCCGAGAGCAGGACGCAATCACGGTCAATGCCGTAGCGCTCGGCGAGCATTGTCTTGACCTCCTCGGCCATGCTTTCCTCGAACTCGAGGACATCGGCATTAAAGAGAAACACTTCACGTTCGCCTTGCTGGAAGAGGATGGCGTTGGCGAAGACGTCGTCATGGACGCCCGTCGCAGGTTCAAGACGGTTGGGAAGATTGCGGTAGCCAATCAGGTAGATGTCGCCCTGTGGGGTGATTTTGCGGCGCGCGTGTCCAATGTTCATGCACGTTCTCCTTCTGTGTCACGCCGCATTCAAGGCGGCAATGATGATTTCGACGAGGCGCTCATGGGATCCGGCGGCAAAACCGGAGTTCATGGCCTCATAGGTGATCTTTTCGTACGCGTCGGGAGCCGGTAGGTACTTCTGTCCGCCGTTGACGAGCGTGGCAAAGAACACAGAGCCGGACCGAGCGGCGCGCACAGTGGCGCCGAATGCACTCGAGACCTCGGGTTGTACGCCGACAAGCTCGACGTTTCCCAGCCGGAGCAGATAGACCCTCGTGCGCTGCTCGCCAGCGGCATGAAACTCATACGTTCGGTGCGGGGCCAAAGAGTGAAAATCGGCGCGTGTCTGAGCGGGCAGGAGAACGTCGACCGTGCGGGCATCGATGCCGGTAGCGTCATCCTCACGCGCCATGCGAGCGGCCTCGATTAAAGCATCGCCCAAGGCCTGCCCCTGCTGGTGCAGCATGCGGTATCCGTCCTCATGGGCATCGACCGTCTGCTTAACGCCGGCCGCATCGAACATGACGTTCATGGCGTGCTCCGCCGGACCTTGGTCGCCCGCGGCCCCTGGCAGCAACAGGGCAACGCCGCCCAGCTCGCGCTCGAGTGACATGGCGGCAAAACCAAAGAGGTCTCCGCTCGCCATGCGCCTCCCCTCGGAGTCGCGCGACCCGTCGAGCACGGAGGACTGAACGTCCGCCGTCGCGAGCACGGCAACATACTCGCCCCCGGCATCCCTTATGGCGAGTACGGGCATCGCGTGGTCGGCAAACCCCCTGGGATTCGAGCCCAACCACCAGCCGGCAGGCGTCTCAATGTCGCGATTAACGTTCACGGGGCATTCGCCCTCCACAGTGGCGAGCGTGGCAGAGCGAATGCCCGCAACAGCGCGTTCGACAGCCGTGCGGGCGGCAGCGACGAGCGCTGCGCGATAGCGCTCGTTGCGATTGCGGGCAGCATCGTCGGCAAGATGCCCGGGAGTGCGGACGTGAGGCATGGAAAACGTGTGGGTAGGAACCACCCAAGAATAAGCACCGCTGCAATTGGCGGCATCCTCAACAACCTCACGCAGATCGGCGAGTAGAGCCGGAGCGATCGAGGTGACCTCAAGCGAAAGGACGCAGGCGCGTCGCCCCGTCCCCTCGATGATAAGGGCACGGGCGAAGACCTCATGACGGAGTTCGTCGAAACCGTCGAACGGCAACACGTCCCCAAGATCGATGGCCACACGAGCGGCCCCAGCTCTCATCTCTCCTTCGTCCATGGCAGATACTCCCCTCTGATTGCCGCTCACTCGACACCGTACAGTTGCTGCGCCGTACCGCCAAGCACAAGGTCGCTGTCTGTATCGCTCAGATTTGCAGCGCGAACGCAGGCGACACCCTCGGTGAGCCACTCGCGTTTAACGGGATAGCTCGTGCCAAAAACAATATGGTCTGCACCCAGCACGTCAACCGCGCAGGCAAGGAGTGTCTTGCCCCAAGGCTGAGCATGGGACATGTCGAAATAGATGTTGTTCTCGAGGCGCCTGGAAACGGTCTCGGTATCGACCTGAAAACGGCCAGAAGCATCAGGGCGCTTGGGACCATGAGGCAGCAGCATCTCCTTGAACGCAAAGTATGCGCCGCCGAGCATGGAGTGGACCATCTTGATATTGGGGTAGCGCTCAAAGAAATCGCCAAAGATCTCTCGGCCGATCGCCGTAGTTTGGTCGACGCAGCGGCCATAAGAGCGGCGAAGGTTGTCGTACGCGAGAAGCGATTCGTTCTCGACCGGCACGGGAACATGGTGCACGTAAACGGTGACATGGCGTTCGTTCAGGTGCTCGAAAAAGCTCGAGAAGACCTGGTCGTCGAGATAGCGCTTGCCGTAGTGAGCGCAGAGTTGCACACCCGCAAAACCATCGTCGAGCCTGCGGTCGAGCTCCTCAAAATTCGCTTTGGTGCCAAAGGGCGGCACGGCGACAAGCGGAATCAGACGGCCACTTGACGCCTTCGCGTCAGCAGCCATACCGTCGTTGAAACGCCGGCACATCTCGAGCGACATCCACTCGTGACAGCCGGGGAGCTTGAGGATCGCCTTGTCGACCCCCGCCTCATCCATATCGGCCAAGCGCTTCTCGAGGGTGTAGTCGCCCTCAATGTAGTTAAGACCCGGAGAACCGGCGGGCATCTCGATCACGATCTGTCGTTTGCCGGCGGAATTCATGGTCAGATAGCCTTCGGTGTCATAGGCGCGGGGTACCTCGGCCAAAAACTGTTCGCAGAGCGTCTCGTCATGAAAGATGCGCTCGTCGAACCAGTAGGAATTTGCATCGATAATCATTGGTTGGAACCGCCTTTCATCTTGTTGAAAACATTCTAGAAAAGCAGGTACCCGGACATCAATTCCAGCTTAAGCCAACTGTATTCCATTTTGGAATAGAACTTACCGCTCACACGCGAACCTCGCTCGCTCAACGAGACAAGCGCTAACAGCACGGGCTTAGACAGAAAACGGTCGGCCCGCATCCGTTGCGGGCCGACCGTTTCATTACAGGCTACCTTTGCCGTTACGCCTGACGGTAATGGTCAAAGAAGTCGGCGAGGTCTTCGAGGGACTCTTTGAGCACTTCCATGCGCGGCAGGTACACGATGCGGAAGTGATCGGGCTCGGCCCAGTTAAAGCCGCCGCCGCGCGTGATCAGAATCTTCTTCTCGTGCAGCAGGTCGAGGGCAAACTGCTCGTCATCGGTGATGTTGAACTTCTTAACATCCATCTTGGGGAAGATGTAGAACGCCGCGCGCGGCTTGACCACCGAGATGCCGTCGATCTTGTTGAGCGCCTCATACACAAAGTTGCGCTGCTCGTAGACACGGCCGCCGGGACGGATGTAGTCGTTAACGGACTGATGGCCGCCGAGCGCCGTCTGGACGATCGACTGAGCCGGCACGTTGGAGCACAGGCGCATGTTGGAGAGCATGTTGATGCCCATGATGAAGTCGCTCATGCAGCGCTGGTTGCCCGAAAGCACCATCCAGCCAATGCGATAGCCCGCGATCATGTGCGACTTGGACAGACCGCTAAAGGTGACACAGGGCAGATCGGGGGCGAGCGAGGCAATCGAGACGTGCTCGTAGCCGTCCATGCACAGGCGGTCGTAGATCTCATCGGCAAAGATCATCAGCTGATGCCTGCGTGCAATCTCGACGATGCCCTCGAGCACCTCGCGCGGATAGACAGAACCCGTGGGGTTGTTGGGGTTGATGATGACGAGGGCTTTGGTCGCGCTCGTGATCTTGGACTCCATATCCTCCAGGTCGGGATACCAATCCGCCTGCTCATCGCACAGATAATGTACGGGATGACCGCCAGCAAGGGTTGCGCACGCCGTCCAGAGCGGATAGTCGGGGCTGGGGATCAGAATCTCGTCGCCATTGTCGAGCAGCGCGTTCATCGAAAGCTGAATGAGCTCGGACACGCCGTTGCCCGTGTAGATATGCTCCATCTGAACGTTGGGCAGGCCCTTGATCTGCGAATACTGCATGATCGCCTTGCGCGCGGAGAACAGGCCACGCGAGTTGGAATAGCCTTCGCAGTCGGGCAGCTGCTGGCGCATGTCCTTGATGACCTCATCGGGCGTGCGGAAACCGAAGGGCGCCGGGTTGCCGATATTGAGCTTGAGGATGCGCTCGCCCTCGTCCTCCATACGGGCGGCCTCGTCGACGACGGGACCGCGCACGTCATACAGGACGTTATCGAGCTTGGTGGATTTAGAAAAAGTACGCATGGTGGTGCTCCTTGCAATTTGAGCTGAGGGATGGGGTTCGGGCTTGGAATCGTTGCGGGGTGATGATGCCTCGCCTTGATCGGCGTCGCCGGCAAGCAGCCAGGTAACATCGACCTCCAAAATACGGGCGAGCAGCTCAGCCACATCGCGCCGCGGGATCGTCTTGCCGCTCACATATTGGCTCATCTGACTCTTGCCGAGTTTTTTGCCGAGCATCTCCGATGCGCGGATCACGTCCGACTGGCGAACGTCGCGATCGGACATAGCCTGTCGCAGGCGATCGCTAAACGTCTCTTGGGCCACTAGAACCTCCTTGCTGGCAAAGTTCAATTTATAGAACACGAATTGAACCATGGTTCAATTTAGCAAGCAGTATAACGCGGCGCTTCATTCGAAAGTTCAATTTCATAAGAAAATGTACCGGACTCCGAGATCTGCCCAAAGCAAACAATGGCGTGTACACGTTTAGAGGTATTCGAGGAAACGGGCGGCGGCAAGCGAAACATCGGCCGTTCGATATATGGCGTTGATTTGGCGATGGGGATGCCCCTCGAGTGGGCGCACAGCAACATCGAACTGACAACGGCGCAAGATGAGCGCGGGAAGAATGCTCACGCCCAGGCCGTCCTCGACCATAGCCATAATCGCATAGTCATCCCAAGTCGACAGCTTGGAGCACACCGTCAGCCCCGCCCGACGGAACAGCGGCGTAATCTCATCATCGGTGCCGCGTTCTAGCAGAATAAACTGCTCGTTGGCTAAATCGGCAAGAGAGACGACCTCCGCCGTGGCAAGCAAAGAGTCTGCCGGCACTACCGCCATCAACTCGTCGCGCACCAAAGACCGCGATGTCATGCCATTTTCTCGAGGCTCATACGGGATAAAGCCCAGATCGCAGCGGCCCTCTGCCACCCATTGTTCAATCTCTGAGTAATCACCCATCAGCAACTCATAATCGACGTCCGGATGATCGGCACGAAAGCGCGCAATCACCGGCGGCAGCACGTGGGTCGCCACGCTCGAAAACGTACCGATGCAGATTTTGCCGCGCATGAGCCCGCGCATCTCATCCACCCGTCGCTGCAAGCGAGTGAATTCCTCGCAGAGCGCCTCGATAGCCGGCATGACCTGCCGCCCGTCGGCAGAAAGCACTACGCCCTCGCGACTGCGGTCGAGCACCTTAAAGCCCCAATCGGCCTCAAGATCGGCCACCATGCGGCTCACGCCCGACTGCGAATAGCTCAGGCGCTCGGCAGCACGCGTAAAGCTTCCGGCGCGCACCGTCTCCAGCAGCGCCTGCATCTTTTGAATATTCGTTTCCACGGCGCCCCTCCACCTTTGCATGAGTTTTTGTCATGTTATCTATGCATTATATTCGCTTTTCTTCTAAAACCAGTTCACCCATAGTGAAGATGCTCAGATATAGAGGGGATGTCAGCGCATGAACAACGGGTTGTTTACGTACTTAGCAGCATTGCTATTGTTTGGCTCCAACGGCATCATCGCCGCTGCCATCGCGCTGCCGAGCTCGGATATCGTGCTACTACGCACGTTTTTGGGCGCACTCTCGCTTGTCACCATTCTCGCCGTCACCCAACGCCATAAGTTGCAGGCGCCATCTCGCCCCCGCGAAGCCGCAGCCCTCCTCCTCTCGGGAGCCGCGCTAGGCGCCAGCTGGATTTTTCTGTTCCGCGCCTACCAGACGATCGGCGTCGGCGTATCCTCGCTGCTGTACTACTGCGGCCCCATCATTGTCATGGCGCTCTCCCCGCTCATCTTTGGCGAAAAGCTGACCGGCGGCAAAATCGCCGGCTTTGTCGCCGTTGCTTGTGGTGCTTTTCTCATTGCAGCGCAAGGTCTAGACGGCAATATGCCCATTGCGGGTATCGTCTGCGGTATCGCCTCGGCATTTTGCCATGCGCTGATGGTCATCGCTAGCAAGGGTGCGCCACACATCGAAGGCCTCGAGAACTCCACGCTCCAGGTGAGCGCCGCCTTTGCGACCGCGCTGGTCCTCACGCTCATCACGCAGGGCGCTCCCTCATTCCTGTCCGCCGGTGTCGCCGCCAGTATTGATTGGCGCGCCGTCATCATGCTCGGCGTCGTCAACACCGGCATCGGTTGCCTGCTCTATTTTAGTGCTGTCGCCAAGCTGCCCGTTCAGACCGTCGCGGTCGTCGGCTACCTCGAGCCGCTTTCGGCGGTCGTGTTCTCGGCCGTCCTTTTAGGCGAAGCCATAACACCGATCCGCCTGACGGGCGCCGCACTTATCATCGGCGGCGCGATTTTTTGCGAACTCGCCGGCAAGCGCGCAAACGCCAAGGCTGGCATCGCCCAGACAGTGCGTGCTTAAAAGCCCCTGCTTTGAATGCTACCTGCGTAGATAAATAATCCCCAGCTGAGGATTATTGTCTAAAATAACCCGATGTGCCAAACTGCTCTTGTATATATAAAGACGGCATAAAGATTATCTGTCCTAGACAGATAACCAGATGTCCAAGGGAGTCCACGTGGCACACAACAAACTGGAGGCAAGCCCCCAAGACCAGCATGGTCAAGGCGGGCACGGAGCCATTCCCCTCTCCGCTGGCATGCTGCTCGTAACGCTCGGCGTCGTCTATGGTGACATCGGCACGAGCCCCATGTACACCATGAAATCAATCGTCGCCAACAACGGCGGCATCGGCACCGTCAGCGAGGACATGATTCTGGGCGCGCTTTCGCTCGTCATCTGGACCATGACGCTCGTGACCACGGTCAAGTACGTGGTAATCGCCATGAAGGCCGATAACCACAGCGAAGGCGGCATCTTCGCCCTGTTTAGCCTGGTGCGAAAAGTAGCACCATGGCTGATCCTACCTGCCATGATCGGCGGCGCGGCGCTGCTCGCCGACGGCATCCTCACCCCCGCCGTCACGGTTACCACGGCCATCGAGGGCTTGCGCACTATCGAGTGGGGCCATGCGCTTTTGGGTGACGGCCAGACCAATGTAATCATCATCACCATCATCATTATCTGCGGCCTGTTTGCCATGCAACGCGCCGGTACCTCGTCGATCGGCAAGCTGTTCGGCCCGCTCATGACGCTGTGGTTCCTGTTCTTGGCTGGCGCCGGTCTGTTCAACATGCTCGGCAACCCGTCCATCCTGCGCGCGCTCAACCCCATCCGCGGCATCATGTTCCTGTTCTCGCCCATCAACCACTCGGGCATCATGGTGCTCGGCTTTGTCTTTCTGTCGACAACCGGTGCCGAGGCGCTCTACTCGGACATGGGCCACGTGGGCAAGGCAAACATCTATGCATCCTGGCCGTTTGTTAAAGCGGCCCTCATCCTCAACTATCTGGGTCAAGGCGCTTGGCTGCTCGCCAATAACTCCAACCCCCAGATGCTCGCAATGGATATCGTCAACCCGTTCTATATGATGCTCCCCGAGCCCCTGCGCCCCTTTGCCATCGTGCTTTCGGCCGTGGCGGCCATCATCGCCTCGCAGGCGCTCATCACCGGCTCGTTCTCGCTGGTATCCGAGGCAACGCGCCTCAACCTTATGCCGCACCTGCGCATCCACTACCCCAGCGACACCAAGGGCCAGCTCTATATTCCGCTCGTCAACAACATCATGTGGGTCGGCTGCATCTTCATCGTGCTGCTATTCCAAAACTCTGAGCGCATGGAAAGCGCCTATGGCCTCGCCATCACCGTGACCATGCTCATGACCACCACACTGCTGACGAGCTATATCGCCGGCATCCTCAAGCACAAGCTGGGTGCCTGCGTCTTCGCCCTGCTCTTTGGTGCCATTGAGCTGTGCTTCTTCGCCTCGTGCCTCACTATGTTCTTTGACGGCGGCTACGTCATGATCTTCCTGGCCGCGCTGCTGTTCGGCCTTATGTATGTGTGGCGCCGCGGCACCGCCATCGAGCGCACGCAAACGATCCTGCTGCCCGTCTCCAAGTACATCGATCAGCTCAACCGCCTGCGCAACGACGAGACCTATCCCGTGCTCGCCGACAATCTGGTATTTCTCACCAACAGCCCCGACCCGCTCACGCTCGACCGCGACGTGCTTTATTCCATCCTGGACAAGCACCCCAAGCGCGCCAAGGCATATTGGTTCATCAACGTGCACGTTACCGACGAGCCCTATACGCATGAGTATTCCGTTGAGACCTTTGGCACAGACTTCCTGTTCCGCGTGCGCTTGGACCTGGGCTTTAAGGTCAACCAGCGCATCAACGCCTACCTGCGCCAGATCGTCGGCGACCTGATGGCATCGGGTGAGTTGCCGCCGCAGCATCACACCTACTCTATCTACGAGACACGCGGCAACGTGGGCGACTTCCGTTTTTGCATGCTGCGCAAGATGCTTGCCCCCGAAACGGACATCAACCGCAACGACCACCGTGTGATGGCCATCAAGTACGCCGTCCGCCGCGCCTGCGGAAGCCCGGCGCGCTGGTACGGTCTCGAGAACTCTGCCATCATCATCGAGTACGTGCCGTTGTTTGCCCGCATGCGCCCGGCCGTTAAGCTCGTGCGCACCCAGGTGCCGCTCGAGGTTCAGATTGAAGAGGCCGAGGAAATGGAAGTTGACATCTTCTCGGACGACCTGGTCAACGGCAACGAGGCCGGCAAGAGCATGAACGTCGATCCCACCGAGCTGCTCGAGAGCGTCGCCGATACGCCCGAGCAACAGCAACTCGACGGACTCGAGAGCACCCAGCTCAACGACGCCAACTTCTAGCGACGTCATAAATCAACGACAGCGGCCCTGCACCTCACGAGAGACGCAGGGCCGCTTTGCATTGCAGTAAAGCTAACGGCTACGAACGACGCGGCTCGGGAACCACGAGCCTATCGGGGCTTGCGCCCTCGGCATCCATCAGGCTCACGTAGCGAATCGACGGATCCCCATACATCGCGTAGTAATAATTGCCCGTGCGCGCGCTAAAGCATCCGGTGTAGATAGTCTTCTCGAACTTGCCATCGCCCATCCTGGACGCTCCCTCGATCATCACCACGCCCTCGAGCGAGCGGAACATGCGAACGACGTTTTCGGTCTCGCTCTCCTTTTGCGGATAATTGGCATTGAGGTACGCCGCCTTTACAAAACGGCTCGGCGAATAGCAGTCACCCGGAATACCGCGCATGCCGGCACCCGCGCCATAGGGCTTGAGCTCGGCGCCACGCCATGTCGCCGTCTGCGGAAAATCGCTTGTGGCGGTGATATAGGTGCGGAGGTTTTCCATGTGCCACGGGAAGGTCGGCTGGTTGGCAAGGGTGTCGACCGGATCGTCGTACACATACAGGCCGTCAGCCATCATCTCGACCACGATGCTGCGCTGGCTGTCGCCGATAATCCAATGGAGCAGCGACACGCCCAGTCCCTCTCCTGCAGATTTGGCAACAATCACCGTGTCGCGCAGCGCGGCCTCGACCTCATCGACCGTCGAGAACGTCGCTGCCACCCACAGGGGAAACTCATAGGCCGCGATATTGGTCTTTCCATCAACCGGCCCCTCGGCATACTCGGCATAACCCGGGAAATTGAGGCCCGCTACGGCGAGGCCCGCATCGTTGCCGCAATCGAAGAACATAGGGTAGTTCTTGTAATCGATGCACATACCGATCACCGCGTGTGCCGCTGTCGCGTCGTCGATAAACGAATACGGAATGTGGAACCCGCGCGGCATCACGCGAACCTGTTGGCCGTAGTCAAAGCTCCAGTCGAGGTTGCGGCCTAGATACATGTGGCCAGAATTATCGGTAAATCGAATACTCGTGCACATAGCGCCTCCTAGCTTTACGTTCTTGCTAATTTCATTGTCTCCAAACAAAAAGGCGCTAAACACAAAAGCCCGGACATGACAACAATGTCACGCCCGGACTATTCAAGCTGGATAAACTCAACCAAGTTAACCCCGCAGGTCGTCTAAGGGGTCAAAGTGCCGCAGATTGCCACGAAAGAGGAGCGCCGCGTACTAACGGTACGCAAGCGACGATTGAGCGGCAAGGTGCGGTGCTTTGATCCCCTTAGACCAACTTTCCTAGACAGTGGTCGATCATATGCTGGACCATTTGTGCCTCAAAGCCCGCGTAGTCGCGGCGGCACTCCTTCATCTTGCCGTCGACGATCTGGTCAAAGGCAACCTTGCACTTGATATAGCGCGTGGACTTGGTGACCTCCTCGTGCGTCAGGCAGCTCTCCTCCATCTTGCTGGCGCCCAGGCCAAACACCAGACGGGGGTTGTAGAGCACGTGGGGCTCGCCGGCATCGTCCAGGTAGACGCAAACCTTCTTGGTGACGCCAATCTGGTTAGCGGCAAGGCAGCCGGCATCGTCGAGCGACTTGATGGTATCGATCAGATCCTGAGCAACCGACTCGTCCTCGACGGTCGCAACCTCGCAACGCTGGGACAGGATAGCCTCGTCGTGGCAGAGCTCTTTAATCATACATTCCTCCATAGGGGTCGTTGTAACCGCTTAAGTATACGGTACCCACACATTTTCATACGGAAAATACCGCCCGTCCGTTACAAAGCGCCGAACATCAACATGCGAGGAACAACAGCGTCGTAAAGGGGCTATAGTAGTTGAGTTCGTGTCAATCGGCCTAAACTCGGGGCCGAACAAGGAAAGGGTATGCATGGACGAACTTTTTCACGTCAGTGAGCGCAAGTCCACAATCGGGACCGAACTTCGCGCTGGACTGACAACATTCCTGGCGATGGCCTACATCATCGCCGTCAACCCTGCGGTGCTCTCGGGCGCCGGCATCGATGCGGGAGCGCTCGCCTGCGCCACCTGCCTGGGCGCCGGCATCATGACCATCTGCATGGGCATCTTCGCCAACCGCCCGCTCGCCTGCGCGTCGGGCTTAGGCGTCAACGCGATGATCGCTGGAATCACCACCACCGTCTGCGGCGGTGACTGGCACGTGGCCATGAGCGTCATCTTCCTTGAGGGCGTCGTCATCTTGCTGCTCGTGCTTTGTGGCCTGCGCGAGGCCATCATGGACGCCATCCCGGTTGTCCTGCGTCACGCCATCTCGGTGGGTCTGGGCCTGTTCATCGCCATGATTGGCCTGTGCGATGCCGGCATTATCACCGCTGGCGCCGGTACACTCGTCGGTCTGGGCGACATCACCTCCCCCACCTTCATCGTCGGCATCATCTCCATCCTGGTGACAGTCGCCCTCGCCTGCCGCAACGTCCCCGGCTCGCTGCTCATCGGCATCGTCGTCGCCGTCATCGCCGGTATCCCCCTAGGTGTGACCCAGGCTCCGACCGGTATCATCGCCCCGCTCGACTTCTCGAGCATCGGTGGCCCCATCGCCGACGCCGGTGGCGTGCCCGCCATCGTCAAGGTCCTTACCGACCCCACGCTCCTCGTCATCTCGTTCTCGCTGCTCATGAGTGACTTCTTCGACACCATGGGCACCGCGATGGCCGTGGCCAAGCAGGGCGAGTTCCTCACCGACGACGGCAACGTCGAGAATATCAAGGAGATCCTGATCGTCGACTCCGCCGCCGCTGCTGTGGGCGGTTTCATGGGTGTCTCCTCCATCACCACCTTCGTCGAGTCCACCTCTGGCGCTGCCGACGGTGGCCGCACGGGCCTCACCTCCGTCACCACCGGTGTGCTGTTCATTCTCGCCGCGTTCTTCTCCCCCATCGTCACCATCGTTTCCAGCGCCGCCACCTGCGGTGCTCTGGTCTACGTCGGCTACCTCATGATGAGCGAGGCCTCCGAGATCGACTGGTCCGACGTGTCGCAGGGTTTCCCGGCGTTCATGATTGTCGCCGGCGTGCCCTTCACCTACTCCATCTCTGCCGGCATTGGCCTGGGCTTTATCGCCTACGTGGTCGTCGCGCTCTTTAAGGGCGAGGCCTCCAAGATCAAGCCGCTCATGTGGATCGCAGCCCTCGCCTTCCTCGTCTACTTCTTCGTGGCGTAACGGCATAGTCTGCTAAAGCAAAACAACAAGGCGCGGAATCGCATCGAGCGGCTCCGCGCCTTTCTTTTAGCGTCTGCCCCCGTGTCAGCGTGCGACAATTGAGGCTGTCAATTATCACAACACTGAGAGAAGCCTGCCTTGGAAGCGCATCATAAGCAGATAACCGTTTATTCAGAGTGTGCGGAAGGCGCGCCCGTCATCTATCTCCCCGTGGTTATGGGCAACGGTAGTGAAGTCTACGAGCGCTGCCGAGAGCTCGACTGCCCGCCGTTCACCCTTGTCGCCATTGGAGGGCTCGATTGGAATCGCGAGTTGAGCCCCTGGGAATGCGACGGAACTATACGAGATGCCGAGCCCTTTGGCGGACAGGCTGCTGGTTTTCTTGACGAGTTGTTGAAGCAGATAATCCCCCAGGCCGAATCATCGCTCCCGCAACCGCCCGCCTGGCGCGGCGTTGCCGGCTACTCGTTGGCGGGTCTTTTTGCACTGTGGGCACTTTGGCAAACAGATGTCTTTGAGCGCGTGGCGAGTGCATCGGGGTCGCTGTGGTTCCCCGGCTTTATCGACTACGCGCGCGAGCGCACGATGACGGCTACGCCCGACGCCGCCTATCTGTCGCTCGGTAAAAAGGAAACCAAGACGCCCAACCGCATGATGCGGCACGTACTCGACGATACGCGCGCGATGGAAAAGCTGTTTATCGAGCGCGACATCCCAACAACGCTGGAGCTCAACCCCGGCAATCATTTTGCCCAAACTGACCTGCGCATGGCGCGCGGCATCCACTGGATACTGACGCATTAAAAATGGCGTCCACGCGCACATACGCATGGACGCCATTTTTAATTTGGCTGAACGCAGCTACTATTCAGTAGTCTCCTCAAGCTCGGAAGTATCGAACTCAAAGTCATTACCGGGCAGGATGGCGTTGAGCACAATGCCCACCAGCGAGCCCACGGCAAGGCCCGAAAGCGAAATCGTCACGCCGCCCAGCTCCAGCACGATGGCACCGGCGGTACTGTAGGCAATGCCGAGCGAAAGCACGAGCACCAAAGCCGCAACCAGCACATTGCGGTTGTTCTGGAAATCAACCTGGTTTTCGATAAGGTTGCGAACGCCCACGGCACTGATCATGCCGTAGAGCACGAGCGACACGCCGCCGATTACACACGCCGGCATGGCGGCGATCACGGCAGCAAACTTGGGGCAGAACGAAAGCACGATGGCGCAGCAGGCGGCAATGCGAATCACGCGCGGGTCGAACACGCGCGTCAGGGCAAGCACGCCAGTGTTCTCGCCATACGTCGTATTGGCGGGGGCGCCAAAGAGCGATGCCAAGATGGTCGCCAGGCCATCGCCGAGCAGGGTACGGTGCAGACCGGGATCGGCAATGTAATTGCGTTCGCAGGTAGAGCCAATGGCGGAGATATCGCCAATGTGCTCAATCATGGTCGCAAAGGCCAGCGGCATGATGGTGATGATGGCCGTCGTGGCAAGACCGCTATCGAGCTGCGGTCCAAAGAGCGCAAACACGGTGTTGTCCCACACGACGGGCAAGCCAACCCAGGGGGCGGCTGCGACGCCAGAGAAGTCGACCTCACCCAACGCGGCCGCAACGGCATAGCTCACCACGACGCCCAGCAGAATCGGCACGATCTTAACCATGCCGCGGCCCCAAATATTGCAGATGACGATCACGGCCACAGCGACAACGGCAACAAGCCAGTTGGTCTGGCAGTTGGCGATAGCAGAGCTTGCCAAGATCAGGCCGATGGAAATGACGATGGGGCCGGTCACCACCGGCGGGAAGAAGTGCATGACACGCTTGGCGCCAAATGCGCGGAACAGCGCTGCCAGCACCGGATAGAGCAGGCCGGCGCAGACAACGCCCAGGCAAGCGTAGGGCAAAAGCTCGGCCTCGCCGTTGGGCGCAACGGCGGCATAACCCGCGATAAAGGCAAACGACGAGCCCAGGAACGCGGGCACCTTACCGCGCGATAGAAAATGAAACAGCAGCGTGCCGATGCCGGCAAACAGAAGCGTCGTCGAAACGGAAAGGCCGGTGAGCACGGGCACGAGCACCGTGGCTCCGAACATCGCAAACATGTGTTGCAAACCCAACACAAACATGCGCGGGCGGCCGAGCGACGATGCATCGTAGATGGCATCGGTGACGGCGGGCGTCGAAGACCGGGACATGAGAGTCCTTTCAAAAAATGGAAGGGCGATCAGGCATATCGGATAACCTGCCCGAACGATACGATCCGAACCATTGTACGTGATACGCAATGTCTCGCGCGCGCCGCCACCTGCAAACGGTAGCGTTACTTCCAAACGCGCTCGGCAATGCGCTTGACCAGCGCGATCTTCGCCCACTGCTCGTCCTCGGTCAGCTTGTTGCCAATCTCGCAGCTGGCAAAGCCGCACTGGGGCGACAGGTACAGGTTCTCGAGCGGCACATACTTTGCGGCCTCGTGGATACGTTCGACGATAACGTCCTCGTCCTCAAGCTCAGCCGCCTTGGTGGTCACCAGGCCCAGCACGACCTTCTTGCCGGGAGCAACGTACTTGAGCGGCTCAAAGCCACCGGCGCGTGGCGTATCGAACTCAAGGTAGAACGCGTCGACGTTCTCATGTGCGAACAGGTACGGCGCAATGGGATCGTAACCACCCTCGAAGGCATACGTGGAGTGATAGTTGCCGCGGCACACGTGCGTGTTGATAACCAGATCGTCGGGCTTGCCCGCGATGGCGGCATTGTTGAGCGCCACGCCCAGCTCGCTCACCTTTTGCAGGTCAACCGGGCTCATGCCGGTCTTGGACACAAAGTCGGTATCGCAATAGATGCCCCAGGTGCAGTCATCAAATTGGATGTTGCGGCAGCCTGCTGCGTACAGGTCGGCGATCACCGTGCGATAAGCGGCCGCAATGGCGTCGGCAAGTTCCTCATCGGTCTTATAGACAGCGCGCAGGCTCTCCTGCTGGCCGTCGCAGCGATCGAGCGTGACCTCAGAGAACGTCTGGATCGGCGCCGGAATGGTCTGGCGTGCGACCTGGCCCTCCCCCTCAAGCGCCTTGACGAACTTAAAATGCTCGACGAACGGGTGGTTCTCGCCGCTAATGGGACCAGTAACCACGGCGGTGTCGGCCGTCGTCTCCTCATCATGGAACATATAACCCGTGCGTGAGGTGCGGCGCTCAATGCCGTTGAGGCCCCACATAAAATCGAGGTGCCAGTAGCTGCGGCGGAACTCGCCATCGGTGATCACCTGCAGGCCGGCGGCCTTCTGCTTGGCCACCAAATCGCGAATGGCATCGTCCTCGACGGCCTTAAGGCCGGAAGCGTCGAGTTTACCCGCGACATAGGCGGCACGGGCGTCCTTTACAGCCTGCGGACGAAGAAAGCTGCCGACGATATCGGCGCGAAACGGCGCGTTCGGTTGAATCGAAGTGCTCATAGATATCTCCCTTTGCATTGGTTGCTTTACTGGGACAGAGTATGAGCGCTCATATGACCATCGTAAAATATACGTTTATAACAGTTTGATATAGATGTTTCCTATATCAGTCTGGACTGTCATAAAGAGACTTGAACCGTGCGGAGCACAGCAGCCTAGATATGCTGACGAATCGTGTCGATATAGGCCCGACCGTAGCGCGTAAGCGTCGTGTTCTTGCGCGTGATGATGCCAATCTCCATGTACTCGTCCACGTCGAGCGGAATCGAGATAATGCCGGGGCCGTTGAGCTCGTGGCTGATCACGCCCGAGCATACCGTGTAGCCGTTGAGGCCCATGGCCAAATTGAACAACGTCGCACGGTCGCGCACGCGGATATTTTTGCGACGCTCGAACGTCGAGGTCAGCTCCTCGGAATAGTAAAACGAGTTGTAGCTGCCCTGCTCGTAGGACAGAAACGGGTAGTCTTCCAGATCCTCGAGCGTCACGCTGGAGCGGTCCGCCAGCGGATGGTCGGCGCAGACGAAGACATGCGGCGTGGCGCAGAAGAGTCCTTCGAACACGAGCTCGTTGGCCACCAGCATGCGCTCGATGACCTCGCGGTTATGCTCGGATAAGTACAGGATGCCTAGTTCGCTTTTCATATGCGCGACATCCTCGATAATCTCGTGAGTCTGCTCCTCGCGCAGGGTGAAGTCGTAACGCGCGGCATCGAACTCGCGGATCACGTCGACAAACGCGTTGACGGCAAAGGAATAATGCTGGCAGCTCACACTAAAGTGCGGCACCTGCTCGGATGCGCCCTTGTACTTGCCCTCGAGCAGGTCGGCCTGGTCGAGTACCTGGCGCGCATAGCCCAAGAAGGTCTCGCCTTCCTCGGACACAATGACGCCCTTGTTGGTGCGCTCAAAGATGTGCACACCCATCTCGTTTTCGAGATCGCGGATCGACGCGGTAATCGAAGGCTGCGACACAAAGAGCCGGCGCGAGGCCTCGGTGATGCTACCGCATTCGGCAACTTTGACGACATACCTGAGCTGCTGAAGCTTCATGGCTGTCTCCTTAGCTGTTCGTGAGATTCGCGTCGGCTGCACCCTCCTGACGCATAAACGGCGGCATCTCCCCCGTCGCGGCGCAGGCGGCAATCTGATGCAGAGCCCCGGCGACCGCATCATCTGCCGCGGCGCCGATATGCCAGCGCGCGGCAGCCGTGACGGCCTCATTGGCATTGGCGACTGCAACGGAGTTGGGAACGGCATCGATCATGGGCAGATCGTTATCGGAATCGCCAAATACGGCCACCTCGTCGGGCGTCAGGCCCAAGGCGCGCGCCAGCTCCAGCGCAGCGCAGCCCTTGTCCCAACCATCCGGAAGGATGTCGAACAGGCGCACTCGGTTGTTGGGAAACACAAGCGAGAGTTCCGGCACCTCAACGGCAACGCGCTCGCGTAGCTCCGCGAGCTCCTCACGCGAACGGGCACTCCAGATATTCGCCTTAAACACCGGCGCGCCATCGACGACGGGACGACACGGGGCCTCTTCGCCTTTGAGCCACGCATTGCCGCCCGACTCCATGGCGCGACGCACGCGCTCGGGATCGCTCGTCACGCAATAGGCATCGTTGTCCCAAAAATCATCACCCAGACTGTAGACCTTCAGGTACGTATCGTCGGTCTCTTGCTCCAAGTAGTCAGCCAAACGCATAAGGGCGGCGTTGCCGGTCGCATGCGAGGCTACCACCTCGCCGTCCACAAACATCACTTGGCCGTTACAGAACGCACCGGTCGAAAAACACTCGGAACGGTTTTTGAACATCCAGCCCATCGCGGACGGCTGACGACCCGAAACCGGCCCAAAGTGCAGACCCGCCGCCTGCATGGCATGAATACCCTCAATGGCGTAGTCGCTGGCGCCGTCATGCCCGGCTGGAATCAGCGTATCGTCCATATCGGTCAGCACAAGTTTGATCATAGAGTCCCCCAGTCATTTTCATCGTAACCATTGTAGCGGTGCGCTAGTATAGGGAACAACAGATTCGATGCGGGAGTGCCGGCGGTGCAAACCACAAGGCTGAGAGGGCATGGGGCCCAATCCTTTGAACCTGTCAGTTAATGCTGGCGTAGGGAGCATGCCGCCTTTACAGGGGCGCTGTCTATGCACAGCGCCCCTTTTCTATGCCAAGGAGGCATGTGCAGTGATTGATTCGGAACAGCTTAAGCAACATGTGATCAAGGCCGTGGAGGAGATTCACGCCACCAATCCGATGGCCGGCTCCATCACCAACACGGTGACGATTGACTTTGTCGCCAACGCACAGCTCGCCGTGGGCGGATCGGCCGCCATGGTCTATCTGCCCGACGAGGGCGAGGCACTCGTTGCCGGCGGCGGCGCCATCTATCTCAATATGGGTACGCTCTTCCCCATCTACGAGCAGACGATTCCCCGCGCGGCCAAGGCGGCACACGACGCCGGCAAGCCCTGGGTGCTCGATCCGGTGGGCCTGGGCATCGGTAGCCTGCGCACCCAGTTGGTAAACGAACTCAAGCAGTACAAGCCCGCCATCGTGCGCGGCAACGCCTCCGAGATCATCGCGCTCGCCGGCCTGTGGGGTCTTGAGGGCGAGGCGGCCGATCTGAGCCGCGTGCGCGGTGTCGATACCACCGACACGGTAGACGCTGCCCGCGATGCCGCCGTGGCGCTCGCCCGCTACACCGGCGGCGCCGTTGTGGTCTCGGGCGAAATCGACCTGATTACCGACGGCACAACCGTGGCCAAGTCCCACGGCGGCAGCCCGCTCATGTCCAAGATCACCGGTTGCGGCTGCTCGCAGGGCGGCGTGCTGGCCGTGTATGCCTGCGCCGCCGACCCGTTTACGGCAGCCATCTGCGGCACCGCGGTCTACAACGTTGCCGGCACGCGTGCCGCCGCTGTCGCCGACGCCCCGGCAAGCTTTAAGGTCGCCTTTATCGACGAGCTCTACCGCGCAACCGCCCAAGACATCGCCGATAACCGACTCGAGCTCGAGGAGGCATAGGCCATGTCCGAGCCCGCAACCAATGCCGGCATGAACACGCTCGTCGCCGTGGCCATCGCCCCGTGCGGCACCGGCGACGAGCTGTCCGCCGAGGTCGCCGAGGTCGTGCGCGTCATACGCGAGAGCGGCCTTCCCAACCGCACCACCTCGATGTTCACCGAGATCGAGGGCGACTGGGACGAGGTCATGCAGGTCGTGCGCGACGCAACCTTTGTGTTGGCGAGCAAGGGAATCCGCACCGAAGTCGTGCTCAAAGCCGATATTCGGCCCGGATTTACCGACACCATGACCGGCAAGCTCGAGCGCATGGAAGCACAGATCAAGAAGCAGGAGGAAGCACGATGAGCATCCGCGACAACCTTGATATCTCGACCTATCTGGTACTCGGCCCCGAAAACACCCTCGGGCGCCCCGTGGGCGATGTGGTGGCCCAGGCGCTCGACGCCGGCTTTACCTGTATCCAGGTGCGCTCCAAGGTGGCAAGCGCCCGCGAGATCATTGCACTGACCGGCGACGCCGCGCAGGCAATCGCACAGGCCGGCAAAACCGGTCAGGTTGCCCTGCTGATCGACGACCGTCTGGACTGTGTACTCGCCGCGCGCGAGCAGGGCATTGCCGTCGACGGCGTGCACGTAGGCCAGAGCGACATTCCCGTCGAGGTCTGCCGCAAGCTGCTGGGCCCCGATGCCATTGTGGGCCTTTCGGCCCGTTGCGAGGAGATGCTCGAGTACGTCAAGACCGCCGACATGAGCCTGGTCGACTACCTGGGCATCGGCCCGCTCCACGAGACCGAGACCAAGCGCGACTGCGGACGCGCGGCCGACGGCTCTATCATCACCAAGAGCTTTGAGGACCTGGCCGCACTCCACGCGGCAAGCCCCGTGCCCATCGTGGTGGGCGGCGGCGTCAAGACGGCCGACCTGCCGCAGCTCAAGGCCACCGGCGTCGACGGCTTCTTTGTGGTGAGTGCCGTCTGCAGCGCCGATGACCCCTACGCCGCGGCCAAGGAGCTCGTCGACACCTGGCAGCAGGCATAAGTCTAGGCCGAGCAGCCGATCCGCGGCCTCATATCTTCAGCAATGGAAAGCGCATCCCAGTTTGGACCTCCATTCCGGGATGCGCTTTCCGCATGCGGCTCCGTTGGGAAACCCCATCCCATTCCAGGCGCAAATTCTGGGACGCCGTTTCCAAAACCCGCCGTCGGGGAAACTGCATCCCGTTTTGGATGCCGATTCCGGGATGCGCTTTCCGCCGAGTCCACGGCAGTTTGCTCTACTCTGCCAGATACGCTTCCAGCGCCGGCAAGGTCGCCTCCGCATCGTGGCGGCCGACCTGGTAGATACGCTCGAGCTCATCCGGCTCGCGGCACAGCGACGGCACCTTCACCGATTCGCTCGGCCGCACCACAAAGACCTCGCCGGCAGCCTCACGACGCGCCAAGTCATCGAGCGTGGCATTGTAGACCTCATGCCGATGATCGAGCGCTGCAACAAACTCCGGGTAGTGACGGAACACGCACCGCAGCATGGGCATCACGCTGTTGGGTTGCTTCACAAAGCCCGCCGGCTGCGTGAGTACCACGATATTGCGGTCATACCCCTGCGCAAACAACCAAGCGCTGGGAATGGAATCAGCCACGCCACCATCCAGATACTTATGCCCGCCAATAGCAACGGGACGCGTCGCCACGGGAATCGCCGACGACGCCCGGATCCACTCGATATCGCGCTCGTCGCCATAGGGCAGGTCGTGGTAGACGGCCTTGCCCGTCTCGATATCGGTACACACGCACGTAAACCGCATAGGGCAGGCGCGATATGTCTCCAGGTCGATGGGATCGCGCTCGATGGGCACCTCGTGATAGGCAAAATCGGCATTGAACATGTCACCGGTTCGCAACCAGCTGGTCACACCCGCATAGCGCTTATCGGCACAATAGGCCTTGTTGTAGCGAATGGCGCGGCCGATCTGGCGCGATTTAAAGTTGTAGCCAAACGCCGCGCCCGCCGAGACACCCACCATATGGTCGCAGGTCAAACCATGCTCCATCCAAACGTCGAGCACGCCCGCCGTATACATACCGCGGTAGCCGCCTCCCTCGAGTGCCAGCCCCACCGTGTGCGTCGTATCCGGCTGTGCCATGCGACCATCTCCGTTCCTGCGTTTTAAACCGGGACAAGTATACCCGTCAACATATATCGTCTCAGTCGCATTTTCATCGAACATCGCATCGTCGCGCTACCGCCTGTCGAATAATAGCCGTCCACAGCATGTGCACCCATATCCCCGCACTCGAGGAAAGCGGCTTTATGGTGACGCTCGACAAGCACATTTGGCAGATTGCGCCCGTCGACGGCGATCAAGGCCGCAGCACGCAGATCATTTCATCGATGCTCGAGATGGCGCAGTCGCTCCATCTGCCCGTCGTGGTCGAAGGCGTCGAGACAAATGAGCAGGCGAACGTGCTACGGCAAATGGGCGCCCGCGACGCTCAAGGCTTCCTCTACTACCGCCCCATGCCAGCGAAGGATTTTGAGGCATTGCTCGATGGTGGCAATAACAACTGATACGCTCGCGCGCAAAACACCACCGCCGAAGGGGGAATTTGCCTCCATTAGTTAACTTATATCCCCAATTCAAACCGAATTGGGGATATGATACAAACCGCTGTTCCGCCCAAGGAGGTTATCCATCATGAACGAATCATATCGCCTGGGCGAGCAATCGATTATTGCCTATCTTCAGCGACTTGCGAATGGCATCTCGACCGCCGAACTCGATGTTGCCGCGCTGCCTGCTGAGCTACGCGCCGTTGGCGAGCAACTGCAAAAGACGCACGCCATCCTGCAGCAAGAGCGCCGGCTGCTTGAGCGCAACGCCTATATCGACCCGCTCACCAACTTGGGCAACCGCAACGGATTCGACCGTCACGTCGAGCAACTCTGGCACAAAGGCGACCCCTTCACCTGCGCCTATATTGACATCGACCATCTCAAACATTGCAATGATAGGTTTGGCCACGCCGAAGGCAATCGCTATATTCTGGGCATCTGCCGCACGCTCTCCGAAACCATGGAGCACGATGAAATGCTGTTCCGTATCGGTGGAGACGAGTTTGTGCTCATCTCGCTCTCCGCAAACGAGACTGAACTCGAGCAGCGCTTGGAGCAGGTACGTACCGGACTGATCGAGGCGAGCTCAGGTGGCAAGGCGCCCATGATCGGCAGCTTTAGTTTTGGCTGCTCGCGCGTCGATCCACTTGCCGGCGACACGCGTCGCCAGATGACGATGGATGCCGATCGCAAGATGTATCGCTATAAGCTTATGCATCGTGTGCAGCAACCGAAAGACGATGACGCGCCGCAACGCCCAATCGTCGATCAGCTTCCCTGCAACGACCGGGTGTTCCAAGCGATCTCCATGAGCTCCGAGACGCGCTATCCCTTTATCCTCAATCTCGATACGGGCGAATCGCAATGGTCGGTTAACGCCGTGCGCGATTTTGACCTGCCCTCCCAGCACCCTTTTAACTCACTCGACATGTGGCTCGCCCGCGTTCATCCCGAGGACCGCGACAACGTACGCGCCGAGCTCGATATGGTGATAAACGGCACGTGGCACTTCCACTACATGCAGTATCGCGTAATGGACGCCACCGGAGCGTACGCGCTTTGCGACTGCACGGGCTACCGCTTGGACGGCACTGATACCGAGCCTAACATGTACGTGGGCATTATCATCAACCGAAGCCTAGCGGATACGACCGACTCGGTAACGGGCCTGGGCGATGTCCACGCCCTGGTCAACGCTATTGGAGAGATGCGCCACGTGCCGCACGAGGCAGGCTTTATTGCCATTAAGGTCGACGATATCGCCGAGGTCAATGCCCGCTTTGGATTCGATGCAGGCGACCGCGTGCTCGCCGAAAGCGCCGCCTGCCTCATGGATTGTTCGCGCGGCAAGGGCCGCCTGTTCCGCTCGACGGGACCAACGTTCGTGGCACTCTTCGATGAGCTCGGCCCCGAAGCAATCGACGAGATCGCAAGCGACATCGAGCGGTTCCTGGGCTCTCCCGTGCTCATCGGCTCGCTTGAATATCAGCCGCCCATTCGCGTGGCCACGCTCCATCTGGACGGCGTCGACCGTCAGCCCGTTTCCATTTTGAACGAGCTCAAAGCGTTGCTCGGGAAAGCCGTGCAGGTGCCAGGCACCAAACTGGATTAGTGCCGCGCCCGCGCCGCCTCCCCCATCGTGCGATAATCCTCTGCAGAAGTCACCAAAAGCAGAGGGAGTTTGTGATGAAGGTTCTTTTAGTCAATGGCAGCCCCAAGGCAAACGGCAACACTGCCCGCGCACTCGCCGAGATCGCAGAGCAGCTCAATGCCGAAGGCATTGATACCGAGGTGTTTCAGCTAGGCGCCAAGCCCATTCGCGATTGCATCGGTTGCGGCCAGTGTGGCAAACTTGGCGGTCGCTGCACCTTTGACGATGACGTGGTGAACGAGCTGATCGCTGCCGCCGAGCAGGCAGATGGCTTTGTCTTTGGCTCGCCCGTCTACTATGCACACCCCAGCGGACGCATCCTTTCGGCCCTCGATCGCGCATTCTATGCCGGCAGCAAAGCCTTTGCACACAAGCCGGGCGCTGCCGTCGCCGTTGCCCGTCGCGGCGGCACGTCGACCACCTTCGACGTGCTCAATAAGTACTTCACCATCAACCAGATGCCCGTGGTTGCTTCCACGTACTGGAACAACGTGTTTGGCGCCATGCCGGGCGAGGCCGCTCAGGACGCCGAGGGCCTGGCCACCATGCGCAACATCGGCAAGAACATGGCCTGGCTCCTGCATTGTATCGAGGCAGGACAGGCCGCCGGCATCGAAGCCCCCGAAGCCGATCGCGAGCGCACCAACTTCATCAGGTAGAACGGCGGAACAAATACATGAACGTACAAATTTTTGGCACCAAGAAGTCCTTCGACACCAAGAAGGCACAGCGTTATTTTAAGGAGCGCCGCATTAAGGTGCAGTTTATCGACCTTAAGGAAAAGGAGATGAGCAAGGGCGAGCTCACGAGCGTGATGCAGGCGGTCGGCGGTATCGACAAGCTGCTCAACCCCAAAGCCAAGGACGAGGAAACGCTCGCACTCATCCAGCACCTCACCTCTAGCCAGCGCTTCGACAAGCTGCTCGAGAACCAGCAGGTCTTGGCCGAGCCCATCGTGCGCAACGGCAAAAAGGCCACCGTCGGTTACTGCCCCGATGTGTGGGGAGCCTGGGAGTAGCCTGTGTTATTTGCCGGCGCGTGGGTATAAGAGCAGGCGTTTGGCATATGATTTAACTGTAAGCCATGTCTAACAAAGGAGGGCACATGCCCAACAAACCCGTGAAGATCATCATGCTTACCGGATACCTCGGTGCCGGCAAGACCACGCTGCTCAACCACATCCTCGCTAACGACGGCGGCATCCGCGCCGCCGTGATCGTCAACGATATCGGCGAGATTAACGTCGACGCCAGCCTTATCGCCGACGGCGGCCTTTCCGAGACCGACGACCTCATCCCGCTCACCAACGGCTGCATCTGCTGCACGCTTTCGGACGACCTTGCTAACCAGCTGCAGGGCATCGCCGATTCGGGCAACTTCGACTACATCATCATCGAGGCTTCGGGCATTTGCGAGCCTATCCCCATCGCCTACACCATCTCGAGCTTCTGCGACGAGGCCAAGGTGGGCGGCGAGCCCAAGCTCGCGCTCGACAACATCGTGGCCGTGGTCGATTGCGCCCGCATGTATGACGAGTTCAACGGCGGTCGCGACCTGCTGGCCGAGGATATCGACGAAGACGACATCGAGAGCCTGCTCATCCAGCAGATCGAGTTCTGCTCCACGCTGATCCTCAACAAGACCGATACCGTGACGCCCGAGCAGATCGCCGAGCTCAAGGCCATCGTGCGCAGCCTGCAGAAAGACGCCGTGATCGTCGAGGCCCAAAACGGTGAGGTCCCCATGGAGGAGCTGCTCGATACCGGCCGCTTCGACTTTATGCGCGCCTACAACTCCGCCGCTTGGATCGAGGCCATGGAGCATCCCGAGGAGCACGACGACCCCGAGGTGCTCGAGTACGACATCGAGACCTTTGTGTACTCGCGCCGCAAGCCGTTTGACCTGCAGAAGTTCACCGATTTTGTTGAGCAGGAGTGGCCCGACGAGGTCATCCGCGTCAAGGGTCCGCTGTGGCAGACCGGCAATCCGGACATGTGCTACATGTTCGAGCAGGCGGGCCACCAAATGCGCCTGATGGAGAACGGCCTGTTTGTCGATTCGGCGCCCGAGGGCGAGAAGCAGAAGATCATCGACGAGAACCCCGAGATCATGCAGATTTGGGACGACGAGACGGGCGACCGCATGACGAGCCTGTGCATCATCGGCCGTCACATGGACAAGGATGCACTCATCGCCTCCCTTGATGCCTGTCTGACCGACTGGCACCGCGCCTAGGTTTATCCAAGCGGGCATTTTTCCGCCTACGTAACCGCCAAACCACCACGAAGGTGCCCTTCGTGGTGGTTTTTCGTTCTGAGCCAAGGAGATTCATGTTCAACATCGTGCTGTACGCGCCCGAGATTCCGGCCAATACGGGCAATATCGGCCGCACCTGCGTGGTTACCGGCGCCCGCCTGCATCTGGTGGAGCCCCTGGGCTTTTCGCTCGACGACAAGACAGTGCGCCGCGCCGGCCTGGGCTACTGGCAAAACTTGGACGTGACGACCTATGCCGGCTGGGAGGATTTCCTTGTGCGCAACGGCCTCTCCCCCGCTGACGAGCGCCTGCATCTGCTGACCAAAAAGGCGCGCCGAACCTATGCGCAAAGCACCTACCGCGACGGCGACTACTTGGTCTTTGGCAGCGAGAGCTCGGGCATTCCCGAGCCACTGCTTGCCGCGGCGTCCGAGCGTTGCGAGCGCATCCCGATGCTGCGCGATTGCGACTCACTCGATAACGCCGAGGCCTGGGAAGCCCACGAGGAATCGCTGGGGCATATCGAGGACGGCCATGAGGCCATCCTTCGGCAGGATATCTGCGGCAACTTCGTCGACCCGGACGACTACCGCATCAGCGCACTCAACCTCTCCAACAGCGCCGCCATCGTCCTCTACGAGGCGCTACGACAAACGGGCTTTGCAGGGATGTGACAAAGGAGCTGTCCCTTTGTCACATTCAAGCGCCACGCCGATGACACACACGCCTAATTGATGCTCCAGATAAAGAGCCCTCACTTTTAATCAGAATTAACTAAAGTAAAATAAAGTTAAACGGCGGTGTGAAAGGAGAGCCGTGTGAAATATCTCGAGAACCCGTTTACCCCTAGCTTTGGCGAGGTTCCTGCCCATCTCGCTGGCAGACAACAGATTATTCGGGATTTGGACCGTGCCTTCTTGAGCCAGCGCAGGCGCCCAGAATTGACCTCGATCTTCTCAGGCGCGCGTGGAACCGGTAAAACCGCTCTCATGTCGTCGCTCGCGACAAGGGCGGAATCCCACGGCTGGATAGCCGTAAAGACGACCGCGCTCCCGGGAATGCTTGAGGAAATCGAGTTCGGGACGAAACGCGCCGCAGCCCATCTCATCGAATCGTCCAACCACTTCGAAGTCACCGGTCTCGGAATTGCACCGCTCGGCAGCATCGAGGTCAATCGCGTTCACGATGCCTCAACCTGGCGTTATCGCATGAGCGACATCATCGACCGGCTCAACGAGGCGGGCACCGGTCTGCTCGTCACGGTTGACGAGGTGGACCCGACACTCGACGAGATGATTCAGCTCGCAGCAACGTATCAGCACTTTGTGACCGATGGGAAACGCGTCGCCCTGCTCATGGCGGGACTTCCCAACAACGTATCGACACTACTGAACCACAAGACGGTCTCGTTCCTTCGCCGCGCCCAACAATATCATCTGGGTCGCATTGCCGACTATGACGTACGCGAGGCCTTGATTCGCACAATCCAGGAAAACGATCGCCTGGCAGATGCTGAGGGAATCGATAGGGCCGTTCGCTCGATCTCTGGTTTTCCCTTCCTATTGCAACTCGTAGGCTACCGTGCCTGGGATCTTACAAGCGATTCGAAGGAAATCTCGTCACGCGACTTTGACCTGGGAATCAAAATCGCGCGCGACGAGATGGACGACCGAATCCTCGCGGCAACCTATCGGGAACTCACTGCAGAGGACAAGCGATTCCTCATCGCCATGCTCGATGACGAAGAAGAGTCCACCACCGCCGACCTTATCGAGCGCCTTAAGCGTTCGCCGCAGCAGGTCTCCCGCTACCGACGCCGCATGATAGATGCCGGCATCATCGGAGAACGAGGACGAGGGCTCGTCGCATTTGAATTGCCATTCTTCCGCGACTATCTCGCGGCTCAATGCATGAAATAGGCATCAATGAGGCAAAGGGCCTGTCCCTTTGCCTCATTGTCTATAGGTAGCGGCCGGTGATGCTTGCGGAGCAGGCTGCGATGTCGTCCGGCATACCGGCGCAGACGATTTGCCCGCCCGCATCGCCACCGCCCGGCCCCATGTCAATCACGTAATCGGTGTTACGGATAAGGTCGAGATCGTGTTCAATCACGATAACCGTGGCGCCTTTGGCAACAAGGCCGTCGAACACACTCAGCAGTACCTGAACATCGAGCGGATGTAGTCCGATCGTGGGCTCGTCGAACACGAATACGGCATCATCCTGAACACGGCCCATCTCGCTCGCGAGCTTAAGGCGCTGTGCCTCTCCGCCCGAAAGCGCCGGCGTGGGCTCACCGAGCGTGAGATAGCCCAAACCCAGGTCGTGCAAGGTCTGCAAGCGCGCCTGAACCTTCTTGAGCCCCAGTGTGGCGTCGAGCGCCTCATCCACACTCATATCCATGAGCTGCGGCAACGTCAGCAAGCTCCCGTCCTTGCCCTCACGATGGATATGCGAAGCAGCGTCTGCATAACGTGAGCCGCGACATGCCGGGCAGACGATCTCGACATCGGGCAAAAACTGCACGTCGAGCGATATCGAGCCCGTGCCGTCGCACGTAGGGCAGCGCAAGGCGCCGGTGTTGTAGCTAAAGGCACCCGCCTTGTAGCCGGCCGCCTTGGCCTCGGGCGTACGGGCGAAGGCGCGACGCAGCTCGTCATGGATGTCGGCATAGGTTGCCACCGTCGAGCGCACGTTGGCGCCGATGGGCGTAGCGTCAATCAGATTTGCGCGGCTAATGCCCTCGGCATCGACCCAACGCACGTGTCTTGGCAGGCGCTCGCCGGCTGCCTGCGCCTTGAGTGCCGGAATGAGCGTCTCGAGCACCAATGTCGTCTTGCCCGAACCCGAAACGCCCGTCACCGCGACAAGGCGACCGCGCGGGATATCGACTTCGAGCGGCTTGACGGTGTGGATGGTATCGGTTGCCATGCGGATATGTCCCTGGTCGAACATGTCGTCGTCAGTCACCTGCGGACGCAAGCGCTTGGACTCTGAGCGCAAAAACGGCGCGATGCGACTGCCCTGCGATCGCTCGACCTCGTCTACCGTACCAGCGGCGATCACATTGCCGCCGCCTGCTCCGGCAACGGGACCCATCTCGACCAGATAGTCGGCATCCGCCAGTACGCGCGTATCGTGGTCGACAACAACCACGGTGTTGCCGTCATCCACCAGATCTCGCATCACGCCTACCAGGCCGTCGACATTGGCAGGATGCAAGCCGATCGAAGGCTCGTCCAGCACATAAAGCACGCCTGTCGATCGGTTACGCACCACGCGAGCAAGCTGCACGCGTTGGCGCTCACCCGTGGAAAGCGTGGCGCCGGCGCGGTCGAGTGAAAGGTAATCGAGACCCAAGTCGACCAGACGACGGGCCGCGTTCAAAAACGAATCGCAGATATCCGTCGCCATGGGCCGCATCTCGGGCGGCAAGAATGCGGGCACCCCGCGCACCCACTCAATCGCCTCGCCTAGCGTCATAGCCGCCGCCTGCGCCAGATTGATACCGCGCACCTGGGGCTGGCGCGCAGCCTCGGAGAGACGCGTGCCGCCGCAATCGCGGCATGGGCCCTCGCGCAAAAAGCGCGCAACGCGTTTTAAGCCCTTATCGTCCTTGACCTTGGCGAGCGCATTCTCGACGGTATAGACGGCGTTGTAATAGGTAAAGTCGAGCGGCGTGGCGCCCTCGCCGTTTTTGGGGACGTAGAGAATGTGCTTCTTAACCGCCGGACCATGAAACACGATGTCGCGCTCTTGAGGCGTGAGCTGGTTAAACGGCACGTCGGTGCGCACGCCCATCTCGCCGGCCACCTGCTTCATCAGATCCCACATGAGCGTGCCCCAAGGAAGCACCGCGCCCTCGTTGATAGTCTTTGACTCGTCGGGTACCAAGCTCGCCTCGTCCACCTCGCGCATGACACCGGTGCCGCCGCAGGTGGGACACGCACCGCCGCTGTTAAACGCAAGGTCCTCGGCACTCGGCGCGTAGAACTCGCGGCCGCATGTCGGACACGTGAGCGACAGGCCCGCAGCCACGTTAAGGCTCGGCTCCACGCGCGCCCCGCAGTGCGGACACACGTGATGGGCGCAACGGCTAAAGAGCAGGCGCAGGCTGTTGTTGAGCTCGGTCATGGTACCAAAGGTCGAGCGCACGCCCGGCACGCTGGGGCGCTGATGCAATGCGAGCGCCGCCGGCACGTGCAGCACCTCGTCCACTTGGGCGTGCTCGGCCTGCGTCAGGCGACGGCGGGTATAGGTGCTGAGCGCCTCCAAGTAGCGGCGCGAGCCCTCGGCATAAAGAACCCCCAGCGCCAGCGAGCTCTTGCCCGAACCCGACACGCCGGCAATACCCACGAGCTTTCCCAGCGGAATATCGATATCGATGTCCTTGAGGTTGTGTACACGCGCGCCACGCACCTCGATAGCCTGCGGGCTCATCTTCTGTTCCGTCACCTTTATCACCCTACTCATGCTATAAAATGCGGTCGCAGATATACTCGCCCAGCATGGGCACGGTAAACCGGACGAGGCCGTATCCGGCAGCCTCGATGACGCGCTCGCGAATCAGGCTTGCGCGATATTTGCTCGCCCAGCTCTGGGTACGATCACAACGCTCAATGATGTCCGCCATGCGCGTCGGTTTGTTCTCGTCAACCGCCATAGCCTCGATAAAAAGGCGCTGTGGACTGCGCAGCCCGTAATACAGGGGCGCGTCAACCGCTTCGTAGAACTCGGAGACGGCATCCACGTGCCCAGCCTCAACATCGTGCTCTTCAATGACCTGCGAGTTGCGTCGGACAGCAGAGCGCCACATGTAATAGCCCACCAGCTGAACCATATAGGGATGCCCCATGCTCTTGCGTGCCGCAAGGTCCGCCGTCTCCGCGTCAACGTAAAGACCAGCGTCTTTGACCGTCTGGATATACGAATCGCGCACCTTGGGCAAAGATATCGCCCCCAGCGTACGCTGCTGGGCACGCCGCAAAAACGTCACGCTCGGCTCTTCGAGCAAGTCATCAACCATACTGGGCAATCCAGCGAACACCAGCGCAAGACCGCGCTGGTCGCTATCGGGCAATCCCGTAGCATCCTGATCTCCGAGCACTTGCTGATAGAGAACGGCAAGAGCCGCCAGCTCCTCGATAGACGCAGACTGCGCCTCGTCAATCGCGAACAGTATGCCCTTGCCTGGACCGAGCTTCTTGAGGCGCTCGTTGACCAGCCCTCGTAACGTCTCGCCCTTTGCTCGCGCCGCCTCGACCGACATCCGGCCAAACGACGGACCGAGCTCCATTGACGTCACAACGGGTTTATTCGAGCGAAGCGCGTCGGCCAAGCGGTCGCATAAGCCAAGCGAAGCGGAATCGGAGATAACCGCCCATCCGCGCTCGCTGGCTAGACGTTGCAGCTCCCGCAGGAGAACCGTTTTGCCGCAGCCGCGGTTTCCCGTAATGAGCATGAGCCTACCCGGCGCTCCGGCGCCGTTATCGAGCCCTTCCTCAAAATCTTCGATGACCGACTCGCGGCCGATGAGTATCGGAGGCCGCTTGCCAGCCGTGGGCTTAAAGGGATTTGGATTCATGTCGGCCTCCTCGGATTGGCAAACTCTGGCAATAGTTATACCAACTTATACCGAGTTATACCAATAGCATATGACAAAGGAGCTGTCCCTTTGTCACATGTGGCCGAAAAACTCGGCGTCTGCTGCTCGCCAGGGGCGGAAGGTGGCGGGATCAATCTTAACGTGCGCCGCGGCGGGCACGTCGTACCATTTGACCGTGTAACCGACGCCGTGAGAGCAAAAGACCGAGTCGGGCGTGTTGGGCAGATCGGCCTCGGGCCCATAGGCGGCCGTCTCGATGACGCGCTCGGCATCATGACAAGGCGCATAGCCGGCGAACTCCAGGTACAGATGCCCGCGACCGCTCGTGTAGGCGGCCACCTCCAGCGCATAATCCTGCACCTCGGATGCCGGCACGCGACCCACAAGCTTCGCCCGGTCGCCCGCCATCATCGGCGGCTCGTACGCGGCACCCATGTGTGTGGCATCCGAGAGCGCCCGACCCACGCACTCCCCCGGCACCTCGAGCTCAAAGCGATACCACGGCTTCAGCAACACGGCCGCGCCGGCCTCACGCGCCCGCATGAGCCCCTGGCGAATCGCGCGGTACGTGGCCTGGCGAAAGTCGCCGCCCTCGGTGTGTTTGGTATGCGCACGGCCACCTGTGAGCGTAATGCACACATCGGTGATGGGCGAGCCGGTCAGCACGCCCAGGTGATCGCGCTCCATAGCGTTGGTGAGCGCCAGACGCTGCCAGTTAAGATCGAGCTCGTCAGTCGAGGTCACGGTCCCAAACTGCACGCCCGAACCCGCTGGCAACGGCTCCAGGCGCAGATGCACCTCGGCATAGTGGCGCAATGGCTCAAAGTGCCCCACGCCCTCGACCGGCTGCGAAATGGTCTCCTTATAGAGAATGCCGCCGGGCTCAAACGCAATCGAAAGGCCAAAGCGATCGGCCAACACCCGCTGCACGACCTCGAGTTGCACGGCGCCCATCAACTGCAAATGAATCTGCTCAAGATGCGTATTCCAGCTTACGCCGAGCATGGGGTCTTCGTCCGCCAGCTCAGTCAGTGCTTTGAACACCGCGTGGACATCGTGTTCGCCCGGAAGCACCGTATAGGTGAGAACTGGCGCAATGACGGGCGCATCGCCCGCGGGCTCCGCGCCTAGGGCGTCCCCTGGGCGAACGTGTGCAAGACCCGTCACGGCACAAATACCGCCAGCAGCAACTTCTTGGGCAAGCTCATACTTCTCGCCGTTATAGATGCGTACCTGGTCGATCTTTTGCTCCCATGCCTCGGCACCGGAACGTCCGTTAATCATCTGCTTGGCATGCAGCGTGCCGCCGGTCACTTTAACCCAAGCCAAGCGCTCGCCGCGATCCCCGCGGCTGACACGATAGACGCGCGCGGCAAACTCCGGGAGCCACGCCTGTTCACGCATCAGCGCGCATATGCCATCCAGCAGCTCGTCCACGCCTCGGTCCTTAAGCGCCGAGCCGGCAAAGCAGGGAAAGAGCTTGCGCTCGGCAACCATGCGTGACAGCGTCGCGACGGAAAGCTCACCCGCCTCAAGAAACTCCTCGAGCGCTTCTTCGTCTAACGCGGCAGCGTCCTCCTGAACGGCCCCGCCCGCCAACAGTTCGTTGGCATCCAAGCAGCCCTCGGAGAGACGTTGCCCAAGTTGTGTCAGCAAAACATCGCGGCCGGGATTCTCCAAATCGATCTTGTTGATAAAGATGAACGTCGGGATGTCATAGCGTGCAAGCAGGCGCCACAGGGTTTCGGTGTGCCCCTGTACGCCATCGTTGGCGCCTACCACCAGAATCGCGTAGTCCAGGGCACGCAGCGTGCGCTCCGCCTCGGCCGAAAAATCAACGTGGCCGGGCGCATCCACGAGCATGACGTGGGTATCGCCATGGTCGAGCACGGCCTGCGACGAGAAGATCGTAATGCCACGCTCGCGCTCGATCGCGTTAGTGTCCAGATGCGAATCGCCATCGTCCACGCGGCCGCGCTTGCGAATGCGACCCGCGTTGAACAGCATGGCCTCGGCCAACGTGGTCTTGCCGGCATCGACATGCGCCAAGATTCCAACGACCGCTTGCTTCGACATGGCTCTCCTCTTATTACAAGCCCATCGCACGCGGCAACGGGCGTTCACGCTCCACACCGGATGATACAATTTACAGGCCGGCGGGCGAAGCGGGCCCTATCCCCCGACCAAGCTCATCGCCCTGCGTTGCCGCGCGGCGATTTTCGTAGGTTCGCGCCTTGCGAAAGCCGGCTTTCAAAACAGCGCAGTAATCGAAAATGGCCCCACCCGGAGCCATTTTTCATTCGAATTAAGGACTGGTACGCGCCCCTGCTCTTACGCCTCGCGCAGCCAATCGAACGCAACACGCGGCGTGCCGTCTGACACATACACGATGCCGGCGCGCTCAAATCCGGCCTTGAGGCTCGCACCCTGCATGGGCAGGTTGTCCTGGTGCGTATCGATGCGCAGGTGATCGGCACGCTCTTTGGCAAAGGCAAACATCGCAGCCGCGATACCGTGCACGGCGCCGTCGGACGCCACACGGTGCAGCACGGCGTACGGAGTGTCGCTGCGCCATTGCCCGTCCTCAATTACGTCATAGCACTCGTCCGGACCCTGTAAAAATGCAAACGTCGCCACCACGCGACCGTCGACTTCGCACACATAGCTGCCACCGGCGGCGATATCGGCAGCCAGCTGCTCGGCCGAAGGCGTGCCCTCGGGCCACTGCGTGGCGTTGCCATGCGCGCGCATAAAGGCGCGGGCCGCGTCATAGATAGCCATGACAGCAGGAATGTCGGTATCGAGGGTTTTTCTGATCATCACGCGGCGACCTCACGTTTATTGGTATCACTTTGACTGAGCAATGATACCAACGTTTTGAGAAGGGCGCGAAGCAGATGGGAAGCAAAAAGCGAGCCGCCTGGTCAAAGGCCAAAAGCGAGTTTTTGGGCGCTGCTACCGGCGGCGATATGAGCGACCTATTTGCACGCGAGGACGAGCGCCGCGACGCCCTGGATGCCGAGCGCGATGAGGCCTGGCGCTACAAGTCGTGCGAACGCAAAAACCGTTACGACACGCGCGCCGAGGCCGAGGCCGTTATGGCCGAATGCGAAAACCGCGGGCGGCGTGGTTTGGCCTGCTACAAATGCGAATACTGCGGCGGATGGCACCTGACGTCGCACCCTTGGAAATAGACCCCGCATCGGCACGGCACTGACGGAGCGCCAGCCATCGCACGCAAGCTACGGGCGCGGCGGCACCAAAACGTCGTAGCGAACGGCCTTGCCCGCAAGTTGATAGCTCGGCTTAACGCCGGCAAGCAGTGGCCCCTTCACCGGCCGCTTGATAACGACCTTGCGCGGATGCACCGCAAGCGCGGCTTCGACCAACGTCTCCTCATCGGCGCACGGCTGTTCCAGATGATGCAAGAGTTGGAACTTCTTTTTAACCGCCGCGCTCTTGGTGCGCTCGGGAAACATGGGGTCCAGATACACCACGTCGGGAGCGGTGAGCTCGCCCCGCCCGATCAGCTCAGCTGCATGGCAAAGTCCGGCAATGCTGTCCTCACCCGCATGTAAGCGCATGCGCGACACGGCAGCCGCAAGCGCCGGATCATCTGCCGCGCGATCCAAGGCGTCCTTGAGGAGCGCCGCAATCACGCAATCCTGCTCATACAGATCGACGGTAAAGCCCGCAGCAGCCAGCAGTAGCGAATCTTCGCCAAAGCCTGCCGTGGCGTCAATCGCCCACGGTTGCTCGGCACCTTTTATGCGTGCGGCCTTCACCAGCAGCTCTTGCTGCAAGCGACCCTGCTTGAGTCGTGAAAGCATACGGCCAAAATCGGCACGCAGCTCCATCGTGCCGTCGGTGAGCGTGAGGCCCTCGGACTTCCCGGTCAGCTCAAGCCCCGCGGCCCGAGCAACAGAAAAGGGATCGACGACGCCCATGGGTACTCCTTAGCAAGCAAAACGAATACGTGGGCGCCGTTCATGACGACACCCAACCGTCCGCTATTGTCCCACATGTGACATGGCCCACAGCATCCCAATGCAAAGCACCGCCATCAATCCCGTGCACACGGCAGCAATCACGGAATCACTCATGCGCCTTCCCAACGACCGCGGCTCACGCACTTGCCCTGCTCCGTACATCATGGCTTCTCCTTCGGTCCAGCTCTTACCATGGCCCCATCATCGCAGCGCCGCGCATACGCTGCCATCGATTTGACTTACGCCCAGCTTTCTTTTTTGAAAGGTTGGGGTTGGGCTGCGCGGGCTCAAAGCGCTTTCAGGCACATGCATCGCCGCGTTGAACTACAATGTGCTTCACCATATGTGCAGCACATGGGGTGCGCCAGGTTGGCGTACTCGTATCGAAAGGACCAGCCATGAGCAACGCCTGCAAATTACTCAAAATCCTATCGTTCTTCTTCTTTGTCGTCGGCATTCTAAGCGCAGGCATGGGTGCTACAGCGCTCTTTGCGGGCAGCGCGGCAGGCGATATCACGGGTGCCATGATCGTTTCTTGCATCGTCGTCATCGTATTGGGCGTCGTCGAAATTGTGACCGCCGTCTTTGGCATCCGCGCGGCAAATAATCCCGCCAAGGCTGGCGTTGTCTGGATTTGGTCCATCGTCTGCCTAGCATGTTCGGTCATCAGTCTGCTTCTCTCCCTGCCCCTCTTGGGTGGGACCGGCTCAAGCATCCCCGATTTTACCGGCCTGATCGTCAGCATTATCTACTTTGTACTCGCCAACCGCGTCAAGAAAGAGGGCATGGACCGTTTGAGCTAAACCGCATCCGTGTCAATCGCTCAGCGACTCTGGTATATACGCCAATAAAAAGGGCCGATCGCGTAGCAACGCGGTCGGCCCTTTACGTTTGCCTAGATAAAACCCACCAAAATAAACCTGTCCTTTTTTGGCTGGTTGTTAGCTGTGGCGGTACTCGGCGATGATGAAGTCGATATCGGTTTGGAGCGTGTCCAGGTTTGCCAGGCGCTCTTTGTCGGCAGGGCGCGTGCGATAGTAGTACGGCGTCATCTGGAACACCGCCTCGATATCGGCCTGGGTCTGAAGCGTAATATTCGCAGACACCCGCTGCATTCCGACTAACTCGAGCTCGGTGGTCTTCGGCAGCTTCTCATCGTTAAGGTACGGCGTGTCGTAGAGCACCTCCTTAAGCCCAAAGAGATGACGGGCGCCCGGCACCACGGTGTAGAGCGAGCCCTCTGGCGCCAGCACGCGGGCAAATTCGCGCTCGTTAAAGGGAGCAAAGAGCTCGGTCACCATATCGAAGGCGCCATCGGCCACGGGGATATCCTTCATGTTGGCTACGAAATAGGCTGCATCGCCGCGCTTGGCGGCCAGGCGAACCATCTCTTTGCCCAAGTCGAAACCGTAAGCATCCACGCCCGGCACCGCGCCCATGGCTCTGGTGTAGTAGCCCTCGCCACAGCAAATATCGAGCAACGTCATGGGGCCGTTCGTAGACGCGGCGCGCCCAGACACCTGCTTGCGCACCAGCTCAACCATCGCATCGCGCAACGGCGCATAGTATCCACGGTTCAGAAAGTCACGACGGCTGCGTGCCTGCGACTTGGGATCGCCCATGGAGTCGCCGCTCTTGGACGAACGTAGTAGATATAGATAGCCCTCGCGAGCTCGGTCAAACCGGTGTCCGCCCGCACATGCAGCACCACGCTCGTCGTCCACCAACGGCTCATGGCAAACGGGACACAACAACATGGCAACTCCTTAGCGCGAACAACACAACGCCCACCATTGTCGCACGCCTTCCCCGCCTAGTCATTGGGGACGTTCTTGAATGACTAGTTAGAAGAGATAAGGAGTGTCCCCAGCTGCCGGCAGAAAAGGAACGTCCCTACGTGCCGACTGGTTGCATTAGGAGTATCATCATCTGCGCAAATAAGCACGAAAGAGCATATTAGAGATTGAGAGCATATGGCTGACACCGTATCTAAGCACATTGACATGACCACCGGCTCGCTGTGGCGCAATATCCCCCTGTTCGCCTTCCCCGTGGCCGCCACGAGCATCTTGGAGCAGCTGTCGAACCTCATCGCCACGGTCATCATCGGTAACTTCTCGGGCGACCAGGGAACCCTCGCCATGGCAGCGGTCGGCTCCAATGTTCCGCTTACCAGTCTTATGCTCAACCTGTTTATTGGCATGTCGCTTGGCTCCAACGTGGTCATCGCCAACGCCATCGGCCGCAACGATCAGAACATGGTCAAACGCGCCGTCCATACCTCGATTTTAATGGCGCTCGTGGGCTTTGTCGTCATCGCCCTGGGCGAGGTCTTTGCCGAGCCCATGCTCGCCGCGCTCAACGTTCCCGCCGAGACCATGCCGCTCGCTTCACTCTATCTACGCGTCTTTTTGCTGAGCATGCCCTCGATTTTGCTCTACAACTTTGAGGCCGCGATTTTCCGCTCCGTCGGCATCACCCGCATGCCGCTGCAGGCGCTTGCCGTGTCCACCGTCCTCAACATTGGCCTGGACCTCATCTTTGTCCCCGTACTCCACTGGGGCGTCGCGGGCGTCGCCATAGCCACCGCCATCGCCTACACCGTCAGCGCCGCTACGCTCTTTATCCGCCTGCTCAAGACCGACTCCGTCGTCCGCGTCACCCCGCGCGACCTGGCTATCGACCCCGTCGCCCTCAAACGCATCGTTAAGATCGGCCTGCCCGCCGGCATCCAAAGCGCCGTCTTTGCTGTCGCCAACATCATCATCCAGTCTGCCATCAACAGTCTGGGCACCGAGGTCATGGCCGCATCGAGCGCCGCCATGAGCCTGGAGTACGTGTGTTACAACCTGCTCAACAGCTTTAGCCAGGCGTGCACCACCTTTGTGGGACAAAACCACGGTGCCCGTCAGATCGATCGCTGCACCAAGACGCTTAAGGTCTGCCTGGTCGAAGGCGGTATCGTTGCGCTCACCACGATTGTCGTCATTGTCGGCCTGGGGCGCGAGATCTTGTCGCTGTTCAACAGCGATCCCAGCATCGTCTCAATCGGCTATATCCGCGTATGTTCGATCTTCCCGGCGTACGCCTTTAGCATGTTCTACGAAAACATGTCAGGCTACCTGCGCGGCTTTGGTATCTCGCTCACGCCCGCCCTCATCACCATGATCTGCGTCTGCGGCATCCGCTTCTATTGGGTGTTCTGCGTGTTCCCGCACTTCCGCACCTTTGCGAACATCATGATGGTCTACCCCATCAGCCTGGGCACCACGGCATTCTTTATGATCGTGGCGGTACTACTCTGCCACCCGGCACGCACCTATCGCGCCACCCAAGCCAAAGCGACAACCCGCTAAACACCGCACTCAACGCCACGCCAGTCATTAATTGACAATATGCGAGCTCATATAGTCGATAAAGTGTCTCGTGGCGATGGGCATGGTGTCCCAGCTGCGCCAGGCGGCCACCACGTCGCGCGAGGGGGCATGCACGATGGGCCGCACACGAATATCGGCTCGCATGCCCTCCACAGTACGACGGTAGAGCATGCTCACGCCTAGGCCCTCCTCCACCATCGCCATGATGGTGTAGTCGTCGGTCACCTCACTCGTCACGTGCGGCGACAGCCCATGCGCTGCGAATGCATCGAGCACCAGGCTCTGTTCGCCCTCATCCAGCAGCACAAACGGCTCGGACGCCAGGTCGGCAAGTGTCACCTTTTCCTTTGCCGCCAGCGGATGCGCGGCCGGCAACAATGCCACCAACTCGTCGTGATAGACCACGCGCTTCTCGAGCCCTGCGGTAAACCCACGCGCCGTAAAGCAAAAGTCAACCACGCCATCGTGCACCCACTGGGCGTTGCGCGTGTAATCGCCCTGCTTGAGGGTAAAGTGCACGCCCGGATGCAGGGCCCCAAAGTCGCGGATCACGCGCGGCAACACGGTTCGACTCACGTTGGTAAACGTCGCAATGCGAATATCGGTCGACGAAAGCCCCAGCAGCTCCTGGCGCTTGCCCTCGAGCTCGGCCTCAGCAGTCACGATCTGGCGCAGGTACGGCAGATATTGTTTACCGTCGCGCGTAAGCGTAACGCCCTGCTTTCCGCGCTCGATAAGCGTGGTACCCAGCTCGCGCTCGAGCGCTTTGACGGCCTGGCTCACCGCACTTTGCGTATAGCCCAGCTCGTCCGCCGCGCCCTTAAGACTGCCGCGATCGACCACCATACAAACAATCTGATACCGCGATGTCATCGTGCCTCCACATCAATGCAGCCGTAAAACGTTTTGTCAGCGCTTTTCGTGCCTACTTTAGCATTTCTTAATCATACTGAAGATACATTCGCTTTACTACATCCACATCTGGGAGCAGAATCCTTTGTACGAAACCGTTCTGTAACAAAAGGAGTCCCATGGATCGCAAAAAAGCAATCGCGCTCTCATTTTCCGTTCCCGTCGCATGGGGCTTTTCGTACCCTCTCATGAAGATCGGCATGGACAGCATGAACGCCACGAGCATCGTCGCGCTACGCTGCATCATCGCCTTTGTGGTCTGCCTGCCGCTCTTCCACAAGCGCGCGTTGCACATCAACCGCGACCTTATGGTCCGCGCCGCCATCATCGGCGCCATTATGGCAACCGAGCTCACCTGCATGTGCCTGGGCTCCAGCCTCACTTCTGCCTCCACCGCCGGCTTTTTGCAGAGCCTGACGGTCGTGATCGTGCCGTTTGCCAACGCCGCCCTGCTGCGCCGCGCCCCCGAGCGCAAAGTGCTCGTCGGCACCGCCATCGTCACCTGCGGCATGCTGTTGCTCTCGGGCGCCGACTTTACCAGCCTGAATCTCGGCGCGATCATCATGCTGCTCTCGGCCTTTATCTATGCCAGCCACATTATCGTGGCCAAGCGCTTTGTCGAAGAAGTCGATCCGCTTGCTCTGGGCGTTTGGCAGCTGGGCTTCGGCGGCTTGTTCTCGGGCATCGCCGCATGCGTCTTTGGCGGTTTCACACTTCCCAGTACGCCCAGCGAGATCGTGGTCGTCGTCGCGCTCGCACTCATCTGCTCTGCCTACGGCTTTATCACCCAGACGCTCGTGCAGCCCCACGTACCCGCCGAGACCACCGGCTTCGCCTTCTCGCTTGAGCCGGTCTGCTCCGCTGTCTTTTCGTTCTTCTTGGTTGGCGAGGTCCTGAGCCCCATCGCCTTCCTGGGTGCAGCTCTCATCCTCACCGGCGTCATGGCGGCAACCGTCGAGCTTCCGCGCCTCCGCGCACATGGACGCGCTCGTATGGCAGGAGCGCCCGAGCACGTCTCGTAGACCCCGCTCTTCATACAGCCGTGGCATAAAGGCAACCGGTGCGCCTTTACAATAGATGCAAACAGAGCATCTGCCATAAAGGAGCCCCATGGACACCGCAACCCGCGACCTCAACATAGCAACTTGGTTGGGCAATGCGCCGCAGCCGGTACGTGACACTACGAACCAGCTGCTCGAGCGTATCGCCCTTTTGCGTGCCGAGCAGACCATCTACCCGGCACAAGACGACATCCTCAATGCCCTCGCCTACACGCCGGCCGACCAGGTCAAAGTTGTCATCTTGGGTCAAGACCCCTATCACGGACCCAACCAGGCAATGGGGTTGTCGTTTTCGGTCCCCGCGACGCAAACCAAGTTGCCGCCGAGCCTGCGCAACATCTATAAAGAACTCAATGCCGATTTGGGCTGCCCCATTCCCGCCACGGGAGACCTAACCGCATGGGCACAACAGGGCGTCCTACTCCTTAACACTACGCTCACCGTGCGCGAGCATGCCGCCAACTCGCACGCCAAACTGGGCTGGAGCACGCTCACCGACTACGTTATCGAACGCTGCTGTCAGCTGCCCCAGCCGGTAGTCTTTTTGGCATGGGGCCGCTTTGCCCAGCAGATGGTCGAAGGTAAGCTCGTCGCAACTGGTGCGGGCAAGGCAACCGACAAGTTCTGCCTGGCCTCCACACACCCCTCGCCGCTTTCGGCCAACCGTGCCACGGCAGAACTCCCCGCTTTTATGGGGTCGCGCCCCTTCTCCGCTGCCAATCGACTACTCGAACAGCACAGCTCGACCCCCGTCAACTGGACCTGCCTCGGCTAAAAATCGATACATCAAAAACGCGCCCGACAGCTTTCCATCGGGCGCGTTTCCTATTCGGGCCAAATAAATTGTGTGCGGCCGGCCTCGCCGCCATCGATCAACAGACTCTGTCCGGTCATAAACCGGTTGGTCACGCCCACAAAGTAGATCCACTCGGCGATCTCTTGGGCGGTAGCCCAGCGTTTAAGCGGCGTGAGCTCCATAATCTGGTTCCACAGGTGCTCGTCTTCCATCACGCAACGGTTGAGCGGCGTGATAACGCCGCCCGGGTCCACACTGTTGGCGATGGCCTGCGGCGCCAGACGGTTTGCAAGGTTCTTGGTGTAGGCGATAACGCCGCCCTTGCTGGCGGCATAGGCGGGAAACTCCGACCCCGTATGCCCACTCGCCGACCCCACATTGACCACGGATTTGATAGCGGGCGCCGGCTTGGCGACAAGCCCCTCCCCCACAAAAGCGTAGCGCTCGGTCACGTTGATGGTGCCACACAGGTTGGCGGCGATATCGTCGGCCGAATCCTGCGTACCGGCAACGTTCACGATCACTTGGGGTTTAAGGTCGCCCGGAAACGAGCCCGGCTCGCGGACATCAACAATCAGATGGCGGTAGCGCTCGTGTTCGATCGCCGCCGGCAGCAGATCAAAGCCCACGACCTCGTGGCCCTCGTCCAAAAAGCGCTGCACGCATGCGGCTCCGATACCGCCCGAAGCACCCGTGATCAAAACCCGCATACTTGCTCCTTAGGCGGTTGCGTGGCGCTCGAGGTACTCGGAGCCCACATTCTCGCGCTCCCAGCCGCGCACGACCTTGTAGCCCACGGGGCTTAGGAAGACCTCGCACAGCAGCTCGGCAACAGCGCCCGTCAGCGAGCACATGAGGACTTGCACCCAGGTCCAGCCGAAGAACGTGTGGCTCACCACAATGGCAAAGACCAGATTGTCGATAAACTGGCCAACACCCGTGGACACATAGGAGCGGAAGGCAAAGCTCGCAAAGTTATTCTTTTTGAGCATACGGCCGAGCGACTGGTTGAGCGTTGAGTTAACCACGGCAGAAACGAGCATTGCCAGCGAAGAGCCCAGCACCACGTACCAGGTGCCGCCGATGGTGGCGTTAAGGGCGGTGTTGACCTCGATCATGCCCGTGTCGTAGTAGGCGCCCCACATGCCGGGCGTGAGCGAGCATGCCCAAAAGCACAGGCTCACGGCCAGGTTGACCAGCAGCGCGAGGATAGAGATTTTGATGGATGCCTTGGCGCCAAAGCGCTTGCAGATCATGTCCTGGCACAAAAACGAAACCCAGCTCACCACAAAGCCGCAATCGAGTGCCAGATACGGCAGGCTGATAAGCTCTTTGTTGGCCAGCAGGTTCATCATGATGACGCTCACGAAAAACAGCGAAACCGTTGCCGCGGGAATGCTCCGCAACAGGACCTTGTAGTCCTCCATGACCTTCTTGATCATTATGTACTCCTTTGGTTTTAGGTTTAACGAGCAGGATATCGGACCCGAACTGCTCGGACGCCTCGGTCTTAAGACGACGGTGGGTATGATAGCCGCTCACACGGCATCAGGCAAGCAAACGGCGCGGCAGCCCCGCAGGGCCACCGCGCCGATGCGTTAAAACGCTACGTTGCCAAACTCCGACAGGATAAGGTCGGGGTTGTGGTCAGTTGCCCAATCCACGTTCCACGGGCTCGTGAACAGCAGCAGCTTGCCGCCGCGCATGTCCTCGACGCGCAGCGTGTCGCGCGTGAGCGAAAGGCCCGGGATATCGATGGTGTCGGGGTCGTTCTGGATCCAGCGGATGTCTGTATAGGGCAGCGGCTGGCGACGAACCTCAACACGGTACTCGGCCTTGAGGCGGCGCTCGAGTACCTCAAACTGCAGCACGCCGACCACGCCCACAATGACGCTCTCCATGCCGGCGCCCAGTTCGCGGAAGATCTGGATGGCGCCCTCCTGGGCAAGCTCCTCCATGCCCTTGACGAACTGCTTGCGCTTGAGCGTGTCGACCTGCGTAATGCGAGCGAACATCTCGGGGGCAAACGTCGGGATCTGCGGGTACTGCACGTGGCGCTTGCCGGAGCACACGGTGTCGCCGATGCTAAAGATACCCGGGTCGAACAGGCCCACGATATCGCCCGCGTACGCCTCATCCACGATGGCGCGGTCATCGGCCATCATCGACGTGCCCGTGGCAAGCTTGAGCTTGCGGTTGCCCTGCACGTGGAAGGCGTCCATGCCGCGCTCGAACTTGCCCGAGCAAATGCGCACAAAGGCGATGCGGTCACGGTGGTTCTTGTCCATGTTGGCCTGGATCTTAAACACAAAGCCGCTAAAGTCGTCGCGGCAGGGATCGACCGGTTCGCTGGTGAGCGTATCGGTATAGGCGCGCGGCGTCGGGGCCAGACGCAGGAACTCCTTGAGGAAGGGCTCCACGCCAAAGTTGGTAAGCGCCGAGCCAAAGAACGCCGGGCTCAGCTTGCCGCAGGCCACGGCATCCAAGTCGAGCTCGTCGCCGGCGCCATCGAGCAGCTCGATGTCGTCCATCAGGTTCTTATGGTTCTCTTCGCCAATAAGCTCGTCCATGGCGGGGTCGCCCAGCTCGGCCTCGACCTCGGCGACCTTCTTGGTGGCGTTGGCGTGGCCGTCGCCCTCAAAGGCAATGACGCGACGGGTCTGACGATCGAACACGCCGCGGAAGTTGCGGCCGCTGCCGATCGGCCAGTTCATGGGATACGTATTGATGCCCAGGACGTTCTCAATCTCTTCCATGAGCTCAAACGGATCGCGAGCCTCGTGGTCGAGCTTGTTCACAAAGGTGAAGATGGGAATGTGGCGCAGCGTGCAGACCTTAAAGAGCTTTTTGGTCTGGGCCTCGACGCCCTTGGCGCCGTCGATGACCATGACCGCAGCGTCGGCGGCCATGAGGGTACGGTAGGTATCCTCCGAGAAGTCCTGGTGGCCGGGGGTATCGAGAATGTTGACACAGGCGCCGTTATAGGTGAACTGCAGCACCGAGGAGGTCACGGAAATGCCGCGCTCTTTCTCGATATCCATCCAGTCCGAGACGGCGTGTTTGGCCGAGCTCTTGCCCTTGACCGAACCGGCGGTCTGGATGCTGCCGGTGTAGAGCAGCAGTTTCTCGGTAAGGGTGGTCTTACCGGCGTCCGGGTGGCTGATGATCGCGAATGTACGGCGCGACGAGATTTCATCCGACAGGCTTGCCATGCGGATCCTTTCTTGCATTGAGTGCATTACGTCGATGTAACCGCCCTATTGTAGCCGCGAAATCCCGCTCTAGGGCGCCTATCAGGACAAATTCATCAGTTGGGGCCTGGGTAGCCGGCCCAATCCACATTTGCCTCTTGCATAACTGTGCATAGTGTATATATACTGTGCTTACCGGTTATATACACGTGTAGCCCAACAGCTAAGGAGCCGCTGTGGACATCATCCTATCCAATTCGAGCGATAAGCCCATCTACGAGCAGATAACCTCGCAAGTCAAAGCTCAGATCTTATCGGGCACGCTCGCTGCGGGAGCCAAACTCCCCAGCATCCGTGCACTCGCGAGCGATCTTGGCGTGAGCGTCATCACCACCAAGCGCGCCTACGCCGACCTGGAGCAGCTCGGGTTTATCTGCACCGTGCAGGGCAAGGGCTGTTTTGTCGCCGAGGGCAACCAGGAGCTTTTGCGCGAAAACCAGCTCTGCCATATCGAAGAGCTGCTTGCGAAAGCGGCAAGCCAAGCCGAAGCCTTGGGCGTCACGCGCGACAAACTGCACGAGATGCTCGACCTGGTAGCCCCCGAAACCATGCAGTAGCCATCTGCAAGAAAGGCTATACCATGCAAAACTTGCTAGAACTCAAAGGTGTCTCACGCCGCGTGAGCGACTGTTTTTCGCTGCGTGATGTCACGCTCGCCGTGGAGCCCGGCCAGATTGTTGGCTTTGTGGGCGCTAACGGTGCCGGCAAGACAACGACCATTCGCGCCGTGCTCGGGCTTATCAAGCTCGATGCCGGCGAGGTGCGCCTGTTTGGGCAGCGCTGTGGCGCCGACGCGCCCGATGAGACACAGCGCTGCCTGCGCTCCCGCGTCGGTCTTGTCCTGGACACATGCCCCTTCCCCTCCACGCTCAAGGTGGGCCAGATCGAGTCGCTCGTAGGCCCGGCGTACCCCACGTGGGACCGCGAAACGTTCGCCGGATTCATCAACCGGTTTGGCCTCGATCCCAAGACAAAAGTCAAGGACCTCTCCCGCGGCATGGGCATGAAACTGCAGCTTGCCTGTGCACTCAGCCACAATGCCAAGCTGCTCGTTTTGGACGAAGCCACCGCGGGCCTCGATCCCATGGCACGCGAGGAACTGCTTGATGAGCTGCTTGCCTTTGTCGCCGACGGCCAGCACAGCGTGCTGCTCTCGAGCCACATTACATCCGACCTCGATCGCGCCGCCGACCGCGTCATCTGCATCGATAACGGCTCGATTATTTTTGACCTACCGCGCGAGGATATTACCGACCGCGCCGGCATCGCCCACTGTACCCAAGCGCAGGCTGCCGAGCTTATGGCTTGCGTCGAAGGCGCCCGTGCCGTCCACCACGTCTACAGCGTGGACGTCCTCGTACCCAACCGTCGCGAAACGCTCGAGGCCTTTCCCGAGATTCCCTGCGATCGGGCAACCATTGATGACTATCTGCGCCTCACGCTGAAAGGGGCTTCGAAATGAAACGCGCCTTTATATCCGAGCTCGCCATCGTTCGCACGCTCGTCCCGAGCATCGCGGGCGTCAGCCTGTTTATATTCGTCGTGTTGACCCTCGCCAACGCATCGGACGGTGATTCCGGCATAAGCGCCGGCGCCTGCGCCGTCAGTGCCATGTCACCCATCATATTCATGAACTCACTGGCTGGCTACGATAACCAAAACGGCTGGGAGCGCTATCGGGCAACGCTGCCGTTCTCGCGCAAAGACATCATCTGCGCACGCTACCTGTGCATTATTGCTTTCTCGGCCGTCATGGCATGCGCCGCCGTGCTTTTGAACATCATCGCCCTTCCGTTCTTCGATCACACGGGCATTCCTTCGACGGGACAGACCGTCTTTGAGATCACAATAGCCTCCGCCGCATCGATGCTCATCTCCCTCATGATGGTGTTTTTGGCACAGCCGCTGTTCTTTCGATTTGGACACATGGAGGCGCTGCGCCTTTCCGTCGGCCTGTTTGCCCTGATGGGCTGCGGTACCATGGCAATGCTGAGCTCTTCCAACCCCATCAGCAACTGGCTCATGTCGATTGCCGGAGCGAATCCCGATCCTGCCGTCCTTGGCGGTCTGTGCGCAGGAATTGCCGTACTGGCCCTCGCGCTATGTGCAATCAGCTGCACCGTCAGCACCAAGGTTTATCGAGTACGCGACCTGTAGCCACGCGAGTCTCAATCCACGAAGGGCGCGATCGCCGCCCGCAAATCCGTGACAAATGGCATATCCCCGACGTGCGCCGCCGTGCTACTTGCGCAGCGGCTTGGGCAACGGAATACCGGCGGCGATGACGGCGGCGATGATCATACAGACGATGCCTTTGAGCGGGAAGCACATGAGCAACAGGCCCACGACCATAACGGGTTGGCGCATGACGGCGCCCATCATCGAGGCTGTGCAGACGGCGACGCAAAAGACCGGATCGGCGCCGGTGAGGATGGCAAGGCCGTAGCCCAAGCTCACACCCGAGAAGATAACCGGGAAGAAGTGGCCGCCACGCCAACCAAGGTTGATGAGGGCGGGCGTCAGCATGGCCTTAACAAGACCGGTCGCGATCAGCATGCCGGCGGGGATGGTCAGGTAGGTTTCCATGAGCACACCGGCCTGGGTCTCGCCGGCAAACATGGTGTAGGGCAGGACCGTGCCACAGATGGCGAGCGCCAGACCGGCTAGCATGGCCTTGACGACAGGACGTTCCCCTATTGCATGGGCAAATGCTTCGCTCGCGTGCTCAGAGACAAAGTACAGCCAGCCGCAGACCGTGCCGATCAGCGCAAGAGGAATGAGCCAAGCAAGCTCCAGGTTGCCCACCTCGGCGGCCTCAAACCTCGGCATGCCCATGCCGCCGCCCACAAGCTGGCCAAGCAGCAGGTAGGTACCCAGACCGCCGGCAATCGCAATGCCGTAAACCACGGCCTTTTGCGCCTTGGGGAGCTTGATGGTGATCTCGTCGGATGCGGAGTCCTCAGCATCATTGGCACCCTGGCCGTCGGCGCTACCGGCGAGCGGAGCCACAAAGCCAAAGACGGGTGCGGTAAAGAGCGCCGTCAGGGCAGCCTGGGTACCCAGCAGCGTGAGTTCCCTAAACTCGGCTCCAAAGCGACGCATGCGATCGCCGACCCAGCTGCACAGTCCCGCAATGACGCCGGTCAGTCCAGCTTCCGGTCCAATGCTGCCGCCAAACAGCAGCGGCAACAGCGCGGCAAGCGACAGCTTGCCCAGATTTTCGTAGGGGTAGCACCCATCCTGTTTGACCTTGGTCATGACCTGGTTAAGGTCATCGGTCTTGGTGCCCGTCATCTTTTCGTACAGGCCAATCAGCAGACCGCCCAGCATGCAGACGAAAAACGGGTACGGCAAAAAGCCAAACGGGCCGTTCGCGAGCTCGGGCGAAGCGACGCCCAGCGCGTGCGGAATCTCGGTCCATAGATAGTCGATACCGTGCTCCATCGCAAAAAAGAACAGCCAGACCGCGGCACCTGCGAACGCACCGGTCACGGCAACGCTAACTAAAAACAGCGCGCGGTTTGTGGGTTTGGCAAGGTTATCCATCGGGTCCTCCCGCGGTCAAAGTCGACATAGATGCGTTTTATTGTAGAGCGAGCGTTGCCCGAACGAGCCAACCATCCACGCCGCGAACGGCACCATTGGGAGCCATAGTGGGGCAGGCTCAAGACTTATCCGTTGATAATCGAAGCAATCTCGCTCAAATCGTCGGCAAAGTAGATGCCCTGCTGGCGCCGTGGGCTCGATAGCCCTTTATCAATCATGTGCCCGAGCAGTGCCTTGAGGTCGTTGTAGTAACCGTCCAGGTTATACAGGATGCACGGAGCACTCAGGTGCCCCAACGACACCGCGGACATAACCTCGGCAATCTCCTCGAGCGTGCCCGTCCCGCCGGGAAAGGCAATGAAGGCATCGCCAAGCTCGATCATCTTGGCTTTACGCTCGGCCATATCGCTCGTCACGATGAGGTCGTCGATACCGTCATGTTGAAACTCGGCCTCGATAAAAAAGCTCGGCTCAACACCCGTCACGTGTCCACCTGCCTCGAGTACGCTATCGGCGAGCGCGCCCATCAGTCCCGACTTGGACCCGCCGTATACCAGCGCGTGTCCGTTGGCGCCAATCCAGCTGCCTAGTTCCTGTACCGCGGGCAGAAATGCCGGGTCATTGCCGGCACTGGCGCCCAGATACACGGTGATATTCATTTCAGTCCCCCTTGTTGTGGCGCACGACGTTCGTTTTAGCGCTGGCGTCGACGATACTCGCGCACGCGGCGCGACAGGTCGGCGAGCTCGTCACGATCGAGCTCTTCCAAATGCTCCAGATCGTCCATAAAGCGCGCCATGGTGTCCTTTTGGCGCAGCTTGATGAGCGTATTGCAGTAGTTCACCGCCACACCCGTGAGCATGGCGATGTAGAAGATGCTGATAACGCTCAGGACAACGGTAATGGCGCGGGCAACCGGCGTTTCGGCCGGGATATCGCCAAAGCCGATGGTCGAGACCGTCTCGAAGCTAAACCAAAGTCCATCGCCAAAGGTGAGGGTCGTAGGCTCGGACAGCCAGACGGCCGTCGAACATAGCAGGTAAAAGATAAGAAACAGGCCCGTGATGCGCGCAAAGCCAGCCTGGCGCAACACGTCGGCAAGCGTCCTCAACTTGTTCATCGCGACCCCTTTTCCCAGACGCCCAATCACGTTTGCTCGGTATTGTCCCACAACCGGCAGTTAGGGACGTTCCTTTTGTACCGGCAGAAAGGGACTGTCCCCAACTGCCGGGCGGGAGCGTTTAGCGGTGCAGCCGCCGGCTAGGCAGGCTGAGCTGGTATCCTTATGCGGTATTGTCTCGATTCGTTAGGATTGCACGTGAGAGCTACCGTCGCCCTTCGTTTAGTTATATCTCGCGCCTTGGTCATCGTGCTTGTCGCGCTTACCGTGCTGAGCGCCGCCGCGCCCGCCCCCGTCTATGCCGCCAACACCGATCAGCCAGTCAAGACGGTCCGCGTTGGTTGGCTCGTCAACAACGAGGGCTTCCAGGACGGCACCCCCGGCGAGCGTCTCTCGGGATGGGGTTACGAGTACCTCCAGACCCTGTCGTACTACACGCCCGGCTGGCGGTACGAATACGTCTCCGGCACCTTCACCGAACTTATGGACATGCTCGAGGCGGGCGAGATCGACCTCATGCCCAACATCTCCTACTCCGAGGAACGCGCCCAAAAGCTGCTCTTTTCCTCGAACCCCGAGGGCACCGAGCGCTACTACATCTACGCCAAGCCCGAGCGCGACGATCTGGCCAAGGGTGACCCCCAAGCGCTCCAAGGCCTTACCATCGGCTGCAACCCCGGCGTTATGCAAACCTTCGTTGGCCAGCAGTGGCTCGCCAACGAAGGAATCACCTGCACATACAGGGAGTATGACGGGAACTCCGTTCTCTTTGACGCGCTCGCAAACAACGAGGTCGATGCCATTATCATGAACGACACGGCCTCGTCGCCCAGCGCCTCCCCCATGTTCTACATTGGTTCGAGCGACTACTATTTTGCCGTCCCCAAAAGCCGCCCCGACCTGATGGACGACATCAATGCCGCCATGTCGGCAATCGCCCGCGTCAACCCACGCTATATCGACGAAGTCAAATCTAACTACTCGGCCCAAAACAGCGGTTCATCATCGCTCAACGGCCCCGAACGTTCCTGGCTCAAAACAAATGACAACACCATCGCGCTCGGCTACATTACGGGCAGACTCCCCTACTGCAACGAAGACGAAAACGGCGAAATGGAAGGCTCGCTCGCATCGCTTGCGACGACGTTGCACGATAAATTTGGCATTACGGTCAAAACCGTCGCCTTTGATAGCTACAAGATGATGTCAAAGGCCCTGTCAAAGGGAAGCATAGACGTTGCGCTGCCGGTATACCGAGATTACTGGTTTGCCGAGCAATCAGGCGTTGTGCAGTCGGTATCGTTGGGGACCATATCCCTCACCGCCATCCACACCGGCAGCGACCTGAACAAAGACCTTCAGAACATCGCCTGTACCAAATCATCGTTTGTCAACAAAAATGCACTTGAAAGTCTGTTCCCCACAGCGACCGTGACCGAATACCAATCCGACGATGAAGCGTTCGACGCCCTCAGGAAGGGAATGGCGCACTGCATCGTCGCTCCCAGCTCACGCATAAAAACCATCGGCGACCGTCATGATCTCAAGGACTACGAGACGGTCGAGCTCCCTGACACCTGTGAGCTCTCGTGCTGGATTTCGCACGGAAAGCCCGAGCTGCTGGGAATCATCAACAAGGGCATCATCAATGCCGGAGAATCGCTCTCCGCAAGCAATTACTCCTCCACGTCGTACACGACCCAGGAATCAGACACGCTTCAATTCCTTTTTCGCAACCGCACCGCCATTGCCGCTACCCTCATCGGTATGTTGTCGGTCGGCATCGTCCTGCTCATCTGGGCGCTCGTGCACGCTCGAACCGAGCGCAAAAAAGCCGACGCTGCCAACGCCGCTAAGACGGCATTCCTCACGCGCATGAGCCACGACATCCGTACGCCGCTCAACGGTATCCTGGGCCTTATCGAGATTGAGGAATTGAAGGAAGGCGATATCAAGGTCGCCCGCGAGAGCCGTGCCAAGGCGCGCGTTGCCGCCAATCACCTGCTCTCGCTGATCAACGACATCCTCGAGATGGGCAAAATCGAAGACCGCAAGCTAACACTGGAGCATGCGCCTTTTAACCTCAAAGAACTCTGTGACAATACGCTGGTTCTGTGCAAGCTCCGCGCGTCCAGTAACGGCATCACCATGCAGGACAATAGTCTGCCGTACGCCACGGGGCCATACATGATCGGCAGTCCCACCCATATCCGACAGATCATGATCAACCTGTTAGACAACAGCATTAAGTACAACAAGCACGGCGGCTCCGTCACCTTTAGTTCAAAGACCAGGCCACTCGATGACGGGCGCGCGCTCTTTTGCTTTAGCGTTTCGGATACCGGCATTGGCATGGCTCCCGAGTTTTTAAAGCATATCTATGAGCCGTTTGCCCAAGAAGGTGACGATGCGCGCAGCAAGTTCCAAGGAGCCGGCATGGGCATGCCAATCGTTAAGTCGCTTATTGAACTGATGGGCGGCACCATCGAAGTCACCAGCGAACTCCATGTGGGCACCACGTTCTACGTGGAAATTCCGCTCGATATCGACAAGAACCCCCGGGCGCGGGCGAATACGGTCGAGAGGGCGCTCGACTGCTCGCTCGCCGACATGAACGTGCTGCTCGCCGAAGACAACGAATTGAATGCCGAGATTGCACAGACGCTGCTAGAATCCGAGGGCGTCGTAGTCACCCGCGCCGTCAACGGCAACGAAGTCGTCGATCTGTACCTGTCTCATCCCGCCGGCAGCTTCGATGCGATCCTGATGGACATTATGATGCCGGACATGGACGGTTACGAGGCAACCCGCGCGATTCGCCTGAGCGAGAAGGTCGATGCAGCCGATATCCCCATCATCGCGCTCACCGCCAATGCCTTTGCCGAGGACGCCAAGGCGGCACACGACGCCGGCATGAACGCCCATCTGTCCAAACCGCTCGACTTTAACAAGCTCAAAAACATACTCGCCCGCATCAAGAAAAACGGATCCGTTTCGCTATAGTTTGTGCTCAACCACCACGCACGACCAGAAAGGAAGCCAACGATGTTTAGGCCCTTACGTCGAAAGAAACGCGCCATCACTGACGAGGAAGCGCGCGAACTGCTCGCTACCTGCAAGCGCGGCGTCTTTGCCGTCAACGGCGACGATGGCTACCCGTACGCCATTCCCGTCAACTACTTCTTTGACACCGAGCACGACAAGATTTATTTCCATGGCGCCAAAGCCGGCCACAAGGTCGACGCACTCAAACGCGATGACAAGATCTGCTTTACCGTTTACGGAAACGAGTGGTACCAGGACGGCGACTGGGCTCCCTACGTTATGAGCACCGTCATCTTTGGCCGCTGTCGCCTGGCGAACGACACCCCCGCGTTTATCGAAGACAAAGTCCGCCAGCTCGCCCTTAAGTACTACCCTTCCGCCGAGGAAGTCGAAGAGGAGATCGCCAAGGACATTAAGGGCGTCCAGCTCTACGAGATTACGATTGAGCATCTCTGCGGCAAGCAGATTCAGGAAAAGTAAGCCCCTCAGCAGGCCTCATCAATAACAATATGGCCTGGTTCCAACCCACCTTGGAACCAGGCCATATGCTTATAGAGCGTCGGCGGCTATGTGCGCAAGCGCCTCAACGAGCTCCTGCGAGCTCACGGGTTTACTCAGGTGCGCGTTCATGCCCGCCTCACGCGAAAGCCTGCGGTCGTCGGCAAAGGCGTTGGCGCTCACGGCGATAATCGGCGTGGTCGCGGCATCTTCGCGATCGAGTACTCGAATCCGACGTGTGGCCTCAAGGCCATCGATGCCCGGCATCATGATGTCCATCAACACCACGTCGTACTCGTGCGGCGCGCTCGCGGCAAACATCTCGACGGCAGACTCGCCATCCTTAGCATGCGTCACGACGGCACCGGCACGGCTGAGTGTAAACTGCGCGATCTCGGCATTCAGATCGTTATCCTCTACGAGCAAAACGAACAAGCCCTGGAGTGCATCGCCGTCTCCCGCGTCCACGCGCACAGCCTGAGGAATCTCGGAGCGCTTGCATTTCTCGAACGGCAGACGGATGGTAAACGTCGTCCCCTGCCCCAAGACGCTCGTAAAGCTCATGGTTCCGCCCATAAGCTCGACCAACTGTTTTGCGATAGGCGCGCCCAGGCCAGTTCCCGATGAAGCGCCTTCCACCTGTTGCTCCTCGCGGCAAAACGGCTCGTAGAGGTGCTGTTGGAACTCCTCGCTCATGCCAATACCGTTGTCGGCGATCGTGTATTCATAGACGGGAACGCCATCCGCTGGCTCCACCTCGCGGCACACCAGGCGAACATAGCCGCCCTGGCGGTTGTACTTGACGGCATTACCGGCAATATTAAGCAACAAGCGCTTGAGGTGCGTCACACTCACCCGCGCATAGGGATGATTAAGCGTCTGCTGGTCGCAGATAATTGTCACCAGACGCTCCTCGGCCTGGCGCTCCAGAATATCGCGCACTTCACAGTTGAGGGCCACCAAATTTATGGGCACGAGGTTCAGGTCGACCTGGCCGCTCTCCAGGCGACTCATATCGAGCGCCTCGTTGGCAAGGTCGAGCAGCAGTCCCGATGCCGTCCAGATTTTTGAGCGGCACTCGGTCTGCTTTTGCAGATCGTCCGCATTGGCATCGCCGACCTCGACCATACCGCGAATGCCGTTGATGGGCGTGCGCAGATCGTGGCTCATGCGGCGCAAAAACTCCGTCTTTGCCGAGTTGGCAGACGAGGCCTCACGCGCCGCCTTTGCCAGCTTGTCGCCATAGTCGCGCTCCTGCTGCAGCAAGTCCGTCAAACGTCGACGGTCAGCGCGGCGACGCACCATCACAACAACGGCTACAACACCGCTGTAGAGCACCAGCACGCCGGCAGCAACAGCCGCGACAACCTCAAAGTAGCGCCGCGCCGAGGCATAGGTGTACACGTAGAACCCGCGCGCTTTTCCAAATGTGCCCAAATACCACTCGCCATTGGCGCTGACCAATCTGACCTTACCAGCCGGGCACCGATCCTTTATACCGTTGACAATGAAGGCATCCGTCGCGGGCAGATCGAATACGCCCAATATGGTGGGTTCAACGGCATTGGTCGCAACGACCTTGCCATCGCTTTCAATCACGATATTGCCGCTGTCAATGGTCTCATAACCACCGAGCAGGCTCTGCAGCTTGAGCGTATTGCTTGCAACTGCCTTCGCGCTCTGATGCCTTACTGCGACAACGATGCCCTCGCCATCTTGCCGAGTTACGCAGCCAATGTCTGCGACCGAATCATCCGCAAGTGTGATGTGGGCGGTATAGGACTTAAGCGGATGGGCTGCCACCTCCAGCACGGGTGCTTCCTTGAGATACGTAGCGAGCGACTCGTAGCCCACGCCATCCGTCGAAGACTCGGACACCAAATTGCCCGATGCGTCCGTCACGATCAGCGCGCTCACGTTGAACTGGTCAGCATATTGCTCCAGCGTGGCGTTATCCACCGAGCCGTCGCGCTCCATATCGCGCGCCACCTCTCCGGCGATCTCCATAACGCGAATCAGGTTTTTGGTCGTATAGGCGCTATTGAACGCATCGTAGGAAAGGCTCTGGGTCGCCACGTAATCGACAACGTCGGCAAAGCGCTGCTCGGCTTGGGCTGTCGTGTAACCGTAGCTCATCATGCCGGCAACAACCGAGAGCGCTATCCCCAGCAGAGCGACAAGGAGCCATGCCCCTGCCGAACGATTGCCCCGCTCCTGAGCGGCGTGGTCGGGCGCATCGATCATGACAGGCCCTCCATATTCAAAAATGGCGAAGGTTCATCAAAGTACTTTGACACCAGACGTTCCATGGTGCCATCGGCAAGCATTTCTTGGTAGGCACGGGTGAGTTTAACGTCGATACCGCGCGTATCGCTAATATCGAAAGCAGTACCCAAACCAACCTCTAGCAGCGGCTCATCCAAAATGCGATACGTTACGCCATAGTCTTTTTCGTAGGTGAGCAGCGAGGACTCATGCGCGGCGATGGCGTCGACCAGGCCCTCGACGAGCGCCGGGTTCAGGTTTGAGCGGTCCGAAAAGCTGTAGAGTTCCTTGATCTGCGGAACGTTTTCATTTGTACGATTGAGCAAAATGTCCTCGGGCTTGGTGGTGGACTGAACCGCCACGACCTTATCCTCAAGATCGGCAAGCGTGTAGATATCGCTCTGGGGATCGACCGCGACCACCTGGCGGCTCGCAAGGTACGGGCCGGCCCAACGATACTCGTCTTCGCGACCCGTCATGCTAAAGCTGCCCATGACGCAATCGAGCTCGCCGCTCGCCAGTAGCTCGTTCTTCTTTTCCCAATCGATCAGCTGGTACTTTGGCTTGTAACCAATGCGGGCCAAAGCCTCGGTCAATATCTCGACATCCAGGCCAACGATATCGCCGTACTCGTCGGTATACACAAACGGCGGATAGAGGTCGCTGCCGACGTTAAGCGTCTTAAGATTGTCGTCCTTGACCTGCGAGGCATCCAGACCTTCTAATGCAGACGTCGAGGCTTCGTCATTACGCCCTGAACAGCCAGCTATCGCTACGACAAAGGCGCTCGCCACTGCAAGCGCGACAAACAACGAAATGGCAACCGAGCGACGGGGTCTTTTCATCGAGCTCCAGACGATCCTGTTTACAGACTGAAATGGTTAAAGATAATAGCAAACGAAACCACACGAGTGCCCAATGGTTACAGACGCTTTACCATGTGGGGCCTTCTAGCCGACTTGGCAGAAGGCCCCACATGCAGCGCACGCTTACCGTGCATTAAAAACGTAGCGGTCCAGGCGGTCGCACGCTTCCCTCACGCGCGAAAGCGGCAGCGCCAGATTCACGCGAATGTGGCAGGGCCCGTGGAACGGACGGCCGTCCTGATACCCCACGCCCACGCGCGCCCCCTCGTCGAGCAGCCACTGAATATCGCGGCCATGCTCGCGGCACCACTCGGTGCAGTCCAGAAACACCATGTACGTGCCCTGCGGACGCGAATAGGACACGCCCCCAAAATGCTCGTCCACGTAATCGCAGAAGTACTCGATATTGCCGGCAAGCACCTGATTGAGCTCGTCCACCCACTCGTAGCCTTGCGGCTGGTAGGCACCGATAAGCGCATGCATGGAGAGGACATTCATCTCGTTGTAGTGAGTCTTGTTGGACACGGCGCACACACGGTCGCGCAGTGTTTCGTTATAGATGATGTGGTAGCTGCCGACCAGACCCGCCAGGTTAAACGTCTTGCTGGGCGCGTAGAGGGCAACCGTGCGCATGCGAGCATCCTCACTCACCGACTGCGTCGGGATGTGCTTGTGTCCCGGCAGGATGATATCGGACCAAATCTCGTCCGAGATCACCACGCAATCGTGCTGGCGATAAATGTCCATGGCGCGCTCGATCTCGTCGCGCTCCCATACGCGGCCGCAGGGATTGTGCGGCGAGCAGAACACCGCGGCATGAATGTGGTTTTGGGCGAGTTTGCACTCCATGTCCTCAAAGTCCATGCGCCACACGCCTTGGTCGTCGAGTTTAAGCGGGCTGTGGACAATACGATAGCCCGCGGCTTCGATGGACTTGGTAAAGCCGATGTAGGTGGGGCTGTGGACCAGCACCGCATCGCCCGGCTGAACATACGCACGCAGCGTCGACACAACACCGCCCAGCACGCCGTTTTCGTAGCCGATATGCTCGGGCGCCAGGCCCTCAACGCCGTTGCGACGGCTCTGCCATTCGATGATGCGGTCAAAGTACTCGGGACGCGGATTGAAGTAGCCGAACATAGGGTGCTGGGCGCGCTGGATGATGTACTCCTGGACCGTGGGCACCGTGGCGAAATTCATGTCGGCCACCCACATGGGAATGCGGTCGAAGCCCTCGTCGGGTGCGTTCGGAGCCATACCGGGGATCTCGCCCCAGGAGTCAACGGCGATGGAGTCCATGCCGTGGCGGTCGACAAGCGAGCTAAAGTCGTATTTCATGCTGAGCTCCCGTGCAAAGTAGGCTGTTCCGATAGGCGTTATTGTCCACCAGCGTGGGCGGTTTTGGCGCGGGGTTTGGCGATTAATTTGACGGGTGCAGACGAATGGCAGGTTAGCCCCGCGCGTCGTTGACGGCGACTACGGTTAGCTGGGTTTCATCAACCGTAAAAGATATGTCGAGCCCGGCGAAGGCCAGATGATAGACGCGGTTTGGCTCGTGCTTGCTGCCTGCGCGACGTGGATCTTGGCGAAGGACCTCGACCAAGCCGGGGAGCTTTGCAGGCGGGACCATATCCTGCAGTGCTTGCGGAAACTCGACGTCGAGCTCTTGCCACGGAGCATCCTCAATCCAGCCGCCGGTCGCATCCGGGTGGCAGTCCGCAAACGGAATGTAGGGCTTAATGTCGTAGATGGGCGTGCCGTCGCGCAAATCGGCCCCCAGCACATGGATGATGGGGCCATCGTCGGTGAGCTCGACGCGATCGAGCTTGACGCAGGTAAGCCCAATGGGATTAGGGCGAAACGGACTGCGCGTGGCAAACACGCCCACGCGCTCGGCTCCGCCCAGACGCGGCGGGCGCACGGTTTTCGACCACTTGGCATTGGTGCCGGACCTGTCCTGCGCCTTGGCATCGGCAGCTATGTCCTTAGCCGTGCCGCCGGGTGTGCCGTTTTCGAAGCGCCACAGCAGCCACAGGTGAGAGAAGGAGTCCAGACCCTCAACCGCTGCGTTGGAGGCAAATTCCGGCTCAAAGACAATGCGTCCCTGCAGATGGGGCGCCAAAAAGCTGTTGCGCGGAATGCCAAACTTCTGCGGCAGGTCGGTATGTATGTGTGCGATAGGTTCCATGCCGGTCATTGTACGGCATGGAGGTGTGGGGCGTTGCGCGCAATTCTTCGCCGCGGTTCCCCGTCGTGCAACCAACGGTTGCTTGGAAGGGCACCTGCTGCCGCGTATGCTTAAGCCATCAACCAGCAGAAAGGAGCCGCCATGGCCTTTGCAGAAAAGCTCATTGCCATCCGTCGCGCCCATCACCTTACCCAGGAGCAGCTCGCCGCCAAGCTCTTCGTCACACGCCAAGCCGTCAGCCGTTGGGAGCGCGGCGAGGTCACACCGGGCATCGACATGATGAAACTCATCGCCGCCGTAACCGGCGAGCCCCTGTCTCACCTGCTCGAAATGCCCGAGCACTATTGCCAGAGCTGCGGCATGATACTCACGCCCAACGACTGCGGCACCGATGCCACGGGCGCCACGACCGACCATTACTGCAAGTGGTGCTACGACCACGGCAAGTACACCTACGACACCACCATGGAGGCGATGATCGAGGATTGCGCCCCGCGGCTGGCGCAAAACACCGGCATGTCGCTCGACGAAGCCGTCTCGCTCATGGGCGCCGTCCTGCCGCAACTGGAGCGCTGGCGCACCGTGCAGGAAAACGAGGAGCGCTACGGCTCCGAAGCGCGGGTGCGCTATGGCGATGAGGCTATCGATGCAGCAAACGAAGCACTGCTGGATATGGACCCCGAGACATGGAACGACATGAAGGAACTTGAACGCGCTATTCTGGGCCAACTCTCGATTGCCATGGGCGATGGCGATGCGAATGGAAGCGAGGCTCGCAAGCTTGTCGCGATGCATCGTCGCTGGATTGCCCTCAACTGGGGATGCGAGCCCCAGAACGAAGCGTACCTGGGCCTCGCCAATGGTTATCTTGCCGACCAGCGCTTTGTTGACTACTACGACAAGCCCTGCGGCACCGGAGCCACGGCGTTTCTGGTCCAGGCCATCGAGTCGTCACTGGTCCGCGCATAGACCGCGGCGGCTTTGGGTATTTCAATCAAAACCGCAACCGATTGGAGACCTATGACTACTGATCACGAGCTCGTGCTTTACGTTATGACCGGCTGCCCGTATTGCATAAAGGTCAAGCGCTTTTTAGCCGATAACGGCGTGACCATTCCCGAGCGCAATATCTCGACCGATACCGAAGCCGAGCAGACACTCATCGCCGCCGGCGGAAAGCGCCAGGTTCCCTGCCTATTCATCGACGGCAAGCCACTCTACGAGTCGAGCGACATCATCGCATGGGTACAGAAGAACCTGCTCTAGCATGCGCATCCCGTCCGCCCAAGGCCCCACCCCATACGGCCTAAACATGTACACCAGCATCCAAAGTCGACATTTTTCGACATCTTTGGATGCTGGTGTACAGCTTTTGCGGGTAGTCATGGACGCTCTTAACCGGCTAATTGTTTGAGGCGACCTTTGGATTATGGCTGTTTGACGCCTCTGGAAAGGGTTTCCGAGAGGGCTGTGGTCAAAAAAGGGCAAATATGAGTACTGCTACCTGTTTAGTAGCAGCGATTTTGATCACTTCAGGAACTATTCAACGTTCCATACGTCCGTAGACGACGCTATTTCTCCTCATATGTTCAATAAAAGTAGCTCCTAATGGGAACAGATCTCATCAGGAGCTACTATTTATAGCAAAATAAATGCAACTATAATGGCAACAGTACTCATATTTGCCCTTTTTTGACCACGACCCTCCAGAATAGCCGCTGAGGACGACACTAAATGACAAAATCCGGCACTTGGACGCTCTTATATGACTAGCCATTGAAGGACACCTAACGACTACTCCCATTCGCGACACACTGTGTCGCGAATTAAGCTGGTCCCATTATCGAAGACCAGTGAGAGCTCCTGCCCAGAATCTCGATAGCCTAATAAAGCGCTCTCCTCCGGAAGTTCAATGAGCATCCAAATTCCAGGCTGAAAAGCAAAGGAGTATCGAAGCCGTCAATGCTCATTTCCTATCGAACACGCGGGTCAAAACAAGCTAATTAGCCTGATAAACTGTTTGTATTTTTGTCTACAAAACTGTATACAAAAAGAGTATCCGTTGACCTGTGCTCGACATTATGCCGATCGATAGGAGGCGCTATGAATGCTGAGCAGCTTGAAAAAATGATGGGATTTGCCCCCGGAGAGTTGGAGAAAGCCGCGGAGGCATACGAAAAAGATGAGTGGCCGAAGGGTCGCACCATCAAGCTGGGAAGGCCGTCGATCTCCGATGAGCCAAGCGTTGTTTTATCGGCACGTGTGGGTGAGTCTGTTCTTGATGCGTTTGACGCAAAAGCAAAGCGCCATGGGCAAACACGCACGGAGCGACTCAGGGAGCTCATCACGCTCGATGCAATGATTGCCTAGTCACCCTCCGAACCCAAACATGTACGCCAGCATCCAAAGTCGACATTTTTCGACATCTTTGGATGCTGACGTACATTTTTTTAACATAGTCATTGGGGACGTTCTTAAATGACTAGTCGTTAAAGTGCGTCCCCAATGACTAGCTAGCCGTGGAAGCGGGCTATGGGTGCGAGTGGCTGCTCGCGAAAGACGCGCTCGACGGCGGCGCGGTATTCGTCGACCTTTTTAGTCTTACGTACGAGCTTGTGAACGGTAGTGGGGTCGGCGAAAGCGCACTTGGCGTAGAACCACCACTCCTTCATGCGAAAGACTGCATTGCCGCCAATCTCTTCTGCATAGGCAGCAAACAGCGTGTCATGGAAACGCTGCAGCTCAGCAGCCGTTGCAGCAGGGCCGCCCTTGACCATGCGAGCCAGAGCGGGGTTCGCGAGCAGGCCGCGCCCCAGCATCACATGGCGCGTGCCGGGATAGGCCTCCACCAGCGCATCCATGTCCTCGAGATCAAAAATATCGCCGTTGTATGCCACCGGAAACGGCGCACGTTCCAGCGTCTCGCCATAAAACTCTTTGCGCGGCGAGCCCGCATAACGGTCCTTCTGCACGCGCGGATGCACGATCAGCTCTGCCAGCGGCATGCGGCAATATAGATCGAGTACGCGCTCGTATTCGTCGTCGCTCTCCAACCCCAACCTGGTCTTGACCGATACCGGCAGCGGAGAGCGCTCACACACGTCACTCAAGAACACCTCAAGCTCGTCCAAGTTGCGCAAAAAGCCCGATCCTTTGCCCTTGGCAACAACCGTCCCCGAGGGACAACCCAAGTTGAGATTGACCTCGCGATAGCCCATGTCGGCGAGCACCTGCGCCGCCCACACAAACTCGTCCGCGTTCTTGGACATCAGCTGAGGCACCACGTTGAGCCCCTGGTTATTGGCAGGATCGATCTCCTTAAACGCCTTGCCGCCAAAGCGATTTCCCACCCGCGGCGGCGGCAAAAACGGCGTGTAATAGCAATCGAGCGCACCGAAGCACTCCGCATGCACGTGACGGAACACATGCCCGGTAATCCCCTCCATGGGGGCCAACGAAAGGATCATCTACTCTTCTCTCATATCAACGAACGTGACAAAGGAACCGTCCCTTTGTCACATTATTCGGAGCGCAGGGCTTCCACGGGATCCTTTTTGGATGCGCTGCGGGCAGGCAGTAGACCGGCAACGACCGTCAGCAGCACCGAAATTGCAATGAGCACCAGCGCATCCTGCACGGGCAGACTCATTAGGTTGGGGACCTGTTTGGCCGCAAGCGCCCAGGCATTAACCGGGAAGCTCACGGCTACCACGACGACAATGGCAAAGACGCCGGCGATGAGGCCTTCGATAAAGGTCTCGGCATTGAATACGTTGGCCACGTTGCGCTTCGACGCGCCGATCGCGCGCAGGATGCCGATCTCCTTCTTGCGCTCCAGTACGCTGATGTAGGTGATGATGCCGATCATGATGGAGCTCACCACCAGGCTGATACTCACGAATGCGATGAGCACCAAGCTGATGGTGTTCACGATGTCGGTCACCGAACCCATGATGATGCCCATGTAGTCGGTGTATGAGATTGCCTGTTCATCGTGGCCAGCGGCTTTGACCTGCTTGTTGTACGCGTCGATGTGATCGAGCACGCGCTCCTTGGCCTCAAAGTCGCGCGGGAAAATCTTGACCGAGATGGGGTCTGCCTCGTCCGCATAGCCCAACGTGGTCAGATTGTTGTCGTAGGTGAGCTTCGACGCCTTCGCATAGCTCATCATGAGCGAGCTCAGGTCCTCGGCGTCCATGTTGAAGTGGATGGCATGAGCAAAGGCACTCGCATCCACGCGCATGGCGCTCGCCAGGTTAGCAAAACTCGAAGACATCTGCGTCGCCATCTGGTCCATGAGCCCCGCCACGCCTGCCTTGAGCTGAGCTGACACCGTCGCCGCAATCTGGTCGCTGATCGACTTCGTCACTTGATCCATAGCCTGTTGCAGATACGGAGCCAGCTGCTTTTGCACATAGTCGGTCATCGCCTGTTGCAGGCGCTCGGCCAGGGCATCGCCGCCGAACGCTTTGAGCTGGGCCAGGATTTGCTGGGCTGCCGTATCATTCTCAAGATATGCCGAGAATGCGGCAGCAAGCTTTGACGCATCTTTAAGGTCTTCGGGTGACAGCGCCCTAAACTGATCAGACTGCAAAAAGCCCTCAAACAGCTGGTTGGCTAGTGCTCCCACCTGCTGCATTTGCTCGGGCGTGAGTTCCAGACCGTCAAAGATACCCGAGAAATCTGGGGTTGGCGCTTTTGCCATGATGTCGCTGAAGTCGATGTCCTTGCCAACGCCCGAAAGGTCAATGTCCAGCCCCGACAGATCGATGCCAGAAAGGTCCATACCGCCGGCCGCACCCGAGAGCGCAGACGCATCAAACGAAAACGCACTCTTGAGCGCCGCCCCGTCCACACTGAACATGCTGCCCAGATCAACGCCTTGCTTGGCCTCGCCTTGCAGTTCGTCGAAGGTTTTGCCCGTAAAGACATCCGTCTCGGGGTGGGCAAGCTGCTCCTGCACAATCTGCGAATCGGCGGCGCGCTCCATAAGCTGGCGAGTCAGCGCATGCGTATAGGCAATGCCTGGGGTCAATGCGCTCGCGTTGGCCGTCTCGTTAGGTCGCACCACGCCCACAATGCGCACGTCAATACCGTCGGCAACCTTGGCCGTCATAAAGTCGGCATCGTCAGACATGTCAGTCCACATGCCGGTCTCTTCGTTTTTGCGATACGCATCGGCCGGCGACAGCACCTTAAACGTGGTAGACAGCGCATCGTCGTAGGTAAAGTCGGTGCCGGTCTCGGGCGTTTCGACCCCACCGTCAGCCGTCATAGCGCTGTTTACCAGATCGTTGAGCTCATCGATGTCCAGCGCACCGATGCTATAGAGCGTGTAGTCGCCCACCGTACCGCGGCTCGAAAGCACCATCACGGCTTCGTTGGCTGACGTGGGCCAATGACCGGCGATGACATCGTACTGGCTGTCGAGCAGGCTCTGGTCGTCAATCATCTCGTTAAAGACCGAGGTTCCCATGGATTCCATGCTCACCGTTGCCGCCGAGCTCGCACCTCCGCTCATGGCCTCGGTCATGGCGTTGGGCACCAGCCGGACAGGCTTCTCATCGCCCTTGCCGGCACGATAGACAACCGGCGTCACGCCGTAGCCGTACTGAATGGCGTTGACCTCTTTATCGATGCCGTCGCCACCGGCATCGAGCCATGCCTTAAAGCTCGTCATGTCGTTGGACTTAACGCTCGCAAACATATCCTTTACGGCCGTGACCACAGGAATCTTATCGGTTCCCTTAGCCTTGCCGCCGGCACTGTCGTCGGACGAATCCACGTTTTCAGGCGAGTCATCATCCGCAGCCCCCTGCCCGCCCATCATGGACGACAGGTCGTAATCCTGCTTGGAAATGGTGAGAGGGTAGCTCGAGAGCGTATCCTCCTCGACCTTTTTGATGTAATTGTTCACGCCGTTGGACAGCGCCAGAATCGCCGCGATACCGATAATGCCAATCGAGCCCGCAAAGGCCGTCATGGCCGTGCGGCCCTTCTTAGTCATAAGGTTTCGGGCAGAAAGCCCCAGCGCCGTCACAAAGCTCATCGAGGTTTTGCGCGTGGGCTTAGCCTCGCGACGCGCGGCGTCAGCGACATCAAAAGGATCGGAATCGTCGGTGATCTTGCCGTCCGCCAGGTTGACGATGCGCGTGGCGTATTGGTACGCCAGCTCGGGATTGTGCGTGACCATAATAACCAGACGGTCGCGTGCCACGTCCTTAAGCAAGTCCATGACCTGCACGGACGTTGTAGAGTCCAAGGCACCGGTCGGCTCGTCTGCCAGCACGATCTCGGGGTCGTTGATCAGGGCACGGGCGATGGCCACGCGCTGCATCTGTCCGCCCGATAGCTGGCTCGGGCGCTTGTTAACATGCTCGCCCAGGCCGACTTTCTCCAACGCCTCGCGTGCACGCTGGCGGCGCTCGGCATGCCCCACGCCCGTAAGCGTGAGCGCCAGCTCCACGTTTTCCAAAATGGTCTGATGCGGAATGAGGTTATAGCTCTGGAACACAAAGCCGATGCGGTTGTTGCGATAGGCATCCCAATCGCGATCGTGAAAGTCCTTGGTCGAGATGCCGTCGATCAGCAGGTCGCCGGAATCGAAATGATCGAGCCCACCGATAACGTTGAGCATCGTGGTTTTACCCGAGCCCGAGGGACCCAGAATGGCCACGAACTCGTTATCGCGAAAAGATAGGCTTACGCTGTCGAGCGCCACCTGCGTAAACGACTGCGTAACGTACCTTTTGCAAATACCTTTGAGCTCCAACATGGACGGCAACCTCTCCCACGCGGGCACACTTGCCCGCTCTCCCCCGCCGTTCGTATTCGACGCGTTTGTCCTACTCTATCCCCATTTTTTGCCGGAACCAGTGAGGAATGTAACGAACCGCGCCAAAAAACGAACGGGACGGCACCCAAAAGAAGAGGTCCCGAGCGGGACCTCTATATGGTGGAGCTTATCTTAAAAAGCAGCGGACTACTTCGCACAACGACGCACGATCCTCGCTATGCTTTACGCGTTTTTTACTGCTCGCTATTCGCAATCGCCTGGTCGATAAGTTTGTCGAGTGCTGCGCGCTGCTCGGCGGAGCTGATGGCTCCCACGATTGGATCCCCTACGATGTTGCCATTCTGATCGATGACATACGTTGTCGGGAACGAGAACAAATTTGACGTAAACTTACCGGCCTCGCTATCCGACTTGAACCAGATGTTCTTATATGTCACGCCCTTCTTGCTCAGCACGTCCTTGGCATCTGCAATCTCGCCCTTGTTGCCATCGAGCGTAAAGGAATTGACGCCCACGACCTGCCCGCCCTTCTTGGCAAGCTCCTTATTCAGGTCCTCAAGGTCGCCCAACTCACCCACGCACGGCTTGCAAGTGGTGAACCAGAAGTTCATGACGGTGACCTTGTTCTTAGAGAACAGCTCGTCGCTGCTCACGTCGTTGCCATCCAGGTCCTTGCCCGTAAAGCCGGGGAACTTCGTCGCCTCGTTCGAAGCATTGGAGCCAGCCGTCATGTCAGCGGCCGAAGCGTCGACGCTCTCGCCTGCGCTCGGCGTGCTTCCACAGCCGGGGAACTCCTTCTCCAGGCTCTCGAGCTTGTCCTCGATCTCCTTGATCTGCTGTGCACCGGCCTTGAGTGTCTTAAGCTCATCCGCCGTGAACTCATCCTTGGCGCCGTCGATGGTCTTGAGCAGAAAATCGCCGTAATTGCTGCCGTCCTCAATCATTGCCGAGTCTTTATTTGCCGCATTGAATACCTTTTCCCACAGCGCGTTATCACTCGAAAAGATCTCGTTCTCCTTCTGCATGAGCTTCGCATACAGCTCGGCGGCCTCGTCGGCATTGGCCGGCTTCTGCGCAGTGAGTTCTGCGATCTTAGGATCGGAGCTCGCAGATTCGCTCGCATTGTCACCGGGCGCCGAACATGCCACAAGGCACAAGGCCAATACCGGCACCATAAACAGGGCCGCAATCTTAGAAAGCTTCATAGTCATTCCTCCGTTTTGTCGAAGCTTGTTTACTTTTTATCGGCGGTCAAGGGGAGCTTTTCCGCCGACACATCCAGGCCATAGCGATAGCTGATGGCATCGACAGGACAGGCCCCGATGCACTTTCCGCACCGGATACATTCGGCATGATTGGGCGCGCGGACCACATCAACGTCCATCTGACAAACCTTTGAGCACTTGCCGCACGAGACACATTTGCATGCGTCAACCCGAATCCCCAGTAGGGACACCCTATTCATGAGCGCATAGAATGCGCCGAGTGGACAAATCCATTTGCAGAAGGGGCGGTAGAACAAAACGCTCAGCACTACCACGGCAATGAGAACGGCAAGTTTCCAAGTAAAGAGATGTCCCAACGCAGATCGAATGCCGGCATTAGCAATGGCCAGCGGAATGGCGCCCTCGAGCACGCCCTGCGGACAGATGTACTTACAAAAGAACGGATCGCCCATGCCCACGTCGTTAACCACCAAGACGGGCAGCAGCACCACGGCAAACAGCAGCACGACGTACTTGATGTACGTGAGCGGCTTAAACTTTTTCGTGGAGAACTTTTTGCCGGGAATCTTGTGAAGCAGCTCCTGAAGCCAGCCAAACGGGCACAGAAAGCCGCATACAAAGCGTCCCAACAGCACGCCGAGCAAAATGAGCGTACCGGTAACATAGTAAGAAAAGTTGAACTTGGATGAACCTACCACCGACTGGAACGACCCGATGGGGCACGCACCCGATGCCGCGGGGCACGAATAGCAATTAAGTCCAGGCACGCAGACTGTTTTTCCCGCGCCCTGATAGATGCCGCCTTTGGCAAAGTTTGGCAGGTGAATATTGGTGACCAGCGTCGCCGCCGCCTGAATGAATCCGCGAAATCGGGCCAAAACATGCGACGCAGTGTTTTCTCTTTTATCCAATTCCGATACACTCCAAGCACAGCCTAATCGCTTTGGCCAGCACGGCATCCGCCTCGCCACGCATAACACCAAAGCACACCATGGTAATTCCGACGATCAACAAAGCGACCTGTACCACGGGTTTTACCGCTTTGAACAACCTGACCACTCCTTTCGTTACGCGACCATTGGACCATATCGACTATAAAATCCGTGTTAAGCGCGATTTGAAATGTGCAAGGAGACTGTTATGCGTATTTTGATCGTCGAGGACGAGCAGGCGCTGTGTGATGCAATCGCGCGCAGCTTGCGAAACTTGGCGTACAGCGTCGACTGCTGTCACGACGGACAGGAAGCGCTCGACCTACTGGACGTTGAGGCCTTCGACCTCGTGGTACTCGACCTCAACCTTCCCCGTATCGACGGCATGACCGTACTCAGGGAACTTAGGAAAACTGACTGCGAGACCAAGGTACTGATTCTGTCCGCGCGTGGCGAAGTATCCGATAAAGTCGCCGGACTCGATGCCGGTGCCAACGATTACCTTACCAAGCCGTTTCATCTGGACGAACTTGCGGCGAGGATCCGCAGCCTTACCCTCAGGCGCTTCGCACAAAGCGACATAGTTTTAACCTGCGGAAAGCTCCGCTTTGACACCAAGGCGCGCATCGCTTCCGTGGACAGTGAGGCTCTATCTCTTACACGCAAGGAAACGGGAATCTTGGAATACCTGATGCTTAATCAGGGGCGTCCGGTAAGTCAAGAGGAGCTTATCGAGCACGTTTGGGATAGCAGCGTGAACAGCTTTAGCAACGCAACCCGCGTTCACATCTCGTCACTCCGCAAAAAGCTACGCAGCGCTTTGGAATACGACCCGATTCGCAATCGGATTGGAGAGGGCTACGTTATGGAGGATGGAGAATGAAAGGGCTTTCGCTGCAATGGCGCATAACGATTATGACGGCACTGCTCACGTGTGCGGCATGCGTGCTGACGAACTGCCTGGTCGGCTATACGGGCATGCGCTACATGGATGCTATCGGCAACGACATCTCGGCCCTTAGCGCAGCCGGCGTAGATGCACCTCAGGCGTTTGACCCAACGAAGGGGAGCCTCGATGACGAGGTCACGATCGTCGTAAACGACGCACAGGAGTCTTTTGGCACGACAGCCTGGTACATCACGGCTGGAGTCACACTCCTTGGCGGCGCGCTGGCATACTTTGTGAGCGGCCGTGCACTCAAACCGCTACGGGCTTTTGCAGCCCAGGTTGAGCGTGTGCAGCCTGACAACCTAAGCGAAATCAGACTCAGTGAAGATGTGCCCACCGAGCTACAACGATGCAGCGCCTCTTTCAACGACATGATCGCCCGTCTTGGCGAAGGGTTCTCTGCGCAGCGTCAGTTTACCGGCAACGCCGCACACGAGCTGCGCACCCCGCTCGCCCTTATGCAAGCACAGATTGAACTATTCATCTCCGAGCACTCCGGTTTGCAACCCGAAACAGCCGAGCTGCTCGACCTGCTACAAGAACAAACCGAACGGATGTCGCGAATGACCAAGGTATTGCTCGAGATGAGTGAGCTTCGCAGCGTTCCTTGCGAGGACGATGTTGAACTTGGCCCCTTGTCCGAAGAGGTCCTCACCGACCTTGCGCCACTTGCCGAAAATAAGGGCATAGCCCTCAATTGTGCTGGAGACGCTTTAGTAACCGGGAGCGACACGCTCCTCTATCGGCTGGTGTTTAACCTGGTCGAAAATGCCATCCGTTACAGCCGCCCCGACTCGACTGTCAACGTCTCCATCTGCGACAACGACAGCCACGTGTTCCTGCGAGTCGAGGACCAGGGCCCGGGAATACCCAAACAGTACCGAGAGAGCATCTTCCAGCCGTTCTTTCGTCTAGATAAATCCCGCAGCAGGGCATACGGCGGCGCAGGACTCGGGCTAGCGCTTATTTGGGAGATTGCAGCCCTACACGGCGGCACGGTAGAGGTCGAAGCAAGTTCCGAGAACGGGACCACCATGCTCGCAAGCCTTCCAAAACGAACCGTAGCGTTAACCGAACAGTAAAACGAAAGGGGTCCCGAGCAACAGGAGTACAATTGCTGCTATTGTTGCCAGCTGTTGGGAGATGGAAGATGGACTGCGATGGCTACCCACGCGTTCCCATGCCGTTGATGTGTACCGCCTTTGTGCCGGGGCAGATTGACGCTGCGGTTGCAAGCATTTCCGACCCCGATTCGCGCGCCATTGCCACGGCAGAAGCGCTGTACTTTCGCGGACAGGCCGCCCTCGCTGCCAAGACGGCGCGTCCCTATCTTGACGCCACCGATCCCGCGCTGCGCTACTCTGCATGCTTTATCTGCGGATACGCCAGTCTGTCGCTCAACCGCATCGCCGACGCCCGCCGGTGCCTTGCTGGCATCCTCGATACGCCGGCCGACGAGGAATCGCCCGCCATCCACGCCACGCATATCCTGTTCGCCTCGGCCGCGAGCGTCCTGCTGCACTTGCCTTCCCCGTATTCTGCTGAAGAGTTTTATCCACTTGCGGCGCATCTGCCCGAAGGTCTGCGCCTATTCGCCAGCTACGTGATGGCACACGCCTTGTATCTGCGCGGCGAATACGGCCGCAGCCTGGGCATGGCGGAAAACGCCCTGATTATGAAACAGGGAAGCTATCCGATCTCGGAACTATTCCTGCACCTGGCAGCTTCCATGGCATGCATGAGCCTCAAGGACATCGACGCCGCAAAAACGCACTTCGGAGCCGCTTGGAACATTGCGCGCCCCGACGGCCTTATCGAGCTCATCGGCGAACACCACGGCCTTTTGCAGGGACTCATTGAGGCATGCCTAAAATCGCAATACCCCGACGATTTCGCTCGCATCATCGAGATTACGTATCGATTCAGCTACGGCTGGCGGCGCATCCACAACCCCGATTCGGGCGAAGACGTGGCCGACGATTTAACGACCACAGAGTTCACCATGGCCATGCTCGCCTGTCGTGGATGGACCAACGCCGAAATCGCACGCCATATGGGAGTATCGTCGGGCACCGTCAAAAACCGCCTATCAGGAGTGTATGCCAAACTTGGTATCGGAACTCGCGCCGAGCTGGTCGCCCACATGTTGCGCTAGCGGCAGACTGCCCGTCGTATCGAAAGCGCTCCGGGGGCCTGGCGCTTTCGCACGCTCAAATTGGACATTTTGGCCATCGAACGGCACTACCGCCACGTGACGCCTTCTCGCAAAATTGGATTATTTCCACCGATACCTGCGGGATGGGAGCCAAAGATGCTTGATCGCCGTTCGTTACTCGTTGCCGGAGCGTCCTCGCTGGCGAGCATTATGTTGCCGCGCGTGTCGGGAAGCGCAAACGCCTTCATATTGCCGTTCGCGCCCACCGAAGCCTATGCCGACGAAAAAGACCCCTTCAGGGTGCTCGTTCTCTCGCGCACCATGTTTGGTGTGGTCGTGGTCGACGTCGCCAACAAGAATACGCCCATCACGGGTGCCCAGGTCACACTCACATCGCGCTATGCCGCAGGCAAGCAGCTCACCGCCGCTACCGATGACGAAGGCACGGCCATCTTTGAGGTCGCGCCGCTTTCGGAAGGCTACGTGGACGAGGCAACGCTTCTCGACGCGTACGACTTTAACGGCGGCATCTCCATTAGCATGGCGGGCTACCGTGATGTCGAGATTCCCCTTGCGCGTATCCAGGGCGGCACCGCCATAACCGCACCCACACGTCCGCTTTCCGACGGCGAGCCGTACTTCCGCCAGCTCACATTCGACGAATGGGACATCCAGTACGCTGAAGCCACGTTCATGGCATTGCCAGCGGACGAAGCAGCAAACGATCAGCCCGACACGCACGCTTTTACCGTGCAGGCCCATCTGCCGCAGGGCGGGCAGGCAACGTTGCATATCAATAAAGTGATGCCCGCTGCGGGCAGCTCATCCGAAACCGTCACGCAGATTGGCCAAGTCAAGGCCAGCGCATCGGGCGCGGATAATCTGGCGACGTTCACGCTCGAAGACAAGTTCCTCGACGCGGCATCGAGCCTTCTGGAAGAAGGATGCAAGCTGCGCTTTGTCCTCGACTACCAGGGCAAAACCTACACGCTCTCCTCCCCCATGGCCGTTGTCACTGCGCCGGCGGCAAAGGCAGAATCGGGCTCGACCACTATCGTCCCCACCACCATGGACCAAGAGATCACTCCGTTTGATTTCCCGGCGGCGTTTCCCGGCATCGGCGGCAATAAGTTCACCTGTTGGATGCCCTCGTTCCCCATTTTGTTCGATTTCTCGTTTGCCGGGTACGTGCTGTTTGGCGGAGGATACAAACCGGTCGGCTACATGAACGATTCGGGCAATCCGGATCCGGAATACTGGAAGAAATCGCCGCGTGAGTCGGGCGCCAAGCAGGCAAACCGCTACCTCGACGAAATGGAGGGGAAGTGGAATCAGTACAAGAGTATGAGTGCCGGTTCGGGCACCGATCCAAGAAACACCAAGCTGCTTCGTCACCACTGCACGCTGCTGTTTACGATGGACATCGCCACACAGCTGTACGGCTCGCTCGCCTACGATTGGGTGGGCAAAACCTGGGGTAACAACAACGACCCCGCATACGGCAATATTAAGGCCCTCTTCCAGGTAAGAACCGACCTCAATTGGACCGAGCAGTTTACCCTAGGACCGGTGCCGTTTTTCCTAAACGTCAACCCCTGGGTGCTGGCGAAGCTGGCGCTCGCCGTGGGTGCCCACACGCACGGCAGCGGCGCGGCGTTTTTTAAAAACATTTCGCTCGACTATTCCAACATGTCGGGCTCATTCACCATCCAGATCGGGCTTGCCGTCACCTTTGGCGCCGGCGTTGCAGGCGTCGCTTCGTCTGCCGTGCGCGGCGCCGCATCCCTCACGCTGTTCATTGGGTACGAGAAGGCGGACGGGCACCAGCTTCCGCGGCTGCGCGTGGGTGCAGACGTCGATGTCGATGTGATACTCCAGTTCGTCATGTTCAAGTGGACCACCAAGGCTTGGTCGGGGTCGTGGCCCACACTCCTCGATTCGTGGAATATGTCGGTGAACAATGGCAACCAGTATGTGCTCCAGCGCTCTGAGCTCGCATTGGGTGGAGATACGCCTTACACGTTGGATGCCCGCTTCGGCACGCCCAGCAACATCGAGGCGGGCAGCGTGCCGCAATTTATCGCATCGGCCACCATTGTCACCAATTCCGAGCTGCTCGCACGCGCCGAGGTTGCAGCCACCGCGATAAACGTCGCGCCTGTCGTGCGCGATTGGGATCAAGCGGTCACGCGCATTGAGCTCGAGGCGGACGCGGAGAGCGACGACACGGGACAGATTGAGCATTTCGTCCATGCACTGATAGAGAACGACGAAAACGCCGCGCCGATGTATGAGTACACCTACATCGGTCAGGCAACGAACGCCGTTGCTGACCCGAACGCCAATTCTGCCGGCGTGTCGGAAGACGAGCGTGGCGGCATCAAGCCCTCGAGCGACAACGTGCTGTTTGCTGGCGTGCTCAGCGAAGCTCACATGAAGCTGGCAATGATTGCCGGCGTGGAGTGCCTATTCCGTATCGCCTCGGTGCGCTACGGCGAGAATGGTCGTTCGCGCCTGGTGGTGCATACAAAGACGAACGGCACGTGGTCCGCTCCCACGCCCGTGGACTTCCCCCTTGGGTTTGGCGAGGGCGATGTGGAGCGCAACGGCATATTCGATTACGACTTCGACGTGGTGGAATATACAGACGGGAGGGGAAACCAGGACGCCTACGTGCTGCTGGTCTCGGGCGAGCGCCCCGCCGGCGACAACACCCTTTTCGATACGGCGAGCACATCCGGCATACTGTCCGTTGTGCGCCTGCGCATAAGCAACGACGGAGTTCGCGTGATATCGCACACGTCATGGCGCAGCATCTCGCGCGGCCACCTTCAGGAGGATGGCTACCATTGTCTGCAGTGCCCACGCATCACGGTGGGCAAGACGCTGGTCGACGGACGTCTGTCGGGCGCCTACCTCCACCGCCACGGAGCCACCGCAGAAAAGACGCTCGGTAGCGAGGCCGAGGTTGCGCTGGAATGCTTTACCCTGTGGTCGGATGATTTGGGCGACAGTCTCACGTTCCGTCAGGTCCTCCGCTTTCCGCAGGCACCGTCGAGCATCGAGCTGGGCGCGCCCGAGAATATCAACGGCAAAATGGTGGTTCCCGTTGCATACGAGACTGTAAGCGGTTGTGGCTGCGCATCGTACGCCGTGATCGGCCAGTCCATCGCGGGTTGGGGCGTTATGTCGCCAGATGCCACAGTACCCCACGCGGTGCCGTGGCCGCAGCACACGGGCTTTTTGGCTACCGTCAACGAGCAACTGCAGCATATTACTTGGGCACGAGGCGCATCGGCATTTGCAACGCAGCCCGTGGGTGCCGCAGGCTGTGGCCCGACATCGTTTAGCGTAAGCAACAACGGCAGGTGCGTGCTCTATGTAGAGAACACCGATGGCAAGGTGGGACAAACCTACGACGAAGAAGGCAACCCGGTAGCAGTGATGGGCAAGCACTTCCGCATCTTCGCCAGCACCTTGGCAGGCAATCTGTTCACGGAGCCGTTCGTGATGTGCGAGCTGGACCATCCCGTCGATCAGATAACGACATTTTTGACGTCGGGGAGCATGCTCTCCGCGCTCGCCACGCACATTGTGAGCGCGGAGAAGAGCGAGGCAGAACTACACGGCATCGAAGTGCCCTTGGTGGCGTGTGCCACTCCGACGGGCGCAGTCGCTACCTCGGGCGCGGTGGTGCCCGGAGCAGCAGGCGAATCCTTCATGGTCACGGTGCGAAACGACGGCAACACCTTGCTGACCGCCGGCACGATCGATCTGTACCGAGAGGGCTCCAGTCAGCCGTTCTCCAGCGCATCCATCGGGTTCGGAGTGAACGCACGCATGGCATCGATCTACGATCCAGAGCTTGCCGAGGACGCTTCGGCCAACGACATGACACACGTGAAGTACACGCTCGAGACGCTGGGCGCACATTTTGCAACGCACCCGCTGGTAGCCGACAGTGGCAACGCCGTGCTGGCACCGGGTTGCACGGCACAGTTCCGCATGAGCTTCGCCATCCCCGAGAGTTGGAGCGACGAGGTGGGCAAACGCGTAACGCTATATGCGAAGGCGCGTGACCTGGTGGCACTCGATCCCGTAACGCTCGAGGAAATTCGACCGGGCGCAAACTCAGCGCTGGGTGCCGTACTGCACGAGCTTCATGTGCCCGACGCGGCATGCGAACGCTCAGAAGTTCAGGTCGGCGTATACGACAGCGTGGATACGACAGGACTTCACGATGCACCGATGACGGCGGACGGCGGTGGCGACTCGAGTGGCGGCTCCAGCGGAAGCAGCTCCGGTAGCGGCAGTGGCTCTGGCAGCGGCAAGGATCACGGCAATAACAAGCGCCCCGGAAAAGCGGGCGCGCTTGCGGGCACGGGCGATGTCAACGCTCCCCTTACGGCAGCCGCAGCAGCACTCGCCGCAGCAGGCGCCGGCCTCGTCGCCTACAGCGCCCGCCGCACGGCGCTCGAAACCGACACCGCCGATGAGGTCAATTCTGATAAGCCTCACTAGCTCCCAGTTACCTTTGCAAGAGACGCCGATTCGGCTCATCGAACACCAAAAGGGGCTGGTTCTGGATACCCAGAGCCGGCCCATTACGCATTAGATGTCGTCAGAGGAGTCGAGTTCTGCCTCGAGCTTGGCACGGCGTCTTTTCGCCAACAATCCGCACGACATGTCTTCGACAGCGTATCCAACCGCAAACGCAGCAAGACACATTCGGCCGTCTTCAAACTTACTCGGACAGAGCCGACTCGGTTTTGTCCGAGTAAACGAATCTCCATCGAACTCCGAACGATTGTTCGATGGATTTCGTGTTGGTTGGAATCGCCCACGGGCTGGGCTATGCTACCTTGACTATCTATACGACTTAAATACACAAGAGGAAGTACCAAGAGAGCGAGCATGGCAAAAAACACCGCAAACTATGGTAACGACAGTATCCGCCAGCTCAAGGACGAGGAGCGCGTACGCCTGCGCCCCGCCGTCATCTTCGGCTCGGACGGACTCGATGGCTGTGCGCATGCCGCCTTCGAGATCCTGTCCAACGCCGTCGACGAGGCGCGTCAGGGTTACGGCAAGCTCATCACCCTTACCGCCTTTCGCGATGGCTCTATCCAGGTAGAGGACAACGGCCGTGGCTGCCCACTTGACTGGAACCCCTCCGAGAAGCGCTTTAACTGGGAACTCGTCTTTTGCGAGCTTTACGCCGGCGGCAAGTACAACAACAACCAGGGCGGCGACTACGACTTCTCGCTCGGCACCAACGGCCTGGGCTCCTGCGCGACTCAGTACGCTTCCGAGTACATGGACGTCACCGTCTGGCGTGACGGTAACAAGTACTCCCTGCACTTTAAGAAGGGCAAGGTCGTCGGCGCCAAGAAGAAGGCGCTCGAGATTGAGCCCAGCGACGAAGACCGTACCGGCACCACCATCAAGTGGCGCCCCGACCTCGAGGTCTTTACCTCGATCAGCATTCCCCACGATTGGTATCGCGAGACCATGCGCCGTCAGGCCGTGGTCAACGCCAACGTGACCTTCCGCCTGCGTATTGAGGGCGACGATGGCAAGTTTACCGAAGAGGATTTTTGCTATCCCAAGGGCATCGAGGACTACGTGCTCGAGAAGGTCGGTACCGACTACCTTACCGAGCCCTTCTTTATCGAGGCCGACCGTCGCGGTCGCGACCGCGAGGACCTGCCCGACTACAACGTAAAGATCACCGCTTGCATGTGCTTCTCGCGCACCTTCATGATGCAGGAGTACTACCACAACTCATCGTGGCTCGAGAACGGCGGCTCGCCCGAGAAGGCGGCTCGCAGCGCTCTGACCAGCGCCATCGATGCCTACATTAAGCAGCAGGGCAAGTACAACAAAAACGAGAGCGGCATTAAGTGGCAGGACGTCCAGGACTGCCTGGTACTGGTGACCAACTGCTTCTCCACCCAAACGTCCTACGAAAACCAGACCAAGAAGGCCATCAACAACCGCTTTATCCAGCAGGCCATGACGGCCTTCTTTAAGGAACGCCTCTCGACCTACTTGATCGAGAACAAGGACGCCGCCAATAAGATCATGGAGCAGGTGCTCATCAACAAGCGCTCGCGCGAGAACGCCGAGAAGACGCGCCAGAGCATCAAGACCAACCTGCAGCAGAAGACCGACATGGCCAACCGCGTGCAGAAGTTCATCGACTGCCGCTCCAAGGACAAGAGCCGCCGCGAGATCTACATCGTAGAGGGCGACTCGGCAGCAGGCGCCATTCGCACCTCGCGCGATGCCGAGTTCCAGGGCGTCATGCCCGTCCGCGGTAAGATCCTCAACTGCCTGAAGGAGGACTACCCGCGCATCTTTAAGTCCGACATCATCATGGACCTCATGCGCGTGCTGGGCTGCGGCGTGGAGATCAAGGACAAGCGCATCAAGAACCTTGGCGCCTTTGACCTGGACAACCTCAACTGGAACAAGGTCATCATCTGTACGGACGCCGACGTCGACGGTTATCACATCCGCACGCTCGTGCTCACCATGCTCTACCGCCTGGTGCCCACGCTTATCGACGAGGGCTACGTGTACATCGCCGAGTCGCCGCTCTACGAGATCAACTGCAAAGAGAAGACCTACTTTGCCTACACCGAGCTCGAGAAGAACGGCATCCTCAAAGAGATCGGCGACCAAAAGTGCTCGATCAACCGCTCCAAGGGTCTTGGTGAGAACGATCCGGACATGATGTGGCTCACCACCATGAACCCCGAGACGCGCCGCCTGATCAAGGTGGAGCCCGAGGACGTCACCAAGATGGAGACCATGTTCAACCTTTTGCTGGGCAACGACGAGGCAGGCCGCAAGCGCCATATCTCTGAGCACGGCAAGGAATACCTGGACCAGCTGGACCTGCAATAGCAGCAAATCGATAACGACGGCCCATAAGAAGTTCAAGAGGATATCGTGGCAAAGAAGAAGACGAAGAACCAGCCAAAGAAAAAGCAGGTCAACGCCGAGAACGTCATCGGCCTGCACTCTGAGGTCACCGATCAGCCGATCACGCAAACGCTCGAGGTCAACTACATGCCCTACGCTATGAGCGTCAACGTCTCGCGTGCGTTCCCCGAGATCGACGGCTTTAAGCCCTCGCACCGCAAGCTGCTCTACACCATGTACAAGATGGGTCTGCTCAAGGGCGAGCGCCAGAAGAGCGCCAACATCGTGGGCCAGACCATGAAGCTCAATCCGCACGGCGACGCCGCAATCTACGAGACGATGGTGCGTCTGGCAACCGGCAACGAGGCGCTGCTCGCCCCCTTCGTGGAGTCGAAGGGCAACTTTGGCAAGTACTATTCGGGCGATCTGAGCTACGCCGCCTCGCGTTATACCGAGGCCAAGCTCTCCCCCATCAGTGCCGAGATCTTCAAGGACATCGACAAGGACCCTGTCGACTTCGTCGACAGCTACGACGGCGCCATGAAGGAGCCGCGTCTGCTGCCCACTACGTTCCCCAACATCCTCGTCTCGGCCAACAAGGGTATCGGCGTCGCCATGGCTTCTGACATCTGCGGTTTCAACCTCAACGAGGTCTGCACTGCCACGATGCACTACCTCAAGGATCCCGACTGCGACCTGCTCGAGTACATGCCCATGCCCGACTTCTCGACCGGCGGCGAGATCATCTACCGCCGCGAGGAGATGGAAAAGATTATCGAGACCGGCCTTGGCAGCTTCCAAATCCGCTCCCGCTGGCGCTGGATTCCCGAAGAGCGCATCATCGAGGTCTACGAGATCCCCTACACAACCAAGACCGATGTCATCATCGAGCGCATCGTCAAGCTCTCCAAGGAGGGCAAGGTCAAAGAGATTGCCGACATCCGCGACGAGACCGACCTCTCGGGCCTGCGCATCGCCATCGATCTTAAGCGCGGTGTCGACCCCGACAAGCTCATGGCCAAGCTCTATCGCTCGACCACGCTGCAGGATTCGTTCTCGTGCAACTTCAACGTGCTCGTCGACGGCTATCCCCGTGTCATGGGCGTGCGCCAGATCCTGCACGAGTGGGTCAAGTGGCGTATTGAGTCCACGCGTCGCCGCATTAACTTTGACCTGGGCAAAAAGTCCGAGCGCCTGCACCTGCTGCACGGCCTCGAGGCGATCTTGCTCGATATCGACAAGGCCATCGCCATCATCCGCGGCACCAAGCTCGAAGCCGAGGTCGTGCCCAACCTTATGAAGGGTTTCGACATCGACGAGACCCAGGCCGAATTTGTTGCCGAACTTAAGCTCCGCAACATCAACGAGGAGTACATCCTCAACCGCACCAAGGACATCGCTAAGCTCGAGGGTGAGATCGCCGAGCTTGAGGAGATCCTCTCCAGCGAGGAGAACATCAAGAAGGTCATCAGCGACGAGCTGGCCGCGGTCAACAAGAAGTACGTGATGCCGCGCCGCACGGGCAGAATCGAGCCCCATGAGGTTATCGAGGTAAGCTTGGAGCCCGAGGTCGAGGAGTACCCGGTCACCATCATGCTCTCGCGCGAGGGCTACCTTAAGAAGATGACGGACCGCGTACTCAAGAAGGCGACCACGCTCAAGTACAAGGACGGCGACAAACCCTTTATCGAATTCGCGTCCTCCAACACCCACGAGCTGCTGGTCTTTACCAACAAGAGCCAGGTGTACAAGTGCAAGGTTGCGGCGTTTGAGGACACCAAGTCGGCCCAGCTGGGCTCGTACCTGCCGACCGATCTTGAGATGGAACCCGACGAGAGTGTCATCTGGGTCATCGACCCCGAGGACTACAAGGCCGACGTGTTGTTCGTCTTTGAGAACGGCCGCGTGGTGCGCGTCGCGCTTTCTGGATACGTCACCAAGACCAACCGCAAGCGCCTTAAGAACGCCATCTACGGCGGCAGCAAGCTGCTGTATGCCCAGGTGCTCAAGGAGGACCGCGACATCGCGCTGGTCTCGAGCGACTACCGCCTGATGAACTTCAACACGTCGCTGCTCAAGACCAAGACGACCACCAACACGCAGGGCGTACAGGCCTTTACGGCCAAGAAGGGCCGCTCGGTCACCACCGTCGGCACGACCGAGGAAATTCTTGGCGCCGGCGTCTCGGCCGAGAAGTTCACCGCGCAGAGCCTCCCCTCCGCCGGCGCCCTCATGAAAGAGAACGACATGCCGAGTTTGTTTGACTAGGTACCACGGCAACGAGATCGTTAGATACTTCGCAAAGCGACGAGGCCCGGAACGCAACGGCATTGCGCCCGGGACTCGTCGTTTTTCTTCTCAACTATTTTTTAACGCAGATAAATTGATTTCTGCTTATTTTTCTGCGTAAAAAAATGTCAGCGTCACTGCTACGATGCCCTTTGGCCAGTCGTTAGCAAAACTTGCAAAAGATAGCAAAACTTGCAAAAATTAGCAAAACTTGCAAAGGAGCTACCATGGAGTACAGCAAGAACCCCTTTACCCCGACGTTCGGAAGCGTCCCTCCCTTTCTAGCGGGTCGCGAGCATATCCTGCGTGACATCAACCGTGGCTTTATCAACGGCCCGGGAGATCCCAACCTGTCGACTATTTTTACGGGCGCAAGGGGAACGGGCAAGACGGCGCTTCTCTCGCTCCTTTCAGAAACGGCGCTTGAACACGACTGGATCGCAGCAAATGTCTCCGCCATGCCAGGCATGCTCGAAGATATTATCGAGCGAACCAAAGAAGCCGCAGATAGCTACCTCTCACAGCCTCACGCGCGCATAAACGGTGTTCAAATTGGCCCAGTGGGCATTGATTGGACATATGCTCAAGAGGCTCAGGGCAACTGGCGCACGCGCATGAATGGCATCTTTAAGCAACTCGAAAAACATGACATCGGACTTCTCATCACCATCGATGAAGTCACCGTCGATCTCGAAGAAATGCTTCAATTTGCCTCTGTTTACCAGCACTTTGTACGCGAAGGTAAAAAAGTTGCCCTACTCATGGCAGGACTGCCCTACAAAGTATCGGCGTTGCTGCGTAACGATTCCGTCTCGTTCCTCAGGCGTTCCCAATATCATCAGTTGGGACGAATCACTGACGTTGAAATTGCAAACGCATTCCGCAAAACCGTTGAGGCCGGAGGCCGCTCAATCACGCCAGAAGCGCTCGAGGATGCCGTGAAGGCCGTCGACGGATTCCCCTACATGATGCAGCTCGTCGGATATCGCACATGGGATGTTTCGGAGAACTCGCCCAAAATCAGCGCACCTGATGTCCAGCAGGGTTCTCTGCTTGCCCGTATGGAGCTGCGCGATCGAATTCTCGAAACGACCTATCGGGAGCTTTCCGATAAAGACATTGAGTTTTTGCTCGCGATGCTGCCCGATTCTGGCCCCAGCAGGGTCTCGGAGATAGCCAAACGCATGGGCGTTGCCAGCAACTATGCAAGCCAATATAAACGCCGCCTCCTGGAGGACGGCGCCATCGGGGAACGTGGACGTGGCCTCGTTGGCTTTGACATCCCCGCGTTCAGGGAGTTCCTGAGCGAGAAAGTCTCCTAGCACGCGGAGATTGTCCACAAGGGCAACGGTGCATGGCAATCAACGATTCACCCGGCAAGGACGGCAAGTACTTCCGCCAACGCTGATTGCCATGCGTTCTTCTTGTTCTTAGGCGAGCTTGCGAGCGAGCTCTCGAACCTCTTCCAACTTGGGCGAGGATGCCATGCTGTCGCGCTCGGTCATACCGCTGATGGTGACAATGCCCAGGTCCTCCCACTTGCAGTACGCGCAGGTCGACTTGTACATAGCGATCGCCGCATCATAGACGCCCTCGCTGTGGCTATCGAGCAAAAGGGCCGTCTTGGTGAACGGGAAGCCCGTAGCACCGAAGGCGTACAGGCGGTCGATG
>JAGZKE010000024.1:0-28594 GCA_018365375.1 Collinsella sp. | reverse complement strand
CATGGTCGAGGACGTTCTGAAAACCAAGCCCGGCCACCGCCGGACAGGTCACACTACTCGCAGAGCAGCTTAGCGATCTGGACGGCGTTGGTTGCCGCGCCCTTACGGATTTGGTCGCCGCAGCACCAGAAGGTGATACCGCGCGCGGCCTCGGGGTTCGAGATGTCGCGGCGCACGCGACCGACCCAAATCAGGTCCTGGTCGGACGTATCCATCGGCATGGGGAAACGGTCGTGTGCATCCTCGGCAGCCATATCGTCAACCAGCTTGACGCCGGGAGCGGCAGCCAGCGCAGCACGAGCCTCCTCGACCGTAATATCGCGCTCAAACTCGAGCGTAATGCTCTCGGAGTGCGAACGCAGCACGGGCACGCGCACGCAGGTGCAGTTCACGCGCAACTCGGGCAGGTGCATGATCTTACGGCCCTCGTTCTGCAGCTTCATCTCCTCGGAGGTAAAGCCTTCCTCCTTGACGCCGCCGATCTGCGGAATCAGGTTGCTCGCCAGCTGGGCGGCAAACGCGCGCGGCTCGGGAATCTCCTCGCCGCGGCCCAGGGCGGCCAGCTGAGCCTCGAGCTCGGCCATACCGGGAGCGCCGGCACCCGAAGCCGCCTGATACGTCGAGACGATCATGCGCTTCACACCGGCGAGCTGATGCAGCGGCCACGTGGGAACCAGGCCGATGATGGTCGCGCAGTTGGGGTTGGCGATAAGGCCGTGATGCCACTTGATATCGTCGGCATTGATCTCGGGCACGACCAGCGGCACCTCGGGGTCCATGCGGAAGGCATGGCTGTTATCGACCACGACGGCACCGCGCTTGACGGCCTCGGGCAGCAGCTCCTTGGCGATGTCGTCGCCGGCGGCGCCAAGCACAATATCGCAGCCCTCAAAGGCCTCGGGGCAAGCCTCTTCGATCACAATCTGCTCGCCGCGGAACTCAACGGTCTTGCCCGCGGAGCGTGCACTTGCCAGCAGTTTGAGCTTACCGACCGGAAACTCCTGCTCGTTGAGGCACTCGAGCATCTGGGTGCCCACGGCTCCCGTCGCGCCCAAAATAGCAACCGTGTACTGTTTCATGCTTCCCCCTTTAAAGGTTGTGGCTATCGCCCGCACGCCAAGCAGGCCGATTATTGTTGCCAGTGTATACAAGAACGGGGCGGGCACGAAACCCGCCCCGTCGAAACGAAACCGAAACGAAACGCCCCGCCGTAGATTTTTGAGGCGAGTCCCAAAAATCTAGCGAGATAGCAGCTACTTGTGGAGCGCAGCCAGAGCAGGATCGACCGGCGCGGAAGCCTCCAGGTCGGAGACCTTCACAATGCCGTTCTCATCGGAGAAGGCACGGTAAATGGTCCGAATCGCCAGATCGAAGTCCTTCTCCTCCACGCCAATGATGATGTTGATCTCGTCACAGCTCTGTGAAATCATGCGCACACTCACGCCGGCCTGGCCAAGCATACCAAACAGATGGCCCGAGATACCTGCGCGGCCGCGCAGGTTACGGCCGACGGTAGCGATGAGCGCCAGGCCCTCGACAACCTCGATCTCGAGCGGCTCTACCTCCTGTTGAATGTCGCCCACAAGCGAGTACAGCGAATCGTGCACATCCTTCTCCTGCACCACGGCGCCAAAGCGGTCGACACCGGTGGGCATGTGCTCGACGGAAACGTCATAGCGCTCGAAGACCGAAAGCGCGCGGCGCATAAAGCCGACGCGAGGCTTGGTGCGGTCGCGGGCGACGTTGATGGCGACAAAGCCGCGCTTGCCGGTCACGCCGGTAATGATGGGCTCTGCCTCGCCCTCGTCAGCCGTCTCGCTAATGATGGTGCCGGGGTCCTGCGGCGCATTGGTGTTCTTGATGACCAGCGGAATACCCGCCTCACGCACGGGGAATACGGCTTCCTCGTGCAGGACGCTTGCACCCATGTACGAAAGTTCGCGCAGCTCCTCGTAGGTAACGCGCGCAATGGGCTGAGCCTCGGGCACAATGCGAGGATCGGCAGAATAGAAGCCCGAGACGTCGGTCCAGTTCTCGTACAGGTCGGCACCCAGGCACTTGGCCAGGATCGAGCCGGAAATATCGCCGCCACCACGGTCGAGCAGCTTGATCTGGCCCTCACGCGTCGCGCCGTAGAAACCGGGCATAACAAAGCCGCCCTGCTGACCGTACTCCTGCACCAGCTCGGAGGTGCGATTCATGCTGAGCGTACCGTCATGATGGAACGCCACAACCGTCGCGGCGTCCAGGAACGGCAGGCCCAGGTACTCCGCCATCAGGCGAGCGGTGAAGTACTCGCCACGGCTCACGAGCTCCTCGGTAGAGTAGCCGCCCGAGCGGGCGCGCTCGGCAAAGGCCGCGAACTCCTCGCGGATGGGATAGGTGAGCTCCAGCTCGTCAGCGATATCAAAATAGCGCTGGCCAATGTCCTCGAGCAGCTCCTCACACGACACGTGATACTTAACGTGCGCGTTAACCAGGTAGAGCAGGTCGGTCACCTTGGTGTCGCCCTTAAAGCGGCGGCCGCAGGCGGAAACCACCACAAAACGGCGGGCAGGGTCGGCATCGACGATGGCCTTGATCTTCTTGAAGTGTTCGGCGTCGGCGACCGACGAGCCGCCAAACTTGGCAATCTTAATCATGGGCTTGAGGTTACCTTTCTAAAAGCCTCTGCAAACCTGTTTTGCGCGCTCTGATACCATGGTTTCACCGATTGGGTCCAAGGCATCCGAGGAGCAGTGTTATATGGGAACTTATCATAGTACACGAGGACGCACTTTATCGTGCTCAAGTAAGGTGGCAATCCGCACCGGCATCGCTCCCGACGGGGGTTTGTTTGTCTCGGACGAGCTCGGCACCCAGCAGGTCGATATCAGCTCGCTTGCAGATAAATCGTACTTTGAAATCGCTCAAGATGTGTTGGGAATGTTACTGAATGATTACACGGCCGAAGAAATTTCGGCGTGTGTCGACGAGGCATACCGCGGCACGTTCACGAGTGAAGAGGTTACGCCGCTCGTCAAACTCGACGCTGCGCCGGGCGCTGACGCCCCCCAGACCTATGTGATGGAGCTCTTTGGCGGCCCCACAAGCGCCTTCAAGGACGTCGCCCTGCAGATGCTCCCCCGTCTGATGGCCCGCACTTCCGCCAAGGACGGCGGCGCCGAGCGCATCATGATCGTCACCGCCACGTCGGGCGACACGGGCAAGGCCGCACTCGCCGGTTTTGCCGACGCTCCGGGCACGGGCATCACCGTCTTTTATCCCGAGGGCAAGGTCAGCCGCGTCCAGAACCTGCAGATGTCCACACAGGAGGGCGATAACGTCGCCGTCTGCGGCATCCGCGGCAACTTCGACGATGCCCAGAGTGCCGTCAAGCGCATCTTTGCCGATAAGGAGCTTGCCGAGCGTCTTGAGGCCGCCGGCACGGTGCTTTCGAGCGCCAACTCCATCAACGTCGGCCGCCTGGTGCCGCAGGTCGTCTACTACTTTGCCGCCTATGCGCAGCTGCTGCGCGCCGGCGCCATCGAGGCCGGCGACGCCGTTGAGTTCTGCGTGCCGACTGGCAACTTTGGCGATATCCTGGCCGGCTACTATGCCAAGCGCATGGGTCTGCCCGTCGCCAAGCTCATCGTCGCGAGCGACAAGAACAACGTGCTGGCCGACTTCCTGACCACCGGCGTCTACGACCGCAACCGTCCGTTCTTCACGACTATCTCGCCGTCGATGGACATCCTCATCAGCTCCAACCTAGAGCGCATGCTGTACTTCCTGTCCGATGGCGACTGTGAGCTCGTTGCCGGCCTTATGGAGCAGCTTGCCCAGACCGGCCGCTACGAGGTGCCCGCCGAGCTGCTGGCTAAGATTCAGAGCGTCTTTGGCTGCGGTTGGGCCAGCGAGGACGAGGTCCGCACTGCCATCAAGAGCTGCTGGGATGCGAACGGCTACGTGATCGACCCGCACACCGCTTGCGGCTATCACGTCTTTGAAAAAGTCGCTCCCGCCGAGGGTGCCAAGGCCCGCGTGCTGCTTTCGACCGCAAGCCCCTACAAGTTCCCGCGCGCCTGCTGCGACGCCCTGGGCCTCGACGTTCCCGAGGATGATTTTGAGGCTATGCGTGTGCTCGAGCAGGCCACCAACACGGTCGCCCCGACCCAGCTCGCCGAACTCGAATCCAAGCCCGTCCGCTTCGAAGACGTCTGCGACGTCGATGAGATGGCAAGCTACGTCGAGTCCGCAGCAAAAAAGATGGCTACCAACTAAACCCCTTATAAGGCGCCGGCGAAAGCCGGCGCACCTTCTTTTTATTTAGCTTTCGGGATGATGACGAGCATGCGAGCGGGTCTGGCCGTTTAGTTCGTCGCGAGTTCCGCACGAGCCGGAAAGCACTTAATGTGCTTTCCGGGCGAGCCAGGACTGCCCGAGCAGCGAACTAAACGGCCAGACCCGCCCAGGAGGACCCACATGATCAAAATCACCGTCCCAGCAACCAGCGCCAACCTAGGCATTGGCTACGATACCCTCGGCATGGCCGTCAGCCTCTACTCGCACTTCACCTTCGAGCGCGCCGACAAGCTCACCATCACGGGCTGCCCCGAGGAGTTCCAAAACGAGAATAACCTGGTCTACGTGAGCTTTGTGGATGCACTGGCCGCATGGGGCGAGTCGGCTTTCCCCGTTGCCATCGACATTCAAACTGATGTGCCCGTCGCCCGCGGCCTGGGTTCCAGCTCCACCTGCGTCGTCGCTGGCATCATGGCGGCCGCCGCGCTGACGGGCCACACCGTCGACCGCGCCGAGCTCGTCCGCATTGCCACCGAGGTCGAGGGCCATCCCGATAACGTCGCCCCCGCTATCCTGGGCGGCGCCGTCTGCTCCTTTACGCCGACCGATTCGCTCCCCCAGTGTCTGCGCTACGAGGTGAGCGATCGCTTGCGTTTTATTACCGTGATTCCACCTTACGAGGTGCACACGAGTGAGGCGCGCAAGGTCGTGCCACAGGAGATTCCGCTCTCCACCGCCGTGTGGCAGATGGGCCGCATCGCGGGCATGACGCGCGGCCTGGAGACCGGCGACCTTGACCTGATTGCCGCCGCCAACGACGACCGTATCCAGGAGCCCTATCGCCGCCGCCTCATCCCCGACTACAACGCCGTGCGCGACACCTGCCTTAACGGCGGCGCCAAGACCATCTGGATCAGCGGTTCAGGCTCGACCCTTATGGCGGTGACCGACGACACCATCGTGGCAAAGTTCCTGCAGGTCAAGCTGCGCGAACAGTTCCCTAAGTGCGACACGCATATTCTGACGTGCGACACGGAAGGCGCCCAGATCGAATACCTGTAGTCGCCGTCCCGTATACTCGCCGGGGAGGCCAGGGGCTTTGCCCCCAAATCGTCCTCGGACATGGCAGGACCCCCGCTGCGCACTTCGTGCGGCGGGGGTCCTGCCGTCCTGCGGAAAGATTTGGGGGCAAAGCCCCTGGCCTCCCCTACGTTAGCTTCGCTGGCGGCGGCTACAGAGACCTACGCTCTGGAAAGTCGCCGGGCTGATAGCCTGCCTTTTATTGATAGGGGCGCTTATTAGAGGCAGGCCTCGGCGATGCGGCGCTTGAGTTCGTCGATGCCGGTGCCGGTTTGGGAGCTTGTGATGATTACGTTCTCGGCCGGGACGTTGAGTTGCTTTTTGATGGCTGCTGCCTGGCGGGCCTGCTGGGTGCGGCTGAGCTTGTCGGCCTTGGTGAGGCAAACGATAAAGTTGAACTCGTTGCCCTGCAGGTAGTCGATCATGTCATGGTCGAGCTTACTGGGGTCGTGGCGAATGTCCACCAGCGATACAACCAGGTTAAAGCTGCGCTCCGAGTCGAAGAAGTCGCCGATAAGCTCGGCCCAGCGGTCACGCTCGGCCTTGGAACGACGGGCGAAACCATAACCCGGCAGGTCGACGAAGTGCACGTCGTCAGCCTCAAAGAAGTTGATGTTGCTCGTCTTGCCCGGTGTGCTCGAAACCTTCACCAGGTTCTTGCGGCCAAAAAGCTTGTTCATGATCGACGACTTGCCCACGTTGGAGCGGCCGACGAAGCTCACCTCGGGGCAGGTGGACTCGGGAATCTGCGAAACCTTGCCATAGCTGGCAACGAACTTGGCAAGCTGGTAGTTAATGGAATCGGCCATGGACACTCCTTGGTCGTAGATTTTTACAAAACGGGTGTGCTATTGCGCGGCGGCGATACGACGAACGATGTCAAGCGTGATGCCGCTCGCGGTGCGAGCGTACTCATCCAGATCGAACTCGCGCTCGCAAAACGCGTCATATGCCTCGTCACAATTATCGCTGATAGCGCGCAGCACCAGGCAATCGACACCATTCTTGGCCGCGATGTGCGCAATTGCCGCGCCCTCCATCTCGACGCAATCGGCATGCGTGGCCTCAATCGCAGCGTTACGCATGGCGTCACCCGTAACAAAGCGGTCACCCGTGGCGATAGTGCCACACAGGAACTGCTTGGGGTCCTTCTCCGCAGAATTCTCATCCGCCGAGGCATCCACAAATCCATGCTCGGCAAGCACGGCGGCGGCAACATCAGCCAACGCCGGCGTCGAGACAAACTCCTCGAGTCCCGGCGCCGACTCGGCGATGAGCGCCGTGTCAGTATCGAGATAGCGCAGGCACTTGCCTATAACCACGTCGTTAATATGGAGCTTAGGGTTTAGGCCACCCGCAATGCCCGAAAACACAACGGCCTGCGGGGCATATTTGCTGATGAGATGCTGCGTTGCCGCCGCGGCGTTTACGGTTCCCATGCCAGCGGTCGTAGCAACAACGGACAAACCGTCGAGCTCGCCGTTGACAACGGTCAAGCCCGCCTCTTGTGCCACACGAGCGCCGTTCAGTTCTTCTTTAATCTGCGCAACCTCTTTTTCGAGTGCACCGATGATTGCGATGGTAGGCATACCATCCCCCAAACCCGTGAAAACTGCTATCCACGGTATGGTACCAGCATTTTGACTCAACCGCGCAATACGAAGTCGCTAGACCACCGCAGCGCGGGTATCGTAGAGGAGCAAAAGACTTGCTAGCCGATGGCGTTTTTTAGCTCCGCGCGGCGCTTTTTCATGCCGGTCATAACGGCATTACGCAACTCGGGCATGCGCGCGGTATCCATCTGGGGCACGCCCTCGAGCTTATAGGGAATGCCCAGTTGCTCGTACTTGACGACACCCATCGTGTGATACGGCAGCATTTCCAGGCCCACCACGTTGTGCCATGGAGCGATGAGGCGACCGAGCTTCTCGCACTCCTCCACCGTGTCGGTAATGCCCGGCACCACCACGTGGCGGATAACGACCTTGATCTTGCGACGTGCAAGCTCATCGCCAAACGCCAGAATGCGTGCGGGATCGCACCCAGTCAGCTTTTTATGCTCGACCGGGTCGGCATGCTTAATATCGAGCAGTACCATGTCGGTCTCGTTGAGCACGGCATCGAACTTCTCGGGATGCGCGGGATCGAACGCATAGCCGCAGCTATCCAAGCAGGTGTGCACACGACCATCGTGGTTATTGTGCATGGCGTGGAACAGGTCGGCCAAAAACTCAGGCTGCAGGAGCGGCTCGCCGCCGGACACCGTAATACCACCGCTGCGGTAAAACTCATGGTTACTCTGGAACTCGTCCATAAGGTGCTCGACGGTCACCATCGTGCCGCCGTTAACCGACCAGGTATCGGGGTTGTGGCAATACGCACAGCGCATGGGGCAGCCTTGGACAAACACTACGAAGCGGATGCCGGGTCCGTCGACCGTCCCCATCGTCTCGATTGAATGCACGCGGCCAAGGGCAAACGCAGAGTCCTCGGGACGAGCGTCCACACCCTCAAGCGTCATTTCTGCCATTCGCGCTACCTTGCCTCTCCTTGGATGCAACCAATTAAAATGCCAGAGCCATTCTAGCCCATGTGCTTGCGTTTAAACGTCTCGGGCTAGAATGGCACGTTTTAATCTATCCCCCATCACCATGGCTGGGGTCTACGTCGAGATGTCAGGCTGAAGAACGCTCGCCTGCGGCCTTTACGCTTTAAGCGTGAGCACCGCACCGAAGGCGGTCGGGCCGCAGTGGCTCGAGATGACGCCGCCGACCTGAGTCCAGGTAATGTCCTTAAAGCCCAGGTCGTGCGCATAGACTTCCATGTCGTCGCGCAGCTCCTGGGAAAGGCCTACCGAATACGCCAGGCCAATGTGCGAGTAGTCGATCTCGCCCTTCGCAACCATGTGGTCAATAAAGGCGCGGGCGCACTTGAGCATAGAGCCGCGGAACTTCTTGGTCGCCACGAACTTGCCGCCCGTCACCTCAATGCAGGGCTTAATCTTGAGCAGATGTGCGCCAAGGAATGCGACGTTGGACAAGCGACCGCCCGCCTTAAGGAAGGCAAGATCGGTAGGAACAAAGCCCAGCAGCACGCGGTCCATGACGGAGTTCGCGAAGGCGAAGATCTCGTCGACGGTGGCATCGGGGTGAGCCTCGATGTATTTGGCGGTCTCGACGACAACAAGCGACTGGCCCACCGAGACAAAACGCGTGTCCATGGAGTAGACGTAGTCGCGACCCTTGGCGGCGATCTTCGATGATTGATGCGAGCAGGTCGTGGCCTCGGAATATGCAAGATGCAGAATGGTCGCGTCGGGTTGCTCGGCATGGATGCGGTCGTACACATGCGCAAAATCTGCCGGCGCACAGCCGCTGGTCTTGGGCATCACGCCAAACTCGTTGCAGCGCGAATAAATCTCGAGCGGATCGATCGAGCCGTCCTCGACGGTCTCGTCACCAATCGTGACATGCATAGGCACGCGCACGATGCCGTAGCGCTCGCAGAGCTCTGGCGTCACATCCGAACCAGATTCAACCACGATTATGTACTTGCCCATTATTATCACGACCCATCTCGACGTTGGCTTTTTAATATGTGACACACGCCCGCCGTCCTGCTACAGAACGACCCCCAAGCGCCAAAGAGACGCCGCCCTTTGCACATAACAAAGGACAGCGTCTCCCTGGAAAACTCCGTGCTTATCTGAGATTCTACACGGTTTATTAAGGAGTGTTACTTATTCCGCAAACGGTCACTATATGCGGTAAGCGGTAGTTGGCCGCGACAACTGCGACACATTCCGTCCAGCAAATCCAATCGTGCTCCACGCACGGTTAATGCACGAGGCGGTAGAAATTCATCGATGCCGCACCCTCGGCGTGCAGCTCCATCGCCGGAACCGCCGGCGAATAGGTACGGCTCGTAAGTGCCGCCTCGCCGCCATTTGCAAAAATCTCGACCATCGTAGTGTCCGAAAGCGCGCGCAGGTCGCGAAGCTCGCTGAGCTCGATCGACCTCTGGTCGCGCCCATAGCCTTCGTCACCCATGTCGAGGGTAAGCATCCCGTCTGCATAGCGCACAAAGACACCCTTGCGGATTTCGAGCTCGATCACCTGGGCGCCCTCACAGGAAACCACAAGATCAAACAGGCGGCCCGGCTCCTCAACGGTTTCACCGCCTGTCGCGCGAACGCAGTCGCCGCGCATCCTCTCAATCTCGTGCGCCGGCTGCTGGCAGAGCTTACCATCGCGCATGCTCAGCTCTCGCGGCACCGTCAACGCGCACTGCCACCCGCGCGCCACCGTCGGGTTTTCTGCCGTCGCATCGGGGCAACCCGACCATCCGATCATCAAACGCCGGCCTGCAGCATCCTCAAAGGACTGCGGAGCATAGAAATCAAAACCGGCATCGACCATCGGGGGCATGCCCTGCCCGACGATTTTAAAGCTCGGCGCCTCCCAATCGGCCTCGATGGGGAACCACACGCACTGATGCGGATTGCGGTAACGCCAACCATCGGCAGGCACACCCTGCGGGCAGCAAACGAGAATAAGCTCGCCATCAAGCTCAAACAGATCAGGGCACTCCCACATAAAGCCAAACTTCTCGCCCAGCTCAATGCGCGTCGCATAGCTCCAGACCCCTAAATCACGCGAAGTATAGACAAGCACGCAGCCACGGTCGTCTTTCGTACGAGCGCCCAGAACCATGTAGTAGATACCATCGTGCTCAAGGATCTTGGGGTCGCGCACGTGTGTACCGATATCGTCGGGGTAATCGACTGGTCCAACAGCCATGCGCTTCTCGCCCAATTCGTCGGGATTCTCGGCAACCATATGAATCTGGTTTTGCTCACGGCCCGTCAACACGTAGTCGTAATCATCGCGGTCAAAATGCTTGACGTTGCCGGTATAGAAGTAGTGAATCTTGCCATCACGTACAAAGGCAGAACCAGAATACGCTCCGCTCGAATCCAAATCGGAATCGGGGAACAGCACGGGGCCGTGATTCTCGTACGTCACAAAATCCTTTGTCGTCAGATGGTTCCAAAGCACTGGACCGCCATGCGCAGCATCGAACGGATCGTATTGATGATAGATGTGATACGTATCACCAATCTGAACCAAACCGTTGGGGTCGTTGAGCCAGCCAAGCTCAGGCTCCACATGGAACAGAAGCCTATCGGGGTCGGACGCGATGCGAGCCGCCGTCTCATCCTGTCCGACACGCCACTGCTCATAGTCCGCGCGTGTCACCTTGTTTTTTTGATTTAACATCGCCGTTGACTTTCTCGTCTATGGGGAAGGACGCTCGACTCACACGAGTCGAACGCCCTTCCTCAAATGGACTTATCCTCAGATTACACTGAACGGCTCAACTAGAAGCTAACGTCGAAGCCAGCGCCAGCGCCCTCTTCATCGGTGGTCGGCACGCCCTTTGCCTTGTTGTAGGCAAAGATCAAGACGATCGGCACGATAAAGGCGATGAGATTGCCAGCCACATACCACACGAGGGTCTCGGGCGTGACGATGAGCAGGCCAAGCACGCCGGTCAGACCCTGACCGATAGCGCGCACCTCAAAGAGCTTGACGAAGGCACCGCCGCAGCCTGCACCGATGCATGCGCAGATGAACGGAATGATCGAATAGCGCATGTTTGCAGCAAAGATAGCGGGCTCGGAGATTCCGACCAGCGTCGGGATAAAGGACGACATGCAGATGTTGCGCTCTTTGGAGTGCTTCTTGTGAATGAGGTACATACCGATGGCGCCGCCGCCCTGGGCGATGATGGAAACCGACCAGATGGCCTGGATGTAGTTGAAGCCAGTCGTGGCAACAAGGTTTGCCTCGATACCCTGGATGAACTGATGCGTACCGGTAACGACGAGCGGCTGCAGGAACGCGGCGAAGACAAAGGCACCAAAGACGCCCATCCTGTTGTACAGGATATCGATTACGCCGGCGAGGACGTCACCGATCAGGTTGCCGAGTGGGCCGAACACGGTGAACAGGGCGACGTTAGCAAGAATCAGGGTAACGGTCGGGACAAAGACGAACGAAACGACCTCGGGGATGTACTTCTGGGCAATCTTTTCGACCTTGGCCATAAACCAGGCAGTCAGGATTGCAGGGAATACGCCGCCCTGGAAAGCAACCATGGGAATGGATAGCGGACCAAAGTTCCAATACTCAGCACCCGTCGGGTCCATAACGAACGTGTTGCGGTTCATAAGGCTCGGGTGAACCATGACGATACCGACGAGGATGCCCAGGATCGGGTTACCGCCAAAACGCTTGACCGCGCTGTACATAACCAGGACAGGCAGGTAGTCGAACGTGGTGGCGATAATGGCAAAGAAGCTTGCGAGGTTCTTGAGGAACTCGCTGTGATCGGCGAGGCTGCCTTCCATGCCAAAGAGGCCGTTGGCAACGATCAGCGACTTAAGGCCGATGATGATTGCAGCGCCGACGAAGGCGGGAATGATGGGGATAAAGATGTCCGAGAATACCTTGAGGACCGAGAAGAACTTGCCCTTCTTGTCCGCCTCAGCGCCCTTGACCTCGGAAGCACTGATCTCCTTAACGCCCGTCAGAGCCATAAACTCATCGTAAACCTTGTTGACGGTACCGGTACCGAAGATGATCATGAGCTGGCCGCTGTTGTACAGCACGCCCTTGACGCCATCGATGTTCTCGAGCTCGGCCTTGTTGTATTTGCTCGTATCCTTGAGCACCAGACGCAGACGGGTCACGCAATGCGTGGCGCCCTCGATGTTCTCCAGTCCGCCGACGTTGTCGACGACTTGCTGGGACACTGCCTTGTAGTCCATGTTCCTCTCCATTCCTTTTCTAAATCATAAAACGGTTCGTTGCCGCTACAGAGACGCGATCGTTGCGTTTGCGCACTTGAGCGCACCGTCGGTGACGGTAAGCGCCACACCCTGGCCCTGCTTGTTGCAGAAGCGAGCGTTGAGCGCAACATCATCGACAAAGATGGTCGCGATGTCGTCGTCGACGACCAGACGCACATGGTGAGTGCCCTCGCCCTTAAAGAACAACGGACGCTCGAGGCCCATGTTGTTGACCTGGAACCACGGATACTGGGGGGCCGCCGTAAACTCGAGCCTGCCCTCACGCAGGTTGGCGCGGAACTCATAGGCAAGACCGGACTCGGCGTCCTCGGCAAGCTTCACCGAGAAGCCGGCAGCGTCACCGGCGAGCTCGATGTCGGCATCGAGCATATAGGTGGAACCGGCATCCGCGGCGAGCACCTGCTCGACCTTGCCCGACTCGCAGGAGAGCTCAAAGGCCTCGACTGCCTTAGCCTCGCCAAAGGCGCCAAGCATGCTGTCAGGAAGCTTGGTGCCGAGCGTTCCGTCGGCACGCTGAACGATCTCGAGGGGCATAAAGGTGCCACCCCACAGGTAAGAGCTGGGGTCGCCGCCCTCGTCACGCGTAGGAACCCAACCAAAGAGAACGCGGCGCTCGCCGTCAAATGCGGTACGCGCGGCATAGTACGCGCGGCCATCGAAGGAATCGTCCGCAGGAGTGATCCAAGGACCGTTGATAGAGCGAGACATGCGGTAACGGGTCTTGTTGCCATCACTGTACTCGGAGAACACCAGATACCACCAGTCGCCCATCTTAAAGAGATCAGGCATCTCGAACATGGTGTACAGGCCCGGATTCCACCAGTCGCCCTGGAACTCCCAGGTATCCAGGTCCTTGGAGGTGAACTTGACCAGACGACCGGTCATCAGACGCTTGTCCTCGCCCACACGCGTGCCGAGGATGAGCATGTACTCTTCGTTCTCCTCATCCCAAAGCACAAAGGGATCGCGCCAGTTGCGGTCATCGTAACCCTCCTGGGGCGGAAGCAGCGTCTCGGCGATGTTCTTCTCCCACTTGACGGCGTCGTCACTCGTTGCGTGAAGAAGAACCTGCTTCATCAAGCGTGCCTTGACCTTATCGCGATTGCAACCAGTGTAGAGCGCATGGTACTTGTCGCCCACCTTAAACACCGTGCCGGCATAAACATACTGGTCGACTTCCTCGTCGCCGCCACGCTCAAGGCTCTCGCCAAAGTCTTTGTAATTGACGAAGTCCTTGGTTGTCGCGAGTGCCCAGCCAAACGGCTCTCCGAAAGGTCCGGGGTTTCGCGTGTCACGCTGATGATAGAGATAGAACGTGCCGTCCTCGCCGTACGGCATGATGTCGCCCACCCAAATTCCCTCAGGCTGGTAATACACCTTGTGCATCCGAGACTTCCTTCCCACGTGATACTAACTCGGTACAACTGCAAGATATGTCAATCGTTTTCATATGTCAAACGTTTTCACACCAATACGTCTTTTCGCAGTTCCAGTCGTCGGCAAACGGTTGACATATGCCGGCGAACGGTCATCAGAGGCGTTTGAGGAATTCTTTTGGCACGGGATGAACTACGCGGTTTTGCCCTCAATGAGTTCAACGGGGAGCTTGGTATTCGATTCGGGCTTTTCACCGTTAACAAGAGCGATGATGGATTGCGCCGCGAGCTCTCCGATGCGATCGATATCTTGACGAACGGTTGTTAAGTCAGGCATAAACGTCATAGTGCGGCGGGCGCCATCCGCGCCCACGACCTTAATATCGTCCGGAGCGCTCAAGCCGCGCTGCTTCATCACGTTAAGACAGATAGCCGCCATCGTGTCGTCTCCCGCAAAGATGCCGTCAATATCGGGGTTCTCATCGAGGATCTTCGCAACGACCGCACTCTTTTCGTCATCGGACTTAACGAACTCGACCTCACGGACAAGCGCGGGCAAACCGGCCTGCTCCACAACATCGTGGTAGGCATCGGTACGCTTATTGGCAGGCATGCGCATGCGGCTATTGTTGCGCAGGCACAAGATGCGCGAACACCCGTCATCAATCAGGCGACGCGTGGCAAGTTCGCCGATGCCATAGCTGTCGCTCGCAATCTGAACAGAGGCCTCGCCAAGGTCGCAGTCGATACCAACCAGACTCAAGCCCATCTCGGCATACGCCTCGGCACCGATATTAAGCGAGTTGACGATGACGCCATCAACCATATTGCGTCGAAGCATGTCGATATAAGAGCGCTCAAGCTCGGGTCGATTGGCGCTATTGCACAGCAGCATCTTAAAACCGTTTTCGGCCAGGGTATGCTCAATGACTTGAACCACTTGGGCATGAAACGGACTGCTGACATAGGGGACGATCATACCGATAAGATTCAGGCGACCGTTGAGCATGGCACGAGCGATATCGTTGGGCGTATAGTTGATGCGCTTCATCGCGGCATGGACCTTATCGCGGGTCTCTTGGCTAATATAGCCACGATTATTAAGCACACGAGATACCGTAGTAGGCGAAACCCCCGCCACCGCCGCAACTTCCTTGATGCCAGGCTTAGCCGTATCCTTAGAACGAGCACTCTCGCGAGCCATAGCACCCTCCCCCATCAACATGTCATACGTTTACATACGAACAAAGCATACCCCAACAAGAGCGGGAAGACGGTAACAGTACAAGTAAGTAAACGACTCATCCAAATAATTAGGAGAGTTCCGCCTAAAGGGTGACTACACAGGACCCCAGCCGGGGCTGTTTGGACTACCTCCCAAAACATTCCGCAGGACGCAAAGAGGCTCGCCGCACGAAGTGCGCAGCGAGCCTCTTTGCATGTCCGAGGACGTTTTGGGAGATAGCCCAAACAGCCCCGGCGATCCTGCGGGAGTTGAGTCCCTTTAGAACTTGTCGTGGAAGGTACGCGCAATGACCTCGTCCTGCTGCTCCTTGGTGAGCGTGTGGAAGTTCACGGCATAGCCGGAAACGCGGATGGTCAGCTGCGGGTACTTCTCGGGGTGAGCCTGAGCGTCGAGCAGCGTCTCACGGTTGAAGACGTTGATGTTCAGGTGGTGGCCACCCTTCTCGGCGTAAGCGTCGAGCATGTGGACCAGGTTATCGGCCTGGGTCTCGGAAACTTCAGAAACCTTCATAATGTGTCTCCTTCGATTAATAGGCGCCGGCCGAAACCGGCGCGCTAATCAGTAATCGTTATTGTTAGTATAGCACTAACAATAGTTACTCGCCCAGCTGATCAAGGTCGATATCGCCAAAGAACACCTGGTCCTCCTTGCCGAGCGCACTCGGGATGATGGAGAAGGTGTTGGAGATGCCGTCCTGAGCATCGCGGAACGGGAGCTTGGAAACCGAAGACAGCGAAGCGATGGCGCCGTGGCTATCGCGCTTGTGCATGGGGTTAGCACCCGGGGCGAACGGCTGGCCAGCCTTGCGGCCGTCGGGCGTGGAGCCGGTCTTCTTACCGTACACGACGTTGGAGGTAATGGTCAGAACCGAGGTCGTAGGCACGGAGTTGCGGTAGGTATCGTTCATGCGGATGTACTCCATGAACTGGTGCACAACGTCGTGAGCGATCTGGTCGACGCGGTCGTCGTCGTTACCGTACTTGGGGAACTCGCCCTCGGTCTCGAAGTCGACGATGATGCCGTTCTCATCACGGACGGGGTGGACCTTGGCGTACTTGATGGCGGACAGGGAGTCAGCCACGACGGAAAGGCCAGCGATGCCCGTAGCGAACCAGCGGTGCACGTGCTTGTCGTGCAGAGCCATCTGGATGCGCTCGTAGCAATACTTGTCGTGCATGTAGTGAATGATGTTCAGCGAGTTGACGTACACGCCAGCGAGCCACTTCATCATGTCGTTGTACTTGGCCACAACGTCGTCGTAATCGAGCGTATCGCCCTCGACGGCGCGATACTTGGGGCCGACCTGCTTCTTGGAGACCTCGTCAACACCGCCGTTGAGTGCGTACAGCAGGCACTTGGCCAGGTTGGCGCGAGCGCCGAAGAACTGCATCTCCTTGCCGATGCGCATGGAGGACACGCAGCAGGCGATGCCGTAGTCGTCGCCATGATAGACGCGCATGAGGTCGTCGTTCTCGTACTGGATCGAGGAGCTAGCGACAGAAGTCTTGGCGCAGAACTTCTTGAAGTTCTCGGGCAGACGGGTCGACCACAGAACGGTCATGTTGGGCTCGGGGCTGGTGCCCATGTTCTCGAGCGTGTGCAGGTAGCGGTAGCTCATCTTGGTAACGAGCGTACGGCCGTCGACACCCATGCCGCCGATGGACTCGGTGACCCACTGCGGGTCGCCGGTGAACAGGGCCTGGTACTCGGGGGTACGGGCAAACTTGACCATGCGAAGCTTCATGATGAAGTGATCCACGAACTCCTGGATCTGCTCCTCGGTGAAGGTACCGTTGGCAAGGTCGCGCTCAGCATAGATGTCGATGAACGTAGAGGTACGGCCGATGGACATAGCGGCGCCGTTCTGCTCCTTGACGGCAGCAAGGTAGGCGAAGTACATCCACTGGATGGCCTCCTGCGTGTTGGTAGCAGGGTTGGAAATATCGAAACCATAGGTCTCGGCCATCATCTTGAGCTCGCCGAGGGCGCGGATCTGCTCCTGCAGCTCCTCGCGATCGCGGATGTTGTCGGCGGTCATGACCGTCGGAGTGGAAGCCTTCTGGGCCTCCTTGTCCTTGATCAGGTAGTCGACGCCGTACAGGGCAACACGACGGTAGTCGCCGATGATGCGGCCGCGGCCATAGCCATCGGGCAGACCGGTGATGATGTGAGCCGAGCGGCAAGCACGCATCTCGGGGGTGTAAACATCGAAGACGCCAGCGTTGTGGGTCTTGCGCTCGAAGGTGTAGCGCTCAACAACGTTCTCGTCGACCTTGTAGCCGTGCTGGCTGGCAGCCTGGCAAGCGATGCGGATACCACCGTTGACGTGCAGCGCGCGCTTGAGCGGCTTGTCGGTCTGGAGGCCAACAATGGTCTCCTTGTCGCGATGGGCATTATCGATGTAGCCAGCGGGGTGGCTCACGATACCCGTGACGGTCTTGGTGTCCATATCGAGGACACCACCCTGCTCGCGCTCCTTAAGCAGCAGGTCGAGAACCTCGCCCCACAGCTCCTTGGTACGCTCGGTCGGACCTACGAGGAACGACTCATCGCCCTCGTAGGGGGTGTAGTTCTTCTGGATGAAGTCTCGGACGTCAACCTCTCCCGTCCAGATACCTTCCTTGAAGCCTTCCCATGCCTCCTGCATTGTGTAACCACGCTCCTAGTTACGTGTAATGCGGCGCTCTCTCACACCGCTGCTTATTGAATTCTTGAATTTTCGGCTTGCACTACCGGCTTCTTCCGTTCTTCACCACACGTTGGTGCAGGAAAAACGTTTGTCCACCTTGGAACTACAACCCAAAACCCAAGATTTCACCCGTCTGAGAAGGATAACATAGCCACCCTCTCCATCTGGGCTGTTATATGTTTCTTTTTTTATATCATAAGAGCGTTTTTTACAAACCCGCAGGAAATGCGAGCGCAAACAACTACCGTTCACCGATTTGTTTGGTATTTTTCCTTGCCTTTATACGTCCATCACTCTAGCTGTTATGCCAGCTTTAGCAGGGTAAAGTGCCTCTGAGTAGACTTTGGAACATGCCTAACGATCTGCCCCTAACTTTGCTGGCACCGACGGTGTACGGAGGTCGCCTAAAGGTAGTTTTCTAGACATGTCCCAAAATCTACCGCATAGGGCACGCGTGCAAGGGTATCATCTTTCACCGAAAATAGTTTCTAGTGTTAGGGGTTTTCGGTGGAAGATACCGATTTCCGTGAACTTGGGCGTCAGCTCCTTACCGAGTTCGGCAGCATGCATCAGCGCATTTCGCGTTTTGCGGACAAAGCCCTCGGCGGCGAGATGGCCGTCATGCGCGCCCTCATGCGCGCCGGCGGCTCGCTCACGCCGAGCGAACTCGCTGATCGCGCCTGGGTCTCGAGCGCCCGCATCGCCAATATCCTGCGCGCCCTCGAGGCCAAGGGCTGGGTCGAGCGCGAGCGCTCAAAGACCGACCGTCGTCGCGTACACGTCACGGTGACCGACAAAGGATTCCAGGTTATCGAAATCAAACGTCGGGAATTCGAGGACCGCACCGCGGCCTTCCTCGAGCAGCTTGGCGAAACAGATACCCAAGAGATGGTGCGCCTTCTTAGACGTGCCAACGAAATTATCGACCGCAATCAAGAAAGGAGAGATGCCGAGTGAGGATTCTCAAGCTCTTTAAAAAACATATCCTGGCACTGTTCGCAGCTATCGTACTTATCGTAATCAGCTGCAACGCCGATCTGGCACTGCCTACCTATATGAGCGACATCGTCGACGTGGGCGTGCAGCAAGGCGGCATCGCCTCGCCCGTGCCCGACACCATTCGCGCCGAATCGCTCGATGACCTTGAGCTCTTTATGAGCACCAAAGACGCCAAGACGGTAGAGGCTGCGTTTGGCAAGGCAGACAAAAACGGCATTCGAACGTACAAGGGCACCGAGGAAGAACGTGCCGATGGAGGCAAGATTGCCGACATTATGAGCCTGCCCGAAACTGTCGTCCTTTCGCTCAACCAGGGCATTGACGCCAACTCCATGGGCGACATGATGGGCTCGTCCAGCGAGAAAGACAACAACGCTGCCCAGGCCATGCCCACCCCCGAGCAAATGGCAGCGATGACGCCCGAGCAGCTCGCCGAGATGCAGCAGAAGGCCGCGGCGGCGCAGAACATGCAAAAGCAGATTGATGCCGACGGCGGTAAGATCACTATGAAGAGCCTGCGCCTGGGTGTCGAGGGCGGTCTGGTAGACCAAAGCAAGCTCGTCGAGGGCGCCAACCAAATGGCGGACAAAATGGGCTCCATGTCGGGCTCCATCGTCACCCAGCGCGCCGTGAGCTATGTACAGGACGAGTACAAGGCACAGGGCATCGACCCCGCCGACGTGCAGAACGCCTACCTGAGCCGCATGGCGACCACGATGTTTGGACTGTGCCTCGTGTCGCTCGTCGCCACCATCCTGACCGGTGCCGTGGCTTCGCGCACCGCCTGCTCCATCGCCCGCGACCTGCGCCGCGAGACCTTCAACAAGGTTATGCACTTCTCGCCGGCCGAGGTGGGCAAGTTTAGCCAGGCCTCGCTCATCACCCGCTGCACCAACGACATTCAGCAGATCCAGATGGCCGCAACTCTGTTTATCCGCATGTGTCTGATGGCCCCCGTCATGGGCATCGTCGCCGTCATGCGCGTCCTGGCCAACCATACCGGCCTGGAGTGGACCATCGCCGTTGCCATCATCGCGGTCTCGGCCGTCGTCGGCGTGCTTATGGGCCTCACCATGCCCAAGTTCAAAAAGATGCAAAGCTTTGTTGACCGCGTGAACCTTACCGCCCGCGAGCTGCTCGACGGCCTTATGCCCATCCGCTCGTTCAACCGCGAGGAACATGAGCTCGAACGTTTTGACAAGGCGTCGCTCGACCTGATGACCACGCAGCTCTACACCAACCGAGCCATGAGCTTTATGATGCCGCTCATGATGCTCGTCATGAACTGCATCACCGTGCTTATCGTCTGGTTTGGCGCGCAGGGCGTGTCCGACGGCGTGATGCAGGTCGGCAACATGATGGCGTTTATCTCCTACACCATGCAGATCGTCATGGCGTTTATGATCCTCACCATGGTTTCGGTCATCCTGCCCCGTGCCGAGGTCGCAGCCGAGCGCGTAGATGAGGTCATCACCTGCCCCACGAGCATCAACGACCCTGCCTCGCCCAAACTGCCCGCGGCCAGCTCGCCGCGCGGTGAGCTCACCTTCCGCGACGTGAGCTTCCAGTACCCCGATGCCCGCGCCGACGTCATTAGCGGTGTGAACTTCACCACGCATGCCGGTCAGATGCTCGGCATCATTGGCTCCACGGGCTCGGGCAAGTCCACGCTCGTACAGCTGATTCCGCGCCTGTACGACGTCACGGGCGGCAGCATTTCGCTCGACGGCATCGACGTGCGCGACATGACCCTTTCCGAGCTGCGCCGCCGCATTGGTTACATCCCGCAGCAGGGGCGTCTGTTCTCGGGCACCGTCGAGAGCAACCTCAAGTTTGCCGGCGATATGGTGAGTGACGAGGATATGCGCCAGGCGGCACGCGTCGCCCAGGCGGAGGACTTTATCGCCGAGCGCGAGGACGGGTACGACTCCCCTATCAGCCAGGGCGGCTCCAATGTTTCGGGTGGTCAGCGCCAGCGTCTGGCCATCGCCCGCGCGTTGGCCAAAAAGCCCGAGGTCGTGGTGTTCGATGACTCGTTTAGTGCCCTCGACTACAAGACCGACGCGCGCCTACGCGAGGAGCTGGCCAAAAACGTTACCGACGCCGCGCTCGTGGTCGTGGCCCAGCGCATCGCGACCATCATGCACGCCGACCAGATCATCGTGCTCGACGACGGCCACGTAGTGGGCACCGGCACGCACGAGGAGCTGCTGCGCAGCTGCCCGGCGTATCTGGAGATCGCACAGTCGCAGCTTTCCGCCGAGGAGCTGGGGCTTACCCAAGAAGAAATTGCAGCCGTCATGGAAGGAGGCGAGCGCTAATGGCAGACGAGACCAAGACTCAGATTCCCAAGCCCACCCGCCAGCGTGGTCCCATGGGCCGCATGGGCGGCATGCGTCGCGGCGAAAAGGCCAAGGACTTTAAGGGCACCATGAGGCAGCTGCTCGGCTATATCGGCCAGCACAAGATTGCCGTGTTTGCCGCCGTCGCCTTTGCCGTGTGCTCGGTCATCTTTAACATTGTGGGACCCAAGGTGCTCGGCCAGGTTACGACCAAGCTGTTCGAAGGCCTGGTCGCCAAGGTCAACGGCACCGGCGACGTTGACTTTGACTGGATCGCCAAGACGCTCGGTTTTTTGCTCTGCCTGTATCTGGCGAGCTCTGTCTGCAGCCTGGTCCAGGGCTGGCTCATGACTGGCGTCACGCAAAAGATCTGCTACCGCATGCGCAAGGAAATCGCCGCCAAGATTGCCGTCGTGCCGATGAGTTACTTCAACGGCCACAGCAAGGGAGACGTACTCAGCCGCATCACCAACGACGTCGATACGCTCGGCCAGTCGCTCAACCAGAGCGTGACGCAGCTTATTACGTCCGTCACGCAGATTATCGGCGTGCTCGTCATGATGTTGTCGATCAGCCTGCCGCTCACCGGCGTCACCGTGCTCACGCTGCCGGCCGCCGCGATTATCTTGATGGTGATGATTCACTTCTCGCAGCCGTACTTCCGCGAGCAGCAGCAGGTACTGGGCACCGTCAACGGCATTATCGAGGAGGATTTTGCCGGCCAGAACGTCATTCAGGTGTTCGACCGCGCCGAGGCTTCGATCGAGGAGTTCGACCGCCAAAACGACCGCCTCTTTATTAGCGGCTGGCGCTCGCAGTTCCTGTCGGGCCTGATGATGCCGCTTATGAGCTTGGTGGGTAACATGGGCTACGTGGGCGTCGTCGTCGTGGGTGCGCAGCTCGCGCTGACCGGCAATGCCACGCCCGGCGACATCCAGAGCTTTATCCAGTACGTTCGCAACTTTACGCAGCCCGTGCAGCAGCTGGGCAACGTGAGCAACACGATGCAGTCGATGGCCGCTGCCACCGAGCGCGTCTTTGAGTTCCTGGCCGCGCCCGAGGAGGAGCAAAAGACCGACGCGCAGATCCCCGAGAAGCGCCCCGGTCACGTGGAGTTCGACCATGTCAAGTTTGGCTACACGCCCGACAAGACCATCATCCACGACTTTAGCTGCGAGGCTAAGCCCGGTCAGACCATCGCCATCGTCGGCCCCACCGGCGCCGGCAAGACCACGCTCATCAAGCTGCTGCAGCGCTTTTACGACGTGGACGGCGGTTCGCTGCGCGTCGAGGGTGTCGACGTGCGCGACTGGGACCGCGCGGCGCTGCGCGGCGAGTTTGCCATGGTGCTGCAGGACACCTGGCTGTTTAACGGCACCATCCGCGAGAACATCCGCTACGGACGTCCCGACGCGAGCGATGCCGAGGTCGAAGCCGCCGCACGCGCTGCACGCTGCGACCACTTTATTCATACGCTCGCCGGCGGCTACGACTTTATGATCAATGAGGAGGGCACCAACCTGTCGCAGGGTCAGCGCCAGCTCGTGACCATCGCCCGTGCCATTTTGGCCGACCGTCCGGCGCTGATTTTGGACGAGGCGACCTCCAACGTTGACACTCGTACCGAGGAGCTTATTCAGCGTGCCATGGATGCGCTAATGCAGGGCCGCACGAGCTTTGTCATCGCGCACCGCCTGTCCACGATCCGCAACGCCGACGTGATCTTGGTGATCCGCGACGGCGACATCGTCGAGAAGGGCACGCACGACGAGTTGCTCGCCCAGGGCGGCTTCTACGCCGACCTGTACAACTCGCAGTTCGACGAGGCGGCATAGATACGGCCGCAGAGAAATGATGACGCCCGAGAACGGGGGCGCAGGACAACCTGCGCCCCCGTTTTGTGTCCTTCGAGCCTCGAAACGCTTTTCCTGAGACCTCATTGACGGCGCTTTCCAGACCCCGTGGGCAAAAAAGGGCAAATATGAGTACTGTTACCTTTTTAGTAACAGCCAAAACAGCCCCAAATGCCGTTTTCACGGCTTACACGCGTCCCTAAATTGATCAAACAGCCCTATAGCGGACTTATATGTGTTTGCGTTAATAAACATATTTTGCTGTTATGTCTATTATTTTGCGAAGGCAATATGCTACTAAGATAGCAACCGTACTCATATTTGGCATTTTTTGCCCACAGGGTATTTCCTGGGGAACTGACAACAGCCTTAGGGTCCCGCGCGGCGCCGCTCCCTCCCGGCATCCGCCGACGTTTACCCAGATAAAACCTGCCAAAATAAACCTGTCCCTTTTTGGTAGGTTTCGGGGTGACAAGGGCTTGCACTTTAGCGTGCGACAGCGGATAATGCCGAGCATTCGACAATACGCTTATTGCTCTTTCTATAGATTGAGGAGACCCCTATGGCCATGGAATTCAAACGCAGGCTGCCGATCCCCATGGAGATCCGCGAGGAAATGCCACTTTCTGCCGAGCTTACCGCCAAAAAGCAGGCATTTGACGCCGAGGTCGCCAAAGTCTTTACCGGCGAGGACGCACGTAAGGTGCTCATCATCGGCCCGTGCTCTGCCGACCGCGAGGATTCGGTGCTCGAGTATATGAACCGACTGGCCAAGACCGCCGAAGAGGTCAAGGACAAGCTCATCATCATTCCGCGCGTCTACACCAATAAGCCGCGCACCAAGGGCACCGGCTACAAGGGTCTTCTGCACAACCCCAACCCCGAGGCTCCCGACGACCTGCTCGAGGGCGTCAAGGCCATCCGCCATATGCACCTGCGCGTTATTGAGGAAACGGGCTTCTTCACCGCCGACGAGATGCTCTATCCGTCCAACTACCAGTACCTCGTTGACCTGCTGAGCTATGTTGCCGTGGGCGCACGCTCGGTCGAAAACCAGGAGCATCGCCTGGTGTCGAGCGGCATTTCGGTACCCGTCGGCATGAAGAATCCCACCGCCGGTTCCACCACCGTTATGCTCAACTCCATTTACGCTGCGCAGGCGCACCAGAGCTTCATCTTCCGCAACTGGGAGGTCGAGTGCGACGGCAATCCGCTCGCACACGCCGTTATGCGTGGCTACATCGGTCTCGACGGTCGCACCTACCCCAATTACCACTACGAGCACCTGGAGCGCCTGGCCGAGCGCTATACCGAGCACGCCGGCTATGCCAATCCGGCAGCGGTCATCGACTGCAACCACGACAACTCGGGCAAGCGTCCGCTGGAGCAGTGCCGCATTTGCAAGGAGGTGCTCGACAGCTGCCGCCGCAACGAGTCCATCTCCAAGCTGGTCAAAGGCTTTATGATCGAGTCTTACCTGGAGGACGGCAATCAGCCGGTCGATGGCGGCGTCTTTGGCAAGTCCATCACCGACCCGTGCCTGGGCTGGGAAAAGACCGACTACCTCATTCACGAGATCGCGGAACGTATTTAGTTACGCGGTTTTACCAAACCGCGTAACTGCTCGACGCTGCAAACCCGCCAGAACGGCAATCTGCCTTTCAGCTTCGACGGCATGACCAAAAGGTCAATGCCGCCTCGCTTCAAGGCACCTTGCTCGCTCTGGCGGGTTTTCGCTGACGTTTTTCGACCTGCATCGTTGCCAGAGCTGGCACTTGGAGACGCTCCTTTTGGGTAATCGTTGGGGACGTTCTTGTTTGACTAGTCGTTTAAGAACGTCCCCAATGACTACCCCTCGCGTATCGTATGCGCGCCGGGCTTCGGGGGCCAGGCTCGCTCTGTTAAACATGCCCTCGGGTCGCACGTTTCCCTTCGAATCGATCATACAAGCCCCCAATCTGTTCGGTTTCCCCAGATTGTGAGCCCGCACGCCCAAGCCGCACAGCCCGCCGTTCAGCTAAAACCACCTGCCAAAAAGGGACAGGTTTATTTTGGTAGGTTTTATCTGGGCAAACGCCAGCCGCCACGAGAAAGCTGCTTTCTCTCGTGGCGATCTTCTAGCAGAAAAACCAAGTGAGTAGGCTTTTTGCAGGAGGCCAAGCACGCCCCATAATACCACAGCTCTGACCTGCGGTTTTATCGATCATTTATCGCGATGTGCTTGGCAGGTTCAAAAAAGTCTACTCACTTGCATCTGCCCATCACCTTTGTGGTGGTTTGGAGCTCCTCCCGGCGGGATGCTAGACTTGCGGCGTATACATTCGCGCCAAAACACGGGTCGCATGCAAGAAAGGAGATGCCATGGCGCCTATCGCACCGCTCAAAATGCTCGTCACTCCTGCCGCCAAGGCCATCGCCCGCCTGAACGACTCACTCACCTACGACGATGTCCCCTGTGTTGTCGACGAACGTACGGACAGCTGCCCTTACCTGGGCCACATCCCCTACTTTGCGCCTAAGCTCACTTCTAATCCTGAGCACCGCGAGCAGTAATCCAAGATGCAGCAAGCGCCGCGCAGCTCGCAGCATTACTGTTTTGGTGCAAAGCGACCTGTCCCCCCTGCGCCAACGCCGGGATTATCGACACTGCGGCCGCGGCGCGATATGAGGCGCGAAACCTCGCCCAGCAACACTCCGATCACCACGCCCACGAGGATTGGCAACTTTGCCATCTCGGTGGGTGAGCTGTTGAGCGGCACAATCGTAGCGACAATCGAAAGCACGAGCTCTGCCACGGGAATCGCAAGTGCCACCGCGAGCGCCTTGCCCTCGAAGGGCGCACGGAACACACGCGGGCGACCGTCGTATTTGCGCAGACGCCAAAACGCCGGGAACATCGGGATATAGCTCATAAGCAGGAAGACGACGTTCATCGAGAAGAAAACCCAAAAGACGTCGGAGCCCTCGCCCAACGGAATCTGGAGCAGCAGAACAAGGCTGGCAAAACAACCGTTAATGAGTGCCGAGCCGTTGGGCATGCCGGTCTTCTTGGACACCAGCGCAAAGGGACGCGGCATGTTGCCATGGCGCGCGGCATAGCTCGCAACGTTGTTGACGCCAAAACTCCAGCAGATCATGTTGGCGAACAGCGTCACCAAAAAGGCCATGGCCACAATCATCGTCAGCGGGTGGCTGCGCCCCACCATGGCGGCAACCGCGTCCACAATGCCCGAATCGAGCGAAAGCTGCTCGGTGGGAACCGCGGCTCCAATACCGATGCCGCAGACGATGTAGATCGCCGCGATGGCAACGCCACCAGCGATAACCGCCTTGGGGATATCGCGCGACGGGTTCTTCATCGTGCTGGCAAAGGTCGCGACTACCTCAAAGCCCATAAAGTTGAATAGGATGATCGAAAGATACGTCAGTGAGTTAGTGTCTCCCAGATCGGGGACAAAGCTCTTAAACGACATATCGTTGGCAAAGCCGTTATTGCGGGCAAACCAGATGCCGACGATTCCCACCACGGCGGTAATGAGCACCTTGATGACGGCGCCGCCGTCCATGACCCAATCGGCCTCGGCCACCGGGTGCATCGCCATGACTGTGACGCCCCACACAAAGGCAAGCTCGATGGCAATTCGGACCCCGAGCGAAAATTCGATGCCCCATACCGCATTGATGACACTGGGAAACATGCAAGCGATGCTTGCCACCCACAGCGGAAAGTTGACCCAATAGCACCAGGAGCAGCGGGCGCCCCAACGGTCGCCCAAGCCCAGGCGCACCCAGTCGTACAGGCCGCCCTCGGAATCGAACGCCGTACCGAGCTCGGCCACCACCAGACCATAGGGAAGCAAAAACGTAATGATGAGGAAGATCCACCAGAAGAACTGCACGTTACCCATGGCAGATGCCGGAGCAGCCGCCTCGATGGTAAAGACAACGCAGATAACCGAGAGGATGACCTCGAACAGGGAGAACTTTTTACCTACCATGGCACGCTCCCCCTACAGCAAAAAGGATGGCATCTGTACCGAAGGCGCAGCCCAAGGTAGGGTTGCAGGCCGCGTCACCGGTGCAGGTGCCATCCCAAAGAGAAGAGAGGATGCAATTGTTGGACCAGCGCTCGCGGAACAGGCGCGTGTAGATGACGATACGCTGGTACATAGATACTCCGATCAAAACGGCCGCGTTTGCGACCGGGAACTTTCGACAATTGGGTACGCGTCTGACCTGAGATATTCAAGCGAACAATTGGCCTAACCCGCAAAAAATCCCAGGCCAGACGCGTACTCAATCAAAGAAAAGGGCACTCCGATGTGGAGGCAACGGAGTGCCCAAAGAAAAACCCAGCCGACCAATCAGATAGCCCCTGTCCGCTTGACCGGCTGGGTTTTCGAGGTGCCCCAGGTCGCCGCGAAAGAAGAGCGAAGCGTACTTTGGTACGCGAGCGACGGTTTGAGCGGCGAGATGGGGTGCCTCGAAGAGCCAGACGTTTACTCGGCGTGCTCAGGTGCGCCAGATTGGCGCGAACGAGGAGCGTAGCGTACTGACGCTACGTAAGCGACGAGTGAACGCCAAGGTGGCGTGTCTGAGTTAAGCGGACGGCTCCTGCTGCGTAATGCAGTGGATGTTGCCGCCGCCGAAGACGACCTGCTCGGACTGAACGCCGACGCACTTGTAGACGCCCTCGCCCCAGACCTCGTCGTAGATCTTCTGGAGCGTGTCGACGGCCAGCTGGTCGTTCTCGTCGCCGTACTGCGGGACGATAACGCCGTGGTTGGTGACCAGGTAGTTCATGTAAGAGGCGATCAGCGGCTCGTCGGGGACGCGCGGCTCGGCGTTCTCGTCGGCGTCGATGGTGTCGCAGGAGGCCTGGTCCATGAACAGCGGGTTCACGGGCATGCAGAGCTTGTAGACCTTCATCTTGCGGCCCTTGGCGTCGACGGCGTTGGAGAGGGTCTCGTAGGCGGCGTGGCACTGCTCGTAGAACGGGTACTCGGGATCGTCGGTCCAGATGCAGGCCATGACGCCCGGGGCGATGAACGTGGCGACGTCGTCGATGTGGCCGTTGGTCTCCTCGGGGTCGATGCCCTCCTTGACCCAGATGACCTTCTCGACACCCAGGTAATCCTTGAGGTGCTCGTCCATGTAGGCGCGAAGCTCCTCGCTCCAGGGCTCAAACTTCTTGTGGAACTTGGGCCAGATGGACTCGGGATCCTCTTCCTCCTCGAGCACCGCGGAGCAGGTGCGGCCGGGGGAGAGCAGGCACTGGTCGGTCACGACGAGGGTGCCCTCGCCGTCGACGGTGATGGAGCCGCCCTCGAGGATCATGTCATCGGGACGATAGCGGCGGCAGCCGGAGAGCTCGGCCATCTTGAGGGCGATCTGCTCGTCCTTGTCCCACGGGAAATAGAGGCCGTCGACGAGGCCGCCGTAGGCGTTGAAGTGCCAGTGGTTGGCGCGCTTCTCGCCCTTGCCGTTGATGACATAGGTGGCAGCGGTGTCGCGGAACCAGGCGTCGTCGGTGGTCATCTCGATAACGGTGACGTTCTCGTCGTTCTCAAAGACGGCCTTGCAGTTGGCATAGTCGACCTGGTTAGCGCACATATAGACCGGGGTGAACTCGGCGATGGCGCGAGCGATGGCAGCATACTGCTTCTGGGCCGGCTTGGCGCCATGGGCCCAGGTGTCGGTGCGGTGGGGCCAGCCCATCCACACGCGATCCTGCGGAGCGAACTCGGCGGGCATGAAGAAGCCGTCGGCCTTGGGAGTGGACTCGGACTCGGTGATCGTACGCATAAGATTTCCTCCAAATCGAACGATCGCTTGCTGCGGGCGGGTTACC
>JAGZKE010000023.1:0-28744 GCA_018365375.1 Collinsella sp. | reverse complement strand
GAAGTGTCCATCCTCGCAGTATCCGGTTCTCAAGGTGCACGCTTTGCGGCTCATCCGGTTCCACCGGGCCGCGCGGCAAGGAGATATATTGCCAGACCGCGAAGCCCTGTGGGACGTCAATTCCACTCTTCACAAGTCCTACACAATACATTGCTTCCTATATAAGTCATAGAAAGGCTGGTGCAGAAATACTGCACGTATCAGATGATGACCCTTCGGTTAAGAGATATATAAAGATCGGTCACCTGTAAGTGTCTATCTACCCGCGCTTTTGCTATATAAACCAGCGCTTCAGATAAAAAGAGGGAGCGCCGCGCACAACGCGACACTCCCCTAGCGATTCAAGAGAATCTATTAGGCCTCGAGAGCCTTCTTGGCGATGGTAGCCAGCTCGTTGAAGGACTCGATGTCCTCGTAAGCCATCTGAGCCAGGACCTTGCGGTCGAGCTCGATGCCGGCAACCTTCAGGCCGTGCATGAACTGAGAGTAAGAGATGTCGTTCAGGCGAGCAGCAGCGTTGATACGAGTGATCCAAAGAGAACGGATCTCGCGCTTCTTGTTGCGGCGATCACGATACTGATACTGCAGGGAGTGCTGGACCTGCTCTTTAGCATGCTTGTAAGTACGCGAAGCGGCACCGTAGTAACCCTTCGCACGGTGCATAACGGTACGGCGCTTCTTCTTGGCGGCAACAGCGCGCTTAATACGTGCCATGTTCTATCAACTCCTAGACGGTAAAACGAAAAACGGGAACGCGAACTTAGGCGAGACGCGACTTGATGACCTTGCGGTCGGCAGCGGCGATCTCGGTCTCCTGACGGAAGCCACGCTTACGCTTGGTGGACTTCTTGCTCAGGATGTGGCTCTTGAAAGCCTTGGCGCGCATAAGCTTGCCGGTACCAGTCTTGCGGAAACGCTTCTTGGTGCCGCTGTGGGACTTCATCTTAGGCATGAAATACTCCTTAATCGGTTACAGAACACTAGTTACTTGGTATCGCTTGCCGCTTTATCCTCATCGAAGGCGCCCTTAATCGGGGCGAGCAGCATAAGCATGTTACGGCCTTCCATCTTAGGCTTGGACTCGACCGTAGCGTAAGGCTTGAGATCCTCGGCGAGGCGCTCGAGAACGTTAAGGCCCTGCTCCGGGTGAGCCATCTCACGGCCGCGGAACATGATGGTGATCTTAACGCGTGCGCCCTTCTTGAGGAAACGCAGAACGTGGCCCTTCTTGGTCTCATAGTCGCCAACGTCGATCTTGGGTCGGAACTTCATTTCCTTGACCTCGACCTTGGACTGGTTCTTACGAGCAGCCTTGGCCTTCATGGCCTGCTGGTACTTGAACTTACCGTAGTCCATGACCTTGCAGACCGGCGGCTCCGCGTTGGGAGCGATCTCGACCAGGTCGAGACCCTGGTCGTCGGCGACGCGCTGGGCATCGCGGATGGCGAACAGGCCGAGCTGAGAGCCATCGACGCCAATCAAACGGCACGAAGATGCAGTGATCTCGTCGTTGATGCGGGTGTCATCAGACTTAGCTATTTTCCCTACCTCCATTCATAAAAAAATAACCCGGCGCTTCTCAACAACCAGGTCGTACACATAGACTTCCTCGATTTGAGGAAGGGAATCTAAGTTGTATGACCAGTCAGCTGCTCATTGGCGCCAAAAGGTGGGAGCCCTCGGGTTCCTCTTTAGGGCATTGCGGGAACAACGCCTTGCGAATAATAACACGTACAGCGCGTTATCACATTACGTACACGAAAAAGAGGCCTTGACCCCCTTGAACGCTCGCTTGTATGTATGGTGCCCGAGGCGAGACTCGAAGGGCCTTCGCTTCGCGAAGCCCCGGGCTTCGGGCGCGTGGCGCCCTCGCCACGCTCCGCTACAAACAGGCCACAGGCCTGTTTGCTTAACGCTTCGCGCGCTCACGCGAGTTCGGCACGAAAAAGGGGGCCGCAACCCCCTTGAACGCTCACTTGCATGTATGGTGCCCGAGGCGAGACTCGAACTCGCACGTTGTTGCCAACGGTGGATTTTGAGTCCACTGCGTCTGCCAATTCCGCCACTCGGGCACGCAATGCGTGAGTTAGTTTATCACAGCTTTCTACCGATTAGTCCGAAAATGGAACTTCGAGCATTTCGATAAGCTCAACCTTGCGTAACATCTCCCGCTTACGACATCCACGTCCGTCAACCGAGGTCTCGCCCATCTGGTTGTCATAGGGATCCTCGCGCATACCATCGAGAGCAGGCACAAATTCAGCCTGGAATCGATTGTTGGCCACCATACGCCACGGATCGAGATTGCCAAAGTAGTGACGACGACGCCACTCCTCCCCCATCCTGCGTGCCGAGGAACCAAACGATACGTCGGCGTTAAGCCAACCGGTCTGTGGCGTATAGAACTCAGCCCAATCGTGCGGCCCCACCGAATCGGGCGCAACATACAGGCCGCTCTGCCAACGAGCAGGCACCCCCGCGATGCGGCACATGGTGATAAACGTGAGCGCCATAACGCCGCAATCGCCGCGGAGCGAATGCGCACAGTCGTCGGCAATAGATCCCAAAAGCAGGTACGGTGGCTGATAGCGATAGTCGATATGCTGTGTCAGGTAATCATAGATAGCACGAGCGCGATCGAGCGGATCCTCGAGTCCGTCAACAACACTGGCCGTCAGCTGCTGCAGATACGGCGTGAATGCAATGTGCGGACGGTCCTCGGAAATATCCTCGGACAGCGGCGCGTCCATACACGGATGCGCCGGAAGCGCACCCCCATAGATATCGCGATAAGCGGCATCGATGTGATAACGATAGGTCACCGAGAATGAGCGCTCACTCGAAGAAGACCACGAGGCGGTACGCGCCGAAGCGTTCGCGGGAGCAACAGTACCCTCCGGCGTCATGTCGAGAATCTCGACCTGAGACTGTTGGCGGCAGGTGGCGGCAACGGGAAGCCAAGCGTGAACGGTCTCCCCCTCTAGAGCGCCGGGGACAGACAAGGACGCTTTAAGCGTAATGACGCGAGCCAATCCGTTTTGCGACTCCATCTCCTTGAGCATCTCGTTGCGCAGTGCAATTCCGTCCGTAGGATCGGGCCGCATGCCGGGAACCTCTTTGGGATATACGCGAAGCGAATCGAGGAAGTTGTCGAGAACGAACAGCTCGCCATCGATAAAGCGCCAGTCAATACGCTTGCGATCAATCAGATCGTCAAACTGCTCCTCGGTAAACTCAGGCCACTCCTCGCGAATCATCGCAATAGCTCGATCGCGCGACACCGAAAAATGAAGCGGCGTCTCAAGCATGCGATACCGCTCGGCACGAACGCAGGCGGCAAGCGAGGGATCGGGATTTTGGGCAAGTAGGCGGTCGCAAGCCTCAATAGCCTGCGAAAGATACCCCGCGTCCTTTAAACGCAGAATCTCGGGTGGCAAGCCAATATCTAGAAAACGGAAGTCATCATTGCAAACATCAACAGAGCAACCAACCGGCCCCTCGTCAATAACCTTCCCATCCGAAGGCAGCACATTAATAACAGCCATACCAAACTCCAAGTCATTAGAACTCTTGAAGCCCATTGTAGCGAGATAAAAAGAAAGCCCCAATAAAGGAACCCTCAACACCGATAAACGGTACCTATAAAAAATGAATTCAGCCCAGTAACCCTGTAGCGAGTTAACGAAGGAGGCCCCGTTTCCCCGGAGCTGATTCCGTCGCGCGACTTCTAGCGAAGCCAGTAGCCACCTTAATTCAGACTCGTAACCCTGCGGCGTTAAACGAAGGAAGCCCCGTCTCCCGGAACTGTTTCCTTGGCGCGACTTCTGGCGAAGCCAGGTGAGCGCAAAGGAAACAGCGTAGGGAGACGGGGCTTCCGGTGGGAAGTTTAGCGACGCTTACGCCTTGTTGACGGAGCCAAACTCCTCCATGAGCTCCTTGGTGCGAGCAACGATGGCGTCGCGACCAGGCTTGAGGAGCTTGCGGGGGTCAAAGCCCTTGCCCTGCTGATCCTTGCCAGCCTCGATGTACTCGCGAACGCCCTTGGCGAAGACGAGCTGCAGGTCGGTGTTGACGTTGATCTTGGAGATACCCAGGGAGATGGCCTTCTTGATCTGATCCTCGGGGATGCCGGTGCCACCGTGCAGAACGAGGGGCAGGTCGCCGGTCTCGGCCTTGATCTCGCCCAGACGCTCGAAGGAAAGGCCAGCCCAGTCGGCGGGATACACGCCGTGGATGTTGCCGATACCGCAGGCGAGGAAGTCGACGCCCAGGTCAGCAATCTGCTTGCACTCAGCGGGGTCAGCGAGCTCGCCGTTGGAGGTCACGCCGTCCTCGGTGCCGCCGATGCCGCCGACCTCGGCCTCGATGGACATGCCCTTGGAGTGGGCAAGCTCAACGAGCTCCTTGGTGCGGTCGAGGTTAAGCTGGAAGGTCTCCTCGTGAGAGCCGTCATACATGATGGACGTGAAGCCGGCCTCGATGCACTTGAAGCAGTCCTCGTAAGAACCGTGATCGAGGTGAAGGGCGACGGGGACGGTAACGCCCGTGGCCTCGACGGCAGCCTTGACCATGTCGGCGCAGACCTTGAAACCGCCCATCCACTTAGCGGCACCAGCGGTGCACTGAAGGATCAGTGGAGACTTGGCCTCCTCGGCGGCCTGGAGAATAGCCAGGGTCCACTCGAGGTTGTTGGTGTTGAAGGCACCGAGAGCGTACTTGCCGGCCTCGGCCTTCTTGAGCATGTCTGCTGCGTTGACGAGCATAAAAGAAACCTCCTGTAAGGTTGCTCCGATAACGCCTGAGATTTTACCACGACATACCCGAGCATAAACGTTCGTTTGTTCACGAATACCATCCGATTGGACAAATTTTGACCGTTTGCCCCACAGAATCGACCCACTGGGGAAAATAGCTTGACGATTGAGCGGTCTTCGTGGTTCGAAAGACGGCTTCGAGCCTACATCTGCATAAACGGATTCTGCATAAGTTCGCGCGCCATCGTGGTCGAATCGCCATGGCCCGTCAAGCAAACGGTATCGGGCGGAAGCGTCTTGGCAAGTTTGGAGAGCGAGCGCATAATCGCCGCCTCGTCACCGCCGGAAAGATCGGTACGACCGTGGCTGCCCGGGAAAAGCGTGTCGCCCACAAAGGCGATGTTCCCCTGCTCGGTCGCGGCGAACAGGACGATGCCGCCCGGCGTATGCCCCGGCGTCTCGATCACCTGCAGACAGACGTCGCCCACCTCGATTGTATCGCCCTCGGCAAGCAAGCGCGTCGGCTCACCCGGATCGGGCGTCTCGATACCCCACATGGCGCGCTGCTCCTCGATATTTGGGCGAGGTACCGTCACGTCCTTAGCGCACAACTCATATAGTGCGCCGTCGCCAACAACAGCTCGAACCCCGGCGACCCCGCCAACATGGTCGGCATGACCGTGCGTGCAGACAGAGCCGAGTACGCGAACCTCGGGACGCGCGGTGCGGATATGCTCCACAAGACGCTCGCCCTCCCACGCCGGATCGACGATTAAGCACTCGTCATTCGAAATCACGGCGTAACTGTTGGTCTGAATCGGGCCGTTGACGAGCGCCTCAATCGAAGCCACGCCTCGGGGTGTCAGGTCCAAAGTCATACCGTCCATGCGCATACTCTCCTTCTAAAATACGTTTGAGGCACCAAACGATGCCTCAAACGTAACCAATATCTATGATGCTGAGAGGCTCTCGCACCTACACACGGCGCTTGAGCTGAGCTCCGCCTTCGCCGGGCATAAGACGGCGAGCGTCGTAGACCGAGTCGACACTGCTGATGGAAGCCAGCAGCGGATCCAGACCGCTCGCGTCCGAGATCTCGACCATGAAGCGCAGGGTTGCAATACCCTCGCGGTTGGTCGATGTGGCGGCAGAAAGGATATTGCCGCCCGCATCGCCAATGGCAATGGTGACATCCTTGAGCAGGCCCATGCGGTCCAGGCACTCGACCACGATCTCGACCTGGAAGAGGGTGTCGGCAGCGCCGTCCCACTCCACATCGATCATGCGCTCGGGATGTTCCATAAGACCCTTGACGTTAGGGCAGTTGGCGCGATGCACCGAAACGCCACGACCGCGCGTGATGAAGCCGACGATGTCGTCGCCCGTCACGGGGTTGCAGCAATGAGCCAGACGGACCAGCAGGCCGCTGTTGCTCTCGCCCTTGACGATAATGCCGTTACTTGCGCTCTTGCCGCGCTTTTGCGGCTTGCAGTTGGAGCCGCGAGCGGGCTGCTTCACGACCTCGGCGATAGCCTCGGCCTTGGTGAGCTGTTCCTCGGGTTTGGGGTCCAAGATTTGCTCGACCTTATTGCCCACAGCGCGCGGGGCAACCTTGCCGGCGCCGACGGCGGCAAACAGGTCCTCGAGCTGCTTGAAGTTAAACTGCTCCGCCACGGCGTTGAGTGCACGCGTTGAACGCGGTGTAGAAATGCCATAGCCACGCTTACGCAGGTCCTTGGCCAGCATATCGCGACCGGCGGCAGCGTCGTCGTCCTTGGTCGCAGCGGCAAAATAGCGGCGGATCTTTGACTTGGCGGAAGGTGTCTTAACGATCTTGAGCCAATCGCGCGACGGCTTGGAACTCTTGTTAGTCAGGATTTCAACGCGGTCGCCCGTCTTGATCTCGTGCGTGAGCGGAGCCACCGCACCGTTGATTTTGGCGCCGACGCAATGGTTTCCCACCTCGGTATGAACGGCATAGGCAAAGTCGAGCGGCGTGGAGCCAGCACGAAGCGCCATGACCTCGCCTTTGGGCGTGAAGACAAAGATCTCCTGATCGAACAGATCGACCTTCAGCGAGTGCAGGTATTCCTTGGCATCGGTAATCTCGTCGGAAGCCGCCCAATCGAGCGAATGCTTGAGCCAGTTGATCTGGTCGTCCAAACGTTGAGCGTCATTGGTCTTGGAAGCAGACGATCCGCCCGACTTCTTATATAGCCAGTGGGCGGCAATGCCGTACTCGGCCTGCTCATGCATCTCGTAGGTTCGAATCTGAATCTCGAGCGGACGAGCCGTAGGGCCGATGACCGTCGTGTGGAGCGACTGGTAGTTATTGACCTTGGGCATGGCGATATAGTCTTTAAAGCGACCAGGCATGGGGTGCCACAGCGTATGCACCGCACCGAGCGTGGAGTAGCAATCGCGCACCGAATGGGTAATTACGCGCAGCGCCACCAGGTCGTAGATCTCGGAGAACTCCTTGCCCTTGCGCTTCATCTTTTGGTAGATGGACCAATAGTGCTTGGAGCGGCCGTTGATCTGGAAGTCCTCCAGACCAATGCGGTTGAGCTCATCGGTAAGCGTCTTGATGGTCTCGGCAAGGTAGCGCTCGCGGACCTCGCGCGACTCAGCCACCATGCGCGCGATGCGCTGGTAGGCATCGGGCTCCAGGTAGAAGAAGGACAGGTCCTCGAGCTCCCACTTAATAGAGCTCATGCCCAGGCGGTCGGCCAAGGGCGCGTACACGTCCATGGTCTCGCGCGCCTTAAACAGGCGACGGTCCTCGCGCAGGGCTGCCAGCGTTCGCATGTTGTGCAGACGATCGGCAAGTTTAACGATGATGACGCGAATGTCCTTGGACATGGCGAGGAACATCTTGCGCAGCGTAAGCGCCTGCTTCTCGTCCATGCTATCGACTTCGATGTTGGTGAGCTTGGTCACGCCATCGACGAGCTCGGCCACCGTATCGCCAAACAGGCCGGAAACATCGGCAAGCGAGGTCTCGGTATCCTCGACGGTATCGTGCAGCAGCGCGGCGCACACCACATCGCAGTCCATCTTGAGATCGGCCAAGATGATGGCCACCTCGACGGGATGGTTGATGTACATCTCACCCGAGCGGCGCTTTTGGTTGCAGTGCTTCTCGGCAGCAAAGCAATAGGCCTGCTCCACCTTAGAAAAGTCGTCCTCATTCATATATTTGAGGCACAGGCGCTCCAGCTTGTCGTAGCTGTCCGCCATAATCTCGGGTGGCAGCTCATCGGCATGCTTATAGTGCTCCATCTCCGAAAAAGGCTGGAGGGTGGAATCATGGGCGGTACGGGCTGCGGCATCCATCGAGGTCCCCTTCCCCTAGGCCCGCGGTACGATCGGGCGGTTAACTTTGGCTAGCATATCAGAAGCGCACGAATCGAGCGCCCAGCTCCGGAAAGCCGAAAACTCCATGCGCGAGCGCAAGCCCTCCAAATAGCGAATTGACCTGCTCAATTGCACACGGCCGGGGTTTTCGGCCATCGCGATGCGACGAGTGTCGTCAAACCCCGAAACTCGACAGAAACCAAGCTCTTCGAAGATTCCCAGGCCGCTTTCCACCGAACGCTCGTCGACCGGCGTGCGCGCATCGATGGCAAGGCACATCTGCGCGATGTCGATATCGCTCGCGCTAAAGGAATCGTCCCCGGTTTTGCCGCGGTTGGAGCGCCACATGGTCTGCAGCGCGCGATAGAGCGTGACGAGCTCGTCGCGCTCGGGCGCATAGCAGTCGAGCAGGCGCTCGTTAATGCGGGCGTCGCGCGACGAATAGAGCAGATGGATCACGGCGGGCTGGCCATCGCGGCCGGCACGTCCGCTCATCTGGTTGAACTCAATGCCGCCAAACGGCATGTGGTACAGCACGACATGGCGGATATCGGGTAGGTTGACACCCTCGCCAAAGGCGGAGGTCGAAACAATGCAGCTGAGGCTTCCGTCTCGAAATGCTTCCTCCACGCGGCGGCGATCGGAACGCGCAAGCCCCGCGTTATAGAACGCGATATGGGTTGCGCAATCGGGCACACGCTTGCGCAACGTCTTGGCGAGCGCCACGGACTGGTCGCGCGAATTGACGTAGATGACGGTCTTTTCCCCCGTCGCCACAATCGACACCAAACGGTTCTCGCGGCTCGCAAGGTCGCGGTCGTCCTCGAGCTGCAGGTTCTCGCGCACCGTCTCGTCGACCACCGTGCGAGTGATCGACAGCATGCGGGCAAGCTCGGCCACGACCGGAGCCGTCGCGGTGGCCGTCGCAGCCATAACGACCGGGTCGCCCAGGGCTTTGAGGATATCGGGCATGTCGAGATAGGCGCTGCGGTCGCCGCCCTTGGCAAGACCGGCATGATGCGCCTCATCGATAACGACAAAGCCGATGCGGCCCGAACGCGCGAAGCGGTCACGGTGGATTGACAGGAACTCGGGCGTCGTGAGCACGATACCGGTGCGGCCTGAAGCTAGGCCGGCGAACACGTCATCGCGTGCGGCCTCCACGGTCTCGCCGGTCAGCACGCCAACGCCAATGCCAAGCGATGCCATCGTCGACGAGAGGTGATAGGCCTGGTCGGCAACGAGCGCACGCAGCGGATAGACAAAGATGCTCGCACGTCCGCGAAGCACCGCCTCACGCGCGGCATGCACATGGAAGATGAGCGACTTGCCGCGGCCCGTTCCCATAACCGCCAAGACACTCTGGTGATCGGCCAAGGCGTCGAGCGCCTCAACCTGCGCGCGGTGCGGCTGGCTCGATCCGATAAAGCTATGGATAAGCGAGCGCGTGAGCTCGGTATAGGAAAGCTGGGCGAGCGTCTCGCGCTTACGCGACTCCAGGCGCAGGCCGGAATCCGCCGGCTGCACGCCACGACGAAGCTCGCATGCCGGATCGTCGACGCTGGGCAGCGTGGTATCGCGGACCAGAACATCCTTGATCATGAGCTTGGGCTTCACACGCCCCTGCCAATGCTCGGCCACGGCCTCGAACACCAAGTCGACGGCGCTGTCGCAATTGATGAGCCTATCGATCTGCGGCACGCGGAACATGATGGCCGGCACGCTCGCGGCGCCATCGGTCGCCACAAAGCGCATGTGCTCGCCAGTTTTGCCCACCACGGCGCGATCGCACATTGTCACGCCCTCGGCCGCCAACAGCGGCACCTTGTTGCCCTGGCCAAACGGCTCAAGACGGGAGATCTGCTCGATAGTCTCGATATTTAGCTCGGAGAGGTCAACGGTGGCGGCAACCTCGTCAGTGTCCTCAAAGTCCTCGGCGGGAAGCTCCGATAGCACGGCCGAAAGGCGACGGCGGAACTCATCGAGCTTGGATGCCTCGATGGTCACACCCACCGCACCGGCATGCCCGCCGCGGCGAATCAGCAGGTCGGAGCAACGCTCGACGGCGTCGAACAGGTTGACCTTGCCCACCGAGCGGCCCGATCCGCGAGCGATACCGTCCTCGATCGAGAACAGCAGCGCCGGCACGTGATAACGGTTGGTCAGGCGGCTCGCCACGATGCCCTTGACGCCCTCGTGCCAGCCCTCACCTCCCACGACGATTGCGCGCCCGCCGTCATAAGTCTCCTCGACCTTCGCCATGGCATCGCGCGTAAGCTCGGCCTCGATCTCGCGGCGTTGGCGATTGATTTCCTCGAGCTCGGCGGCAAGCGCGCTCGCTTCGATGGGGTCGCGGGCAAGCAGCAGGTCGAGCGCCAGCTTGGGATCAGCCATGCGGCCGGCAGCATTCAGACGAGGGATGAGCGAAAACGACAGGCCGTCGGCCGTAATGGTAGAAAGGTCGGCCTTGGCAAGTGCGGCAAGCGCGATATAACCGGGGCGGGCCGTCACGCGCATCTGCTGGATGCCCTCGGCGACCAGTGCGCGGTTCTCGGGCGTCAGCGGCATCATGTCGGACACGGTGCCCAGCGCCGCGACCTCGATCAGCGAACGCCAATACGACGGCTTGTCCAGACGCTCGCCCAGGACTTGCACCAGCTTGAGTGCCACGCCGGCACCGGCAAGCTCACGCGAGGGACCCTCGTCCTCGAGCTTGGGGTCGGTCAGGGGCACGCCCTGCGGCACCTGGTCGGAGGGCTCGTGATGGTCCGTGACCACCAAATCGATCCCCAGGCTCTCCAGATAGGAAACCTCTTCCTTGGCGGCAATGCCGTTATCGACGGTCACGATCAGGTTGGGTTGGGCGAGCTCGTTGACGCGGTCGAGCGCCGCACGCGACAGGCCGTAGCCCTCGTCAAAGCGATGCGGAATAAACGGCGTGACGTTGGCGCCAAACGAACGTAGCGCCTCGGTCAACAGACAAGTCGACGTAATACCGTCAACGTCAAAATCGCCAAAGACGGCGATGTGCTCGTGGTTGCGAATAGCACGCTCGATGCGGTCGGCAACGACCGACATGCCCGGGATAATGAGTGGGTCGGCCCAGTCGCGATCGAGCGAAGGCGTCAAAAACAGCTGGCCTTCCTCGATGGATGTAATGCCGTGCGCAACCATAATGCGCGCCACCAACCCTGGTATGCCCAGGCCAGCCGAAAGCTCCTTTTCGAGCTCGGGGTTTTGCTGAGCGACTGCCCAGCGATGCGTCGTCTTAAGCGATGACATAGGCGCCCACCCCCGATAGGGGCAGGTCGCCGCGATACCTCTCACGGTTCATAGCGATGAGTCCTCTGTGTATGCCCGCTTCGGCAGGCAGATCTGTTGAACGGATTTATTATACCGTGCAGCGCGGACGCACAACGTCCAGCACGCCGTGGTTTCGATAAACGAGGACGGTAATAGCCTCGAAATAATCGAACGTTTCAGCCGCACGGACGCATGCGAGCGTCTAGCATATCCATTCAAAACGGGGTCACGAGCAAAGGGAGTCACAAGAGTATATGAAGCAATGGGTTGGACTGGGCAAGTTTCTCGCAGGGCACATGCAGGTCATCGTTCCGATTTGCGTAACGCTCGGCGTGCTCTTTCCCCAGCAGATCGGCGTTCTCAAGCCCATCGTTCCCGCGCTCTTCGCCTTTATGACGTTTCAGGGTGCGCTCAGCAACACCTTCCACCAGGTAGCTGAGGTGTTCCGCCGTCCGCTGCATTTGATTTTGGCGTTATTTGTCTCGGCCGTGCTCATCCCCATCGCGGCGTATGCCATGGGCTCACTGTCCTTTGGCTCCAACCCCAACCTTGTCTGCGGCATCGTGCTCGAGTACAGCGTGCCCGTGGCCGTCACCGCTTTTATGTGGATCAGCATGTTCGGCGGCAACGGCCCGCTCGCGCTCACTATCATCCTGACGTCCTCAGTTATCTCCCCTGTGACGATTCCGCTCACGCTTAAGCTCCTGCTGGGCGCCACCGTCTCGATCGACGTGCCGAGCATGATGCAGAATATGGCCTTTATGATCGCCATACCCGCCGTGCTCGGTATCGTCATTAACGAACTCACGCGCGGCTGGGGTCATGAGAAACTCTCCCCCGCGCTTTCGCCCGCCTGCAAGTTCATGATGATGGGCGTCATCGCGTCCAACTCCACCGCCATGAGCGAGTACGTGCTGCACATGAACATGGTACGCCTGGAAGTCGCCCTCTTTATCCTGGCGTTCGCCATCAGTGGCTTTATCATCGGCATCCTGGTCGCACGTGTCCTGCATCTGCCGTATAGCGAGACGACCACCATGTGCTTTACCTGTGGCATGCGCAATATCTCTTCGGGCGCCGTCATCGCCACACAGTATTTTCCCGGCGAGGTCGTGTTCCCCGTCATGTGCGGCACGCTGTTTCAGCAGGTACTCGCCTCGCTTATCGGACATCTCTTTGAACGTCTGACCGGCGAGGAGCGCGCCAAACAGCGCAAGCGGGTCGAGGCCGGGCGCGACGCGATGGCACGCTAAGCAGCACTCTTTTCGCAGGCGCTCGCCTTGCTACGCGAGCGTTTCCAGATGCGCACGCAGGCGCTCAGCATCGATATCGAGCGTGGTCTCGGCATTGACCTGGGCCAGACGATAGCCCACAAAGTAGGGCGAAACCACCCAACGTGGCAGAGCCTTGGCAATGGTCCGGCCGTCCATGTGGTAGAAGAACAAGTTGTACGACTCCGCGCGACCGCCATGGTGCTCGTGCAGGATATAGCGCAGGGCCACCTGAATCGCATCGGCAAACAGGTCCGCTTCGGCTTGGTCGCGGGCGTCGTCGCTGGCGGCGATTCCCTGTGGAGCCGAGACGTTGACCTCAAAGAACCCCATGATCGGTTCGGTTGAGATGTCGACCGAGATTCTCCCCTGTTGCCAGACACTGATGCCTTCAAAGTTGGCTGAGGTCAGCGCCGCATAGCCGTCCTCCTGTTCCAGGCCCACAATCTGCATGTGTGGATGGACGAGGCTGCCGCCCGAAAGCGGGCCTTTGTTCTTGTACATGAGCACACTGCGGTACTGTTGAGAATCGATCATCTGCTGCCAACAGCCCAGGGCAAACCGCATCACATGATGCAGCTCATCCGGTTCATAGGTCACCAGGTCGGCGTCGTGATTGGCAGACTCGATCAATACGGTCTGACGTGTGGCCCGCAAGGTCTTGAACTTATTCTCGAGCCAGATGCAGTCACCATCGCGCTGGATGATGTTGGCAAGTCCCTCCGTGTCGCAAAAGGGGCACGCGGTGCCAGGGCGACGATTATCGTCGGGCTTACCGCTCGCCTGCTGAACGTCAAATACCAGCGCCACGGGTTATACCTCCAGCGGCACGATCTTGGTGCCATGGAGCTCGGAGACGCCCAGCGCCGCCGCGACCGCGTCGCGATTTGCCGTAGTGATGCCGCCGCCGGGAAGGATGGTCAAACGATCGCCCGCATACTCGATTAAACGAGCCAGGTGATCGAAATTATCCTCGATCGACGTACCGGCAGCGCCGCCATGCGTGAGGATGCGCGTAACGCCGCAGTCGGCAAGTGTATCAATCGCATCGAGCTGAGCCTCGGGCGAGAGCTGGTCAAACGCCATGTGGAAGGTGATGTCGATGGACTCGCGCTTACATTCCTCGGTCGCGCAGCCCGTAGCCATAACGAGGGCGCCGAGGGTGAGCTCGTCGAGCGCCCAGCCGCCGGCAAAGGGCTTGCAGCAGCCAAAGACCAGGCCGTCAACGCCGGCGCTCACAGCAAGGCCCAGGTCCATCTCCATCATGCGCAGCTCGTCCTGGTTGTAATGAAAGTCGCCACCACGCGGACGGATCATGCACATCACTCGCGCGTCATGCTCGTGAGCGTAGCTGACTGTAGCGCTAATAACGCCGGCGGAAGGCGTGGTGCCACCGACGGCGAGGTTGTCACACAGCTCAATGCGCCCCGCACCGGCCTCGATGGCCGCCGGCACTCGCTCAAAGTTCTCGGCACAAAACTCGTACAGCATAGATAGACCCCCAAAGGCAGCAAGTGTTTTCCGACGGGCATTGTCGCACGCCCCCATGAAGTTGCGGTGGAATAGGGACTGTTTTGGCTTCTTGAACCCCCAATTAGTCCCTATTTCACCGCAACTTAAAAAGGGGCGCTGACCGGGATAGCCAGCGCCCCTTTGTTGAATGGATTAACCGCCCAAGTAAGCCTTGCGCACGTTGTCGTCGTGCAGGAGCTCCTGGCCGGTGCCGGTCATGGTGATCTTGCCGGTCTCGAGCACGTAGCCGCGCGTGGCGATGGAAAGCGCCATCTGCGCGTTCTGCTCGACCAGAAGCACCGTGGTGCCGGCCTTGTGCAGGTCCTCGACAATCTGGAAGATCTGCTCGATCAGAATCGGCGCCAGGCCCATGGAGGGCTCGTCGAGCATAAGCAGCTTGGGGTTGCTCATAAGTGCGCGGCCCATAACGAGCATCTGCTGCTCGCCGCCCGAAAGGGTGCCGGCGACCTGACGGCGGCGCTCCTTAAGGCGCGGGAACTGCTCGTAGACGCGCTCAAGGCCCGGGGCAACCGTGGACTTGGGCTGCGTATAGGCACCCATTTCCAGGTTCTCCTCGACCGTCATCTGCAAAAACGCGCGACGGCCCTCGGGCACCTGGGCCAGGCCCTTGCCCACCAGCTTGTCGGCAGGCGTATGGGTAATGTCCTCGCCCATAAACTTGATGGAGCCGGTCTTGGAACGCAGCAGGCCCGAGACGGTCTTAAGCGTCGTGGACTTGCCGGCGCCGTTGGCACCGATCAGAGCCACGATCTCGCCCTCGTTGACGTTAAAGGAGATGTCCTTGATGGCGTGGATAGCGCCGTACCAGACGTTGATGTTGTAGACGGAAAGCATCGGCTCTGCCATTTAGTTCTCCCCCTTATCCTGCTTGCCCAGATATGCCTCGATAACAGCGTCGTTGTTCTGGATCTCCTCGGCCGTGCCCTTGGCGATGACCTTACCAAAGTTGAGCACGCAGATGCCCTCGCAGATGTTCATAACGAGCGACATATCATGCTCGATAAGCATGATGGCGATACCAAAGGTGTCGCGAATCTTGACGATGTTCTCCATGAGCTCCGCGGTCTCGGACGGGTTCATGCCGGCGGCAGGCTCGTCGAGCAGCAGCAGTTTGGGGTTGGTGGCAAGCGCGCGAACGATCTCCAGACGACGCTGAGCGCCGTAAGGAAGCGAGCCGGCCTGTTCATTTGCCAGGTGCTCCATGTCAAAGATGGACAGCAGCTCCATGGCGCGCTCGTGGGCGGCCTTCTCGTGCTTCCAATACGTAGGCAGGCGCAGCACGCCCTCAAAACCGGAGTAGCGCTCCTGGTTGTGCAGGCCGACCTTGACGTTGTCCTCCACCGTCATGGTGTTGAACAGACGGATGTTCTGGAACGTACGGGCAATACCCATGCGGTTGACCTGGTAGACCGACTTGCCCGAAGTGTCCTCACCGTCGAGCAGGATGGTGCCGTGCGTAGGCTGGTACACCTTGGTGAGCAGGTTGAAGACCGTGGTCTTGCCAGCGCCGTTGGGGCCGATGAGACCGGCGATCTCGGTCTTGCCGATAGTCAGGCTAAAGTCGTCGACTGCCTTAAGACCACCGAACTCAATGCCCAGGTGAATGCACTCGAGCGCCGGGCGCTGACCCAGGTCGCGGTCGGGAACGATGGCGCCAGAAGGATACGGAACCATCTTGCCCTTGTTGAACTCAAACTTACTGGGCATCGGCTGCCACCTCCTTCTTGGAAGCAAGGCGGTCCTTAATGCGTGCGAAGAACGCCTTGAGCTGCGGGTTGTTGGTAAAGATCATGACCAGGATCAGCACGATGGCGTAGATGAGCATGCGATAGTCCGAGAACTGACGGAGCAGCTCGGGAAGCACCGTGAGCAACGCCGCGGCGATGACGGAGCCGCGCATATTGCCCAGACCACCCAGGACCACGAACACCAGGATGAGGATGGACGTGTTGAAGTCGAACTTGGTGGCGGAGAGCTGCGAGAAGTTACCGCCGAAGAGAGCTCCGGCAGCACCGGCGAGGGCAGCGGAAACCACGAAGGCGATCATGCGGTACTCGGTGACGGAGATGCCTACGGACTCGGCTGCAATCTTGTTATCGCGCACGGCAATAATGGCACGACCGGTACGGCTGCGAACCAGGTTGAGCACAATCACGAGCGCGACCATAACCAGGATTGCGCCGGCAAGGAAGGTCGAATAGGTCGACACGCCCGATGCGCCCTGCGCGCCCTTGATGATGGCGGTGCCGTCCTCGAGCAGGTGCAGGTCGTCGATCGTGGAGTTACCCGTGATGTTAAAGATCACATGCAGGCCGCGGGAATCGACGCCCACAATGAGGCAGGTGACGACCTCTTTGATGATCTCGCCAAAAGCCAGGGTCACAATGGCCAGATAGTCGCCGCTCAGGCGCAGGACCGGGATACCGATCAAGAAGCCCAAGAGGGCAGCGGCGATAGCGCCGACCACAATGCTGATGATCAGACGCATCGGATCGGACGGAACGGTGCTCTCCAGCGCGACGGCAGTGACGATGCCCGTATAGGCACCGACGCTCATAAAGCCCGCGTGGCCCAGCGACAAGTCGCCCGCGATGCCGACGACGAGGTTAAGGGAGATTGCCATGACGATATAGGCCGTGATGGGAACCAACTGACCGGCGATCATGCGCGGGATCATGTGGTTAGACTGCATAAAGAAGACGATGGCGAACGCCACAACGCACATGGCGTACGTGACAAAGTCGTGACGCGTCTGCTTGTCTTTAAGAAACTTCATAACGCTCACCTACACCTTCTCGGGGACGTACTTGCCCAAGAGGCCGGCAGGCTTGACGAGCAGGACGATGATCAAAACACCAAAGACGATGGAGTTGGCAAGGCTCGTGGAAATGTAAGCCTGCGCCATTGCCTCGATGATGCCGATGAGAATGCCGCCGACAAAGGCACCGGGGATGGAGCCGATGCCGCCGAAAACGGCAGCGTCGAAGGCCTTGATGCCAGGCATGGCGCCCGTGGTGGGCTGCAGGACCGGCGAGTAGGAGCACAGGAGCACGCCGGCGATGGCAGCGAGGGCGGAGCCGATGGCGAACGTCATCGAGATGGTGCGGTTGACGTTGATGCCCATGAGCTGAGCGGCGGCCTTGTCCTCGGACACGGCGCGCATGGCCTTGCCCATCTTGGTCTTACCTGTAAAGAACATCAGGCCGGCCATGATAACCAGGCAGGCGACGATGGTGACGAGCGAGACGGCGCTTACGTTAAACTTGGCCAAGAACTCCGGCACCGGGAAGGTGACGAGCGAAGTGAAGTTCTTGGGCGTGGCGCCCCACAGAAGCTGCGCGGCGTTCTGCAGGAAGTAAGACACGCCGATGGCCGTGATCAGAACGGCCAGCGGGCCTGCTTGGCGCAGCGGCTTATAGGCCAGACCCTCAATGAGAACACCGAGAACCGTGCAGACCACACAAGAGAGAACTACAGATGCCCAGCCCGGGAGGCCGAGATACGACGTGGCGCAGAACGAGACATAGGCACCGACCATGATGACATCGCCGTGAGCGAAGTTGAGCATCTTGGCGATACCGTAGACCATGGTGTAGCCCAACGCGATGATGGCGTAGACGCTGCCCATGGACAGGCCGTTGACCAGGTATTGGATAAAGACCGTCATGTTCCACATCCCCCTTTCGAATAGGTTTCCAGTTAATGTATGAAACAGGGACGTTACACTGTCCCTAGATACCAAGCAAGCAGGGAAGGCCAAAACCTCCCCTGCTTGGGATCAAAACCGCTCTATGTAAGGCGGCCAATTAGGCCTGTACGTACTTGCCGTCGGTGATGACGTAAGCCGTGGGCTCCTTCTGGACCTGGCCCTTATCGTTCCAGGTGAGCTTGCCGGTCAGACCGTCAACGGTAATCTTGAGCATAGCCTTAGACAGCTTCTCGGCGGCCTCGGTCGGGTCGGCGTCGACACCAAGACCGGCCTCCTTGAGGGCCTCGGCCACCGCGTGCACGCCGTCGTAGGCGTCGGCGGCAAACTGGTCGGGGGTATCGCCGTACTTATCCTTGTAAGCGTTGACGAAGTCGGCGTTCTTCTCGTCGTCGGCGGAGAACGGGGTCATGAGCAGCAGGCCCTCGGCAAGAGAGGTATCGAAGCCCTCAACGCCCAGGATGCCGTCCATGCCGTCGCAGCCCATCATCTTGACGTCGTAGCCCATGTCCTTGGCGTTCTTGAGCAGGACGGACGCCGGCGTGTAGTAGATCGGCGCAAAGATCATGGTGGCGCCGGCCTGCTTGGCCTTGGTCAGCTGGTTGGTAAAGCTCGTGGCGGAGTCGTCCTTAAAGGTCTCCTCGTCAACAACCTCGAGCTTGGACTCAGCGGCCTGGGCCTTAAAGGAATCTGCGATACCCGAAGAATAGGCGTCGCCGGAGTTATAGAACAGCACGAACTTCTCGTCCGCATACTTCTGCGCCAGGAACTTGGCAGCGTTGACACCCTGGTTGGGGTCGGTGAAGCAAACCTGGAAGACGCAATCCTTGCCGTCGGTGACGTCCTCGGAGGACGCGGACGGGGTGATCATGAACGTCTTGGGGTCGTTACCACACTCAGCGGCAACGGCAACCGACGCACCCGTGGTGGTCGGGCCGACGAGGGCCTGCATGCCCCAGTCGAGCAGGGTATTGAAGGCGTTGACGGCCTTCTCGCCGTCGGCCTGGTCATCCTCGGCCTTGCTGGCAAGCGGCAGCTCCTTGGTGGAGAAGTCCTTGCAGCCAAGCTCGACACCCTGGGTAACGGACTTGCCGTAGGACGCGTTGGCGCCGGTCAGCGGGCCGATGGTGCCGATCTTAAACGAAGCGTCACCCGAAGCGGAACCGCTGTCGCCGCCGTTGGAGGAGCAGCCAGCTAGAATGGACATCGCCCCCAGACCTGCTGCGCTCGCGATAACGCTCCTGCGATTCATAACAGGGTTCAATGACTTACCGGTGAGGCTCGACATGCGGCTCTCCTCTCAAATCTCGTCGGGTTTCGGTAGCCCGACAGGCCATCCTTCGCCGTGTTCGGCGTTCGCAAAATAGTAGACGCTTTAGTTGAGAAAAGTGGCGATTATTTCAACTTTTCTTTTGTTTTGTCCATTTATCCAAAATTATGCGTATTTCTGTCGGTTTATACAGTTTAGCCACTTTATTGTGTGAAAGTATTGTTTCCGTTCTGTTACAAGCGTCCCTGCCCTGATTCAAACGACCTCACCGCTCGCGTTTTGTGCGCACCTAGGCGGCGATGTACTTGCCGTCCTGAATCACATAGGCTGTAGGTCGTATGTAGTGAGCATGTTTCCAATGTTTCCGCAGCGTTTCGGGGGTGCCGTTTTGTGCGACTCCTGTTGCCTGGCGAGCACGCGCCCTCGGTTCACGCTAGAATGCACTCAACCTTTAAGCGGTTAATCCATCCATAAGATGCACGAAGGAGCTATCTATGAGCGAACCCCTGCGCACCGTGAACGTCGGTCTGATCGGTCTGGGAACCGTCGGCGGCGGCGTGGCCCGTCTGATCAAGAGCCACCACGATGAGTACCTGGCAGCCTACGGCATCGACCTTAAGCTGACCCGCGCCTGCGCGCTTGCCTGGGAGCAGGCCGAAGCAGCCGGTATTGAGCGCGAGGCCTTTACAAGTGACTGGCACGACGTCGTCACCGACCCCGCCGTCGACATCGTCGTCGAGCTGATCGGCGGCGAGCATCCCGCAACCGAGATCTTCACCACCGCCTTCGAGAACGGTAAGCACGTCGTCTCTGCCAACAAGGCCTTGCTGGGCCGTCATGTCGAGACGCTCGCCGAGAAGGCGCGCGCGTGTGGCGTGCAGATTAAATGCGAGGCCAGCTGCGGCGGCGGCATCCCCATCGTGAGCACGCTCGAGCACGACCTGGTGGGCAACAAGATCTTGACCATCGCCGGCATTCTCAACGGCACCACCAACTATATCCTGTCGCGCATGGACGCCGAGGGCGCCGATTACGCCGACGTGCTTGCCGACGCGCAGGCCAAGGGCTATGCCGAGGCCGACCCGTCCGCCGACGTCGACGGCTTCGACGCCGCCAGCAAGACGGCGATCCTCGCCTCCATCGGCTTTGGCACCCGCGTGACCACCGACGATGTGTACCAGCAGGGTATCCGCACCATCGGCGCCGAGGACATCGCCCAGGCCCGCGAGCTCGGCTACACCATTAAGCTGCTCGGCATCGCCCGCAACACCGACGCCGGCGTCGACGTCCGCGTGCATCCCACGCTGATCCCTGCCGATCACATGCTCGCCAAGGTCAACGGCGCCATGAACGCTGTCTACGTCGTAGGCGACGCCGTGGGCGAGACCATGTTCTACGGTGCCGGCGCAGGCTCCTTCCCCACCGCGAGCGCCGTCGTGGGCGACATCCTGTCGCTCTCCGAGCAGATCAGCCGCGGCGTGGCTCCGCTGCCCGAGATTGAGCCCTATGGTCACAACCTCGCCTTTAAGCCCATGGACGAGCTCCAGACCAAGTACTATGTGCGCCTGAAGGTCGCCGACCGCGTGGGCGCCCTGTCCGAGACGGTCGACATCTTTGCCAAGCACAACATTTCGATCTCGCTCATCAACCAGGTCGAGGACGGCAAGTCGGGCGTCAGCGATGCCTGCTCGGTCATCTTCCTGACGCACCGCGCGCTCGAGAAGGACGTCCAGGCTGCCGCCGCCGAGCTTGCCAGCGTCGACTGCGTTGCCGAGGTCGCCAACGTCCTGCGTATCGAGGACGTAGAGGCCTGGACCGAAGGCGTCATGGCCAACTAGCCCAACACCCGCTTATCAATACGCACCTCGGGGGCTCCCGTCCTATGTGGGACGGGAGCCCTTTTCTATCCGGCTTCCAAGCACAGCGGCAAAGCGGCATTTGCACGAGCCGTTCATCGGTAGCGCGGGTTACCGTTCACCGATATGCAAACGCGGCCGATTCCGGCTACCGCTACGCTGTGCTGCGTATGTCCAACCCCCGAAGAATGGAGGCACCATGTTGCTCGAGGGCAAGAAAGCAATCATCACCGGAGGCACGCGCGGTATCGGCTATGCCATCGCCTGTCGCTTTATCGAGGAGGGCGCCGCCGTCACGGTCTTTGGCTCGCGTCAGGAGACTGCCGACGCCGCCGTTGAAAAGCTAGCCGCAGCCTATCCCGAGGCCAAGGTCTGGGGCCGCACCTGCGACCTCACCTCGCTCGAGGCCGTAACCGAGGCCTTTACCGAGGCAGCCGCCGACATGGGTGGCCTGGACACGGTCGTTAACAACGCCGGCATCTCCCAGCGCTCGCCCCTTTTGGACTACACGGCCGAGGAGTTCGCAAAGGTCATGAACCTTAACGTCGTCGCTGTCTTTAATGGCCACCAGGCTGCCGCCAAGATCATGACCGAAGCCGGCCACGGCGGCACCATCACTACCACAAGCTCGATGGTCGCCAAGTACGGCCAGCCCTCCGGCGTCGGTTACCCCACGTCCAAGTTTGCCGTCAACGGCATGGTCCAGTCGCTCTCGCGCGAGCTCGCCCCCATGGGCATCCGCGTCAACGCCGTTGCCCCTGGCGTGACTAAGACCGACATGGTCGCCAACCTACCCGAAGAGGTCATCAAGCCCATCGTCGCCACTATTCCGCTCGGCCGCATGGGCGAGCCCGAGGATGTCGCCAACGCCTTTGTCTTCTTGGCAAGCGACATGTCCTCCTATGTCACGGGCGCCATCCTCCCCGTCGACGGAGCCGCCCGCTCCTAAAGGTCGCAAGCCACGACTCCTAGCCTCAACATTGCTCAACGCAAAAGGCGCGCTGCCTGCATCAACCGCAGGCAGCGCGCCTTCTATTATTTGGACGGAACCCGTATCCCGGCATTCCTTACTACTTACCGTCGTCGTCCTGGGCTTCATCGCGCGCGTAGAGCTCCAGCATGCGGCGGCGGTATTCGTGCACGGCGAGCTTGGCGCGCTCCAGGCGGCGGCGCTCACGCGGAGTCAGCTTGGACGGGTCGATCTCGTCGCCATAGGTCTTCTCGGCCAGCAAATGAGCGGCGTCCACGATACGGGCATCGATGTGCCCGCTTGCCGCCTCGGTCGAGAGGCGGTCGGCAATGGAATCAAGGGTAGGTATGCCGTCGAGCGAACGCCCATGTCCATGCGAGGTCAGCAGCTCGTGCTCGCGTGCGAGCAGGCTCGCCAAATCGTGATGGGCGCGCAAGATGTCGAGCGCATCGGATGGATGCTCGGCAACCTCTGCCACGGCAGCGACCGGTGCGGCGTCGACCACGCGGTAGAAGAGCTGCGCGAGCAGCGGCATCAAGAACACCGTGATGGCACCGGCGGCAACCATGACCGACGCAATATCTTGCGACAGCGCGCCCGCGTTGACGGCAACGCTCGTCACGGCAACGATGATCGGAAGCGCCGTGGTGCAGTACAGGGCCACGGTAATGCGACCATACGCCGACACATCGCGCGTCGCAGGACAAATGCTCATAGAAATAAGGATGGGCACGGCACGAATAATCAGCAACGCCACGATAAAGCCCGCGAGCAAGCCCGGGCGCGACGCCACGGCCGTCAGGTCGATCTTTGCGCCCGATACGGTAAAGAACACCGGAATCAAAAAGCCGTAGGCCAGGCCGTCGAGCTTGGTCTCGAGCGTATGGTTGCCCTCGGGGATGATATAGCGCAGGACAAAGCCGGCGGCAAAAGAACCCAACACGATGTCGAGGTCAAAGATGGCCGAGAACGCCACGAGCGTGACCAGGATGAACACCGTCAGACGCACGAAGGTCTGCGACGTGGTATCGGCGCGTTCCTCGACAAACGAAAAGAAGCGGCTGCCGACGCGCCTGGAACGACTTGGGACCACGGCCAGCAGCACGCAGACCACAGCAAACAGGCCAAGAATCACGAGCGTCTGGATGCCGGTGCGGGCAGACAGCAGCACCGACATGGCGAGCACGGGACCGAGCTCGCCCCAAGTGCCATACGCGAGAATCGAGTCGCCAACGCGCGTGCCGGTGAGCGAGCGCTCGCGCATGATGGGCACAAGCGTGCCGAGCGCCGTGGAAGTAAGGGCGAGCGTCACGGCGATACCGTCGAAATGGCTGACCGAGAACCACGGCGTAAAGCGCACGGCAAGCCAGGCGATGCCAAACGTGACGGCCCACGTCGCCAAGCCGTAGCGCCCCTCCACACCCGTAATGTTCTTAGGGTCGATCTCAAAGCCGGCAAGCAGGAACAAAAAGGCCAGACCCAGCTCGGACACCAGCGAGACCTCGGCATCTACATGGATGACGCCGAGCATATGGGGTCCCAGCACCGCACCGAACACGAGCAAAAAGACCGTCTCGGGAACGGGCTTTCCGGGAATCGCCGAGGCGATGAAGGGGCTTGCAAAGGCCACGAGCGCGATGATGGCGAGTGAAACGAATGCCATGTGATGCCTTTCTCTTGTTTGCGCTTCACTGTAGCACCCTCGCCGTCCTCAACGCGCCACGAGCTGTCGTATCATAGTGAGGTTTACAAACATGTGGCTCAAGGCGACCGCAGGGCAGACCCCGCAAACCGACCGCTGCCGCATACCGTACCGTACGCCCAACCGATCAGGAAGGCAGGAACCAATGGTCTCTCGTATCTACGTGGAGAAGAAACCCGGGTTCGACGTCGAGGCTCAGCAGCTCAAGGGCGAGCTGACCGAAATTCTCGGCATCAAGGGCATCGAGGCCCTGAGGATCATCAACCGCTACGACGTCGAGGGCATCGACGAGGAGCTTTTCCGCTCCTGCGTGCCGACCGTCTTTAGCGAGCCCCAGGTCGATGTGACCTACGACGAGCTCCCCGCAAGCGATGGCGCCGTCTTTGCCGTCGAATTCCTTCCTGGCCAGTTTGACCAGCGCGCCGACTCCGCCAGCGAGTGCGTGCAGCTCATCAGCCAGGGCGAGCGCCCCGCCGTGCGCTCCGCCAAGGTCTATATGATCTCGGGCGCTCTGGACGAAGCCGCCATCGAGGCCATCAAGCACTACGTGGTGAACCCCGTCGAGGCGCGCATCGCCTCGCTCGACCTGCCCGAGACTCTGTACATGGAGACCCCCGAGCCCCAGCCCGTCGAGGTGCTCGACGGCTTCCGCGAGCTCGATGAGGCCGGCCTTGCCGCCTTTATCGCCGATCGCGGCCTTGCCATGGACGAGGCAGACATCGCCTTCTGCCAGCAGTACTTCCGCGATGAGGATCGCGACCCCACCATCACCGAAATCCGCGTGATCGACACCTATTGGTCCGATCACTGCCGCCATACCACCTTCGGCACCGTCCTGGACGACGTGACGATCGACGACGCCGTGGTGCAGCAGGCCTTCGACCGCTACATGGAGATGCGCCACGAACTCGGCCGCGACGCCAAGCCCGTCTGCCTCATGGACATGGGCACCATCGGCGCTAAGTACCTTAAGAAGACCGGCGTCATGACCGATGTCGATGAGTCCGAGGAAATCAACGCCTGCACTGTCAAGGTGAAGGTCGATGTCGACGGCGAGGACCAGGACTGGCTGTTCCTGTTTAAGAACGAGACCCACAACCACCCGACCGAGATCGAGCCCTTCGGCGGTGCCGCCACCTGCGTGGGCGGCGCCATCCGCGACCCGCTCTCGGGCCGCAGCTACGTGTACCAGGCCATGCGTGTCACCGGCGCCGGCGACCCCACCGTCCCCGTGTCCGAGACGCTCGAGGGCAAGCTGCCGCAGCGCAAGCTCGTAACCACCGCTGCCGCCGGCTACTCCAGCTACGGCAACCAGATCGGCCTTGCCACCGGCCAGGTCAACGAGCTCTATCACCCCGGCTACGTGGCCAAGCGCATGGAGGTCGGCGCCGTCGTGGGCGCTACCCCGGCAAACCACGTGCGCCGCGAGTGCCCCGCCCCCACCGACAAGATCATCCTGCTGGGCGGCCGCACCGGCCGTGACGGCATCGGCGGTGCCACCGGCTCCTCCAAGACCCAGAACACCGAGTCCATCGAGACCTCGGGTGCCGAGGTCCAGAAGGGCAACGCCCCGGTCGAGCGCAAGCTGCAGCGCCTCTTCCGCCGCGGCGACGCCTGCCGCCTGATCAAGCGTTGCAACGACTTTGGCGCCGGCGGCGTCTCGGTCGCCGTGGGCGAGCTTGCCGACGGCCTGTATGTCGACCTGGACACCGTGACCAAGAAGTACGACGGCCTGGACGGCACCGAGCTCGCCATTTCCGAGTCCCAGGAGCGCATGGCCTGCGCCGTCGCCGACGGTGACGTCGAGGAGTTCATGGGCTACGCCGCCGAGGAAAACCTGGAGGCGACCGTTATCGCCGAGGTTACCGCCGAGCCGCGCATGCGCATGGCCTGGAACGGTGTCGCCATCGTCGACCTATCCCGCGAGTTCCTCAACTCCAACGGCGCGCCCAAGCACCAGGTCGCCCACGTGTGCGCCCGCAGCGTGTGGCAGCCCAGCTGGGCCGGCACCACGCTTGCCGAGCGCATGACCTCGCTTGTCACCGACCTCAACGTTGCCTCCAACAAGGGCCTTTCCGAGCGCTTCGACTCCACCATCGGTGCCGCAACCGTGCTTATGCCTTTTGGCGGCAAGACGCAGCTCACCCCGAGCTCGGCCATGGTCGCCAAGTTCCCCGTGGACGGCGAGACCACCACGGCAAGCGCCATGGCATGGGGCTTCAACCCCTATCTGATGGAGGCCGACCAGTTTGCGGGCGCCTATCTGTCCGTGGTCGAGTCCATCGCCAAACTTGTGGCTGCCGGCTTTGAGCACAAACGCGCCTATCTCTCCTTCCAGGAGTACTTCGAGCGTCTGCGCACCGAGGCCGAGCGCTGGGGCAAGCCCACAGCAGCCGTCCTGGGCGCCCTCATGGCCCAAGTCGACCTGGGTGCCGGCGCCATCGGCGGCAAGGACTCCATGAGCGGCTCGTTTGAGGACGAGGCCGGCGAGCTCAACGTTCCGCCGACTCTGATCAGCTTCGCTGTTGCCGTGGGCCGCGCGGCGCGCGCCGTCTCCCCTGAGTTCAAGGGCCTGACGCACCGCGTCGTCCGCATCGCCCCCGCCACCTACGGCGAGGACTACCGCCCCGACGCCCAGCAGCTGCTCGCCGCGTTTGACGCCGTCGAGGCGCTCACTGCTACCGGCGACGCCCTGGCCGTCTCCACGCCCGGCTACGGCTGTGGCGCCGAGAGCCTCTTTAAGATGTGCGTCGGCAACCAGATCGGCATCGAGCTTGCCGAGGATGTGGACGTGGAGAGCCTCTTCACCCCGCTCTACGGCAGCTTTATCGTCGAGCTCGCCGAGGACGCCGAGCTGCCCGAGGTCGCCGACGGCGTTGTCGTCGAGCCCCTGGGTACCACCGTCGAGGGCTATGTCATCGACACCGGCTCCGAGGTCATCGAGCTCGCCGAGCTCCAGGAGGCCTGGGAGAGCGGCATCGAGGGCGTCTTCGCCTACCGCAGCGCCGGCGAGACCCCCGAGGTCGAGACCATCGACTTCCGCGCCAAGGATATCCACGTGTACGGCGGCGCCAAGATCGCCCGCCCGCGCGTGATCATCCCCGTGTTCCCCGGCAACAACTGCGAGTACGACAGCGCCCGCGCCTTCCGTGCCGCCGGTGCCGAGGCCGACACCTTCGTGATCAACAACCTCACGCCCGAGGCCGTCGCCGAGAGCACCCACGAGCTTGCCCGCCGCATCCGTGCAAGCCAGATCGTCATGATCCCCGGCGGCTTCTCGGGCGGCGACGAGCCCGACGGCTCTGCCAAGTTCATCACGGCGTTCTTCCGTGCTCCCGAGGTCACCGAGGCAGTCCGCGACCTGCTCAAGGCCCGCGACGGCCTGATGCTGGGCATCTGCAACGGCTTCCAGGCTCTGGTCAAGCTCGGCCTGGTGCCCTACGGTGACATCGTCGACGCCACGCCCGATGCGCCCACGCTGACGTTCAACACCATCGGTCGCCATCAGAGCCGCCTGGTGCGCACCCGCATCTCGTCCAACCTGTCCCCATGGCTGTCGCAGTGCAGCCTGGACGACCCCTACACCGTCGCCATCAGCCACGGCGAGGGCCGCTTTGTCGCCAATGACGAAGTACTCGCCCAGCTGATCGCCAACGGCCAGGTCGCCACGCAGTACGTGGGCGAGGACGGCAAGCCCAGCATGGATCTTTCCGTCAACCCCAACGGCTCCGCACTCGCCATTGAGGGCATCACGAGCCCCGACGGCCGCGTCCTAGGCAAGATGGGCCATGCCGAGCGTCGCGGCGACAACCTGTACCGCAACGTGCCCGAGCATGTCCCCGGCGACAAGTTCATGCCGATCTTTGAGAGCGGCGTAGCCTACTTCGCTTAATACGTTCCCATCGGGTACAATCCCCTCGGGTAACAACACCCGCCACCGACGCATCCGGTGGCGGGTTCTTTTTTGCTTCGCGCATGTAGAAAGGACATCATGAAAAGCCGCAAGCCGTATCTCGCCACCCTGCCCGGACTCATCCTGGGCTGTCTCGTTTGCTGCGCGCTCTGGGGCTCTGCCTTCCCCTGCATCAAGATCGGCTACGGCCTCTTTGGCATTCCCGCGCACGACAGCGCCTCGCAGCTGCTCTTCGCGGGTCTGCGCTTCACCCTTGCCGGCATGCTGGTCATTGTTGGCATGAGCGTGGCCCAGCGCCGACCGCTCGTTCCGCAAGCGCGTGATATCAAGCCCATCTGCATCTTGTCGCTCTTCCAGACCATCGGCCAGTACTTCTTTTTCTACCTTGGTCTCTCCCGTGCAAGCGCTATGTCAAGCTCCATCATCGAGGCCAGCGCCAACTTCTTGGCTATCCTCTTTGCCGTCCTGGCGTTTCGCACCGAAAAGCTCGATGCGGCCAAGGTGCTCGGCTGCGTACTGGGCTTTGCCGGCGTCGCGCTCGTCAACCTTTCGGGCGCGGACGGCACCTTTGGCTTTACGCTCGACGGCGAGGGCTTCATCCTGGCCTCCACCGTCGCGGGCGCCCTTTCGACCTGCCTGATCGGCATCTTCTCGCGCGAGCACGACGGCGTCTTGCTTGCCGGGTGGCAGTTCTTGGTCGGCGGCCTGGTCCTCACCGCCATCGGCTTTATGATGGGTGGCGCGCTCTCCCCCACGGCGATTGCCCCCGCCATCGCGCTCATCATCTACATGGCGCTTATCTCCGCGGTCGCCTACTCGCTGTGGTCGCGCCTGCTTGCCGTCAACCCCGTCAGCCGCGTCTCGGTCTTTGGGTTTATGAACCCCGTCTTTGGTGTGCTGCTGAGCGCGCTGCTGCTCGGCGAGGGTGCTGGCACGAGCCCCGTTACCGTCATCGTTGCCCTGCTGTTGGTCTGCAGCGGCATCATCATCGTCAACAAACCCAAAAAAGCTTGGCTTAACAGTGATAAGGAACTAATTTACTTATCAACTGTTAGCTGACGGTTTCCGGGGTGCATACGGACAAATCCCGTCTGATTTCTAACAGGAAG
>JAGZKE010000022.1:0-30529 GCA_018365375.1 Collinsella sp. | reverse complement strand
GGCCGGCCGGTCCGGCCCTCAGGGTATCGGGTTCCCACATTCATCCGTACATGTACGGAGGAATGTGGGAGGTGTTCGGATGAAGTCGATAATCAAGGCCTACTAGCAGTACATTTTGTGTAATCTGGGCAAACGCTGATTAATTGCTCGTATAATGTAATCTGTCAAAAGATACAAAAACCTGTACTTTTGCGACTGCGCCTAGCTGCGAGCGAGAAGCCTGTTCTACACGCCCCTGCATTTGCGTGAATCGCAAAGCCAAAAGAGGGGGCGAGAACATAGAACAGACGGCACGGCGCCAAGAGCAGCTGCCGGGCGCATTTAACGGCGCCACCACCAACAGCCAGCACGGCCGCGTCCGCTGGTATCTGGTCCACACCCCCAATGGTAAAGAGCGCGAGACCTGCGAAAAGGTGCGCCACATTATTCCGCACGATCTGATGGAGGACGCTTTTGTGATGCAAAAGGAGTTCTGGTTTAAGCGGGGCGGCGCCTGGTCGCTTCAAACCAAACCCATGTACAAGGAATATTTCTTCGTCGCCACGCACGATGCCGCCGCGCTCGATAGGGCTTTGGCCCAGCTGAGCTTTGGCTGCCGCATCGCCGGCAGTAGGGAGCGGGCGTATATGCCCATGCCGGACGATGCGCAGGATTGGTACCGCAGCGTGCTGGATGACGACGGCGTGGTGCGCAACAGCGTCGCGCGCATAGAAGACGGCGTGTTGCACATAGAGCAGGGTCCCTTGGTGGGGCAAGAGGCTCGCGTTAAAAAGATCGACCGTCATAAACGCTGGTGCCTGGTAGACGTGGGCGATGGCGATTCCGTTTTTAGGGAGCTGCTACCGCTTGACGTTCCCAGCAAAACGTAAGGGAGACGTTGCACCGGCTATTCGTTCGCATTTTTGAATTTACCGATTGGGGGGGGGGGGTCCTGGAGGACAGGGCCGTATGTTTGACTTTGGCTGCTAAACAAGTAACAGAGAGCTGTGCATCTGTGGGGGACGCACTGGCTATTAAAGAGATTAAACCGAGCGGTACCCTTGGCTATCGCTTTGTTAAGAGGCTGTTTGATCTGGTGTTCAGTCTTTTGATGAGCGCACTGCTGCTTATCCCTATCGCTATTTTGTGCGCGCTTATTAGCCTTGAATCGCCCGGCAGCCCCATGTATACGCAAGAGCGCGTCGGCAAGGGCGGAAGGACTATCAAGATTTTTAAGCTTCGTAGCATGGTTGCCGATGCGGGTGATGTGCAGAAGTATTTAAGTCCGGAGCAGCTGCATCAGTGGGAAGTCGAACGCAAGGTCGACGATGACCCCCGCATTACCAAGATTGGTCAATTCATTCGTAAATGCTCCATCGACGAGATGCCTCAGTTTCTCAATGTACTGAACGGTGACCTTTCTGTCATTGGTCCTCGCCCCATCACAAGAGATGAGCTTGAACAGCATTTTTCGGATGAAGAAATGGCTGAGCTGCTCTCAGTTCGGCCTGGAATTACTGGCCTTTGGCAGGCAACAGACCGAAATGCGGCGACTTTTGAAAGCGGGTTGCGGCAAAAGATTGAACTTCGTTACGTTCAGAATCGGTGCTTTCGTATGGATTTCAATTGTTTCAGCAACACCTTCGGGGCAATGTTTGGTAAAGATAGGACGGGGCGATAGATGCAAGCATCCGATACATGTTCTTACAGCGTGTTGATGAGCATTTACAAAAAAGAAAATCCTGCTTTTTTAATTCAATCTCTCGATAGCATGTTGAATCAAACCGTTTTTCCGAGCGAGATTGTCATGGTTAAGGATGGTCTGCTTACACGTGAGCTTGAAGTGGTACTTGAAGAGTACGATTCCAAGTATCCTGGTTTATTTAATTTTGTTTCATATGATAAAAATCATGGCTTGGGTTACGCTTTGCGCAGAGGAATGCTCGCTTGCTCTAACGAAATTGTTGCGCGTATGGATACTGATGACGTGGCTCGTCCAGATCGTATGGAGAAACAGCTTGCCGCTATTGAGAACGGACTTGACATGGTCGGCAGTGACGTTATTGAATTTGTAACGTCCCCCGACAACCCTGTTGCGATTACGAATCTTCCAAAAGGCATCGATGCCATACGTTCTTATTCTAGGAGACGCAATCCCTTTCGTCATCCTCCTATGACGTTTAGAAAATCCAAGGTTGTCGAAGCTGGAAATTATAGTTCAGAATTTCTTTACTTTGAGGACTGGGATCTATTTAACAGGATGCTTGCCTGTGGTTGCCAAGCCGATAACTTAAGTGAGCCTCTTGTTGCGATGCGCGTTAGCGATGACTTCTATTCTCGTAGAGGTGGCTCGCGGTATCTTAAATATGCTAAGGCTTTCAAGCATGCACAACTTGAACGAGGCTATTTTACAAAACGTGACTATATCTGTTCTTATTTGCCGCATGCAATCGTCTGCCTGATGCCTAATTCCATTAGAGCATTGATATATCGAGTAATTCTCAGGAGGTCCTAGGTATATGGCTTCTGATGTTAATAAGCCTTTGGTTAGCATCATAGTCCCTATATATAATGTGGGCTCTTTCGTACTTCCTTGCGTGAATTCATTGCTTGCTCAGACATATTCGAATATCGAATTCATCATCGTTGATGATGGCTGTACAGATAATTCTATCGATATTGTTGAGGGCATCATTGGGGCAGACGTACGTTTTACGATTCTGCATAAGAAGAATGGTGGTCTTTCTTCCGCACGTAACTTTGGTACTCAACGGTGTCATGGGGATTACCTAATGTATGTGGATGGGGACGATTTGATTGATCCGCGGACCGTTGAACTGATGGTGGAAGCGGCTGATAATTATCGAGTGCCTCTCGTTGTTGGTTCTTTTGCGAAGACGCCCTTGCTTGACAGCTATAAGATGGGTCAGGATGCCGAGTTCGTTGTTGAATCTGGTGCTGAACGCTTAAGAAAGCTACTATTGTTCAGTGGTGAAAGTGGCTCTGCGTGTGGAAAGCTCTTTGAGCGGTCTCTAATCTCTAGTCTTGTCTTTCCTGAGGGACAGTTGTTTGAAGATATGGGCGTCATTGCCTCTATTTGTTCAAATACTAGTAGGGTAGCAGTATCTGAGGCGCCCTTTTACGCATATGTGACGCGGCCTGGATCCATTACTACCTTTAAGAAGCAAGGCCCCAAGCATGTAAAAGACATGAATGCAGCTATTGAGACCGTTCGTCAAGTCGTTGGTTGTGATTTTCAGGGCGAATTTGAGTGTTTTCAGACATACTGTACGCTCCGTGTCGCAATGAAGATTGATCCTGCTGCCTTTGATGACAAGGGAGAGGCGCAAGCTTATTTGAGACATGCTCAAAAGCTTGCTAAAAACGTTTCGAAGAGTTTATTTGCTTCTTTGAAATGGAGGATCCGTTGTTCTCTCTTTTCATTCTCACCCAAGGTTCATAACGTTTTCTATTCAATTTATGCAGCAATTTCTGGTAAAGCTGTCGGTTAATTCTCATAACTAAAGGGTTGTTATAGTGAGTTCTTCAATTAACAAATATCTGCATGATATTGATAAATACATTAACGAATATTTGTATGACATCTTATTTCAAGATGGATTTAATGGCGGCGTTAGTATGTTTATCGGCGGTTTGACCGAAGGAATCTCAATAGATGCCCAGCGTTTTTCGAAACAGGTTTAGAGATGCCAATTTATTTTGCAGCCTTTGCTCTTCATCTTTTATTGCTTTATCTTTCTGCGCAGGTGGTAAATAAACGAGTTGGTTCGGTCCTTGCGGCTATCTCGGTTGTTCCTCTTTGTTTGGTGGCAGGTGCGCGTGACGTTTCTGTCGGTACTGATACTTCTGCATATCCTCTCAGGTGTTTTTACGCCTCGCAGTATTACTCGCCTTTGGGTGCAATGGGTGCGTGCTCAGACCAAGAACCGTTATTCGTACTTCTTTTTTGGATCTTGGGCAGGCTGACCGGTGATTTTAATGCCGTTCTCTTTCTTTGTGAGGCCATCGTTCTCCTTCCTTATATCTTAGTCGTTAGGAAGTTGTACCCCCGTGGGTATCCTGTTGTAGGGATATTTATCTGCTTTGTAATATTTGGCTACACAATAAATATTATCAGACAGTGTCTTGCAACAAGCATGCTGGTTTTGATGGTATATGAGCTCTTATGTGAAAAGCGCGTTTCTGCTTTTGTTTATCTGATGTTAGCGGTTGGCTTCCATAAGATGTCAGTTATGGGCCTTATCATTTGGATTATTTACATTTCATGTTATGAGCGCAAGCAGGAACGCTCTTTCAAGGCTGTTGCAATGCTCGTGTGTCTTGGAGTTATTGATTTTGCTGTCTGCATGATTTTAGTCGGTCCCGATGTGATGGAGTTCGTGTCACGATTTACGTCGTCATACAGCTTTCAAATTAAGCATGCTGGAATGGGTTCATTCAATACTACGATGCTAATTTACCTGCCATTTTGCTTAGTGATATGGGCATTGGGCCATAAAAACTCATCTTTGAGCGACGACTACAGATCGCTTAATTTCTACACGATTAACGGTATGGTTGCATCATTGTTTGCGCAATTTGCAACTATTAGTCCTGAATTAATTCGACTTAGTTTTCCTTTTCTCTTTATTTCAGGTTTCGTTTTCCCGTTTTTGTCAGAAAAACTCGGAAAAGAGCGTCTGCTAATTATTTCCCTTTGTGTTTTATTTTGCATCTTATATTTTTCTATCACGTTTGTATTTGGTGGTAGCTGCGATCTGTTTCCATATTCATCGGCGTTATTAGGGGTATTTTATGGATGATGAAACTCCTGTGATTAGTATTGTTGTTCCAGTCTACAACACTGAGCGTTATCTTCCTGCTTGCTTGGAGTCCATTGATGCTCAGGGAGTGGATTCCTTTGAAGTGATTCTTGTGGATGACGGTTCCACTGATGGATCTCCTTCGATTTGTGACGCGTACTGCGATGGGCATGATAGGGCATCTGTTATTCACAAGGATAATGAAGGTCTCCTTGCTGCGCGCCGGGATGGACTTCGTGAGGCGAGGGGGCTGTATGTCCTTTCACTCGATTCCGATGACGCTCTTATTGATGGTTGCATTCAAAAGGTTCTTGCCGCTATCGCTTCGACTAGTGCTGATATTATTTCTTTTAATTTCACTATGGACTTGAGGTCCCTTAAGCCATCGCTGAAGGTGAATTTAGCGCCCGGTATTCATTCTGGCTGTTCTTATGAATTGGTTAAAAGCGAATTGTGCGCCTGCGATTTTAACAGTGTTTGGAATAAGGTCGTTCGTAAAGATTTATTTCCCTGTTATGAGTGGTATACGGAACGTGCTGGGCTTATGCATGGTGAGGATCTTTGTCAGCTTCTTCCTATCTTTGATATGGCAAAAAACCTATTTCACATTGATGAACCCCTTTACTACTATCGCCAGCATGACACGAACAGTACAAAGTTGTTTCGAGATAAACAGATTGCTGATTGGAATTATGTAAGCGATGAATTGCTTCGATACGCGACTAGTTGGTCAGTATGTTCGCTTCAGAATGCAAATAGGGGCATCTGTCGTCACTATTGCGATCTTGACGAGATTCTTTGGGATTGTGAATTGGATGCTGAGTCGAAAAAGCATTTTGATAAGACTATTAAGAGCGAGTATCACAGGAGGGTTAGTAATTGTCCTGACTTAGTTCATGGTCTAGTTTTGTCAAACAACGGGATTATTTCTCATGCTGCCCGATGGGGTCTTGGATGTTACAAGCGTCTTCGTCGGATCTTCACGTGAGGCAGCTGATAAATGGCATTTTCAATGATCGTTTTTGCTATGTGCGAAATTGTGTCTGAATCAGTGGTTCAGATTGCCGATAAATCCCATTATGGTTTCGATGAAACGATCGCATGTGCAACTTTCATTATTAATGCTTGAGTTTATGGAGGCTGCTGATGACTAGCTTTTACGATCGCGTTGTCGGCATTATAAATTGAAATTTTGTTGGATTAAGGATAAATGCCTGTTTTTCGCTTTTGAAGATGGGAATGGTCTAGTGCTGCAAATAACAGATTTAATTAAAAATGCTATTTATGTCTTACTTTCCGGTGGATTTTATGATGCCGTACTCAGACTAACTCGCTTTTCTAGTGATAACCTCTGCGCATCAAAAGCAAGGTTGAATATGGTTTCTGAGCGACCGTTAAATATGTTCGAGCCTATTGAATTTCAAGAAGGAGCGACTTGCGATATTTCAGTTATTGTCCCCGTATATAACGTGGAAAACTACCTTAAGATATGTTTAGATTCGATATTGACACAAACATTTGACGGTAAGTTTGAGGTTGTTGTTGTCGATGATGGCTCTAAGGACAGGTCTGCTGAAATAGCTGATTCATACGGATTTCTGCCCAATGTTCGTGTAATTCACCAAGCAAATGGAGGTCTCTCTGCAGCTCGCAATACTGGCCTCAGGTCTTCTCGTGGCAAGTACGTCATGTTTGTGGATTCCGACGACATGATTGGACCGGCTTACCTTGAGGCTATGTACGGTCGCCTCATGGGAACTTCTGCAGATTACGTTACATCTACTTTTAGATATATGTCTGATAACGGTATAGTCTGCGAGGAGGAAATTGATAGGGCGAGTTGGATGGTGCCATGGGGCAGACTGTATCGTCGAGAAGTCTGGAGTGGAATTGGATTTCCTGTTGGCGCATGGTATGAAGATTTGATTCACCCGCTTTGGATTGATTCTCGCTTTAACGATGAGCCTTGCTATGATTTGAGCGGCTATTATTACCGAATTCGCCCTGGATCCATTATGCAGTCTACCCCTACTAATGTTAAGGGCCTTGATTCGTATTGGGTTCTCGATGAATTGATTTCTAATCGTTCGGAGCTTGGAATTTCTTACTCACAGAAAGACTACGATCGTATTTTCCCTTTGTTTGGGCCGCTTTTGCTTGGGAGAACCATCGCCTTGGACAATAGCGCGCGTAAAACCATGTTTGCTTGTTGCTGCGACACATTCAATTCAATTGATGAGTTTAGGACGAAGAGCACATCGTTAAACGGTAGATGGAGTGATATCGAGAGAGCTCTTCGTTCTTCGGATTATAACCGGTATCTTCTCGCTTCGCTTGCCCTTGCGGCGCAGGGGGTTTCTGGGTTAAGTCTTTCAGATGCAATTCATATTTGGGTGAACAGGAATAGATAAATAATGAAAATCGGAACGATTACTTTCCACGGCGCGATGAACTTCGGATCTGCGCTCCAGTCTTATGCGCTTCAAGTGGTTTTGGAAAACATGGGACATGAAGTGCAAATTATCGATTATCGTTCTCGGGATTATGAGCAGTATAAGCTGCTTCAGCCCCGACATCCAAAGGCAACGCTTCGAACATTGCGCTGTTTGAATAGGTATTTGTCAAGAAAGACTGCATTCGAAGGTTTTTCCAAAAAATATTTCGGCATGACGAAGAAGTCTTATCACTGGCAAAATGAAGAGGAGATGTGCGAGCTTGCGGATCAGTTTGATTGCTTTATTTGTGGTAGCGATCAAATTTGGAATCTCGATTGTACACAAGGTGTTGTTGGTCCCTATTTCCTTTCATTCGCTGGAGATAGACGTCGAGTCGCTTACGCTCCCAGTCTTGCGCACACTTTCTTTAGACCTGAGAATTTTGATGAACAGCTTGTATCCAAGTTGCTCTCAAGGTTTGATTTCCTGTCTGTTCGCGAGGAGGAGACGGTTCCGTTATTTCAGCCCCTTGTCGATGCGCCTATAGATGTTGTCTTAGATCCCACACTTTTGTTGGAGTCTGACGACTACGCAGATATGGCATCAAAAGATGTTTTGCAGGGTGAATATATATTTATGTATCTACTACGCGAGTGCCCCGAACTTATTGAGAGCACCGTCGCGATGGCGGAAGCAACGGGCATGAAGGTTGCTTACATATCTGATAAAAACCTAGATATCCCAAATTCAATTAACCTGTTTGGTGTTGGCCCTGAGGAGTTCGTTTCGCTTATTGCGCACGCAAGCCTTATTCTTACCAATTCCTTTCATGCGACCGTATTCTCGATTCTCTTTCATAAGCCCTTCCGCGTGTATGCAACAGATAAGTCTGGTGCGCGTATGCGCGACTTGCTGAGTAATATCGGGCTGTCTGACCGTTGCGTCGATGTTATGTGCGTCGACGATATTGCCCCTTGTGACTGGAGTGGCGTGGACTCTCGCCTGGATTTTCTGCGGGAGCATTCCTGGGCTTATCTTAGAAAGGCGCTTTCGTAATGGGGGAGACGCGTCGACTTATTAAGAACACTGGCATTATTGCGGTGGGAGGAATGGCAACCAAGCTTGTCTCGTTTCTTCTGCTGCCGCTCTATACCTCAGTTCTTTCCACTGGCGACTATGGTACCGTCGACTACATCAACACTATCGCCCTGTTCTGCGTTCCTGCTGTCTCCCTACTTATGGATGAAGCGCTGTTTCGGTTCCTCATCGACTGTCGCACCGATGGTGATCGGTCTAAGGCCGTGACCGCGTCTTGCGCTGTTCTTCTTGCTGGCTGCGCGTGCTTTGCGGTCTTGGCGATTCTGGTCTGGTTGCTATTTAGGCCAGAAAATCTTGGCTGGGTCGTGGGCCTTGTTGTCGCTGGCGCGCTTCTGCAGATGGCTTCTGCGGTCCTACGTGGTTTCGGGGATACCGTGGGTTACTCCGTCATGAATTTCGCTGCGAGCGCTCTTACCATCGTGCTAAACGTTCTGTTTATCGCTGTTCTGCGTTGGGGCGTTGTGGGCATGCTTTCCGCCACGGTTATTGCGCAGGGCGGTGTTGCCCTCGTGTTCATGGTCATGCGGAAGCTCTGGCGCTATATCGATCCGTCGGCTTTCTCCATTTCCTATGCTCGAGACCTCCTGCGGTATTCCTTTCCGCTCATTCCCAACAAGGTTTCCTGGACTATTAACAACCTGCTAGACAGGCTGATTATCATGAATACGCTCGGTGCTTCTGCCGCCGGCGTGTACGCCGTCTCTTACAAGTTCCCCGGTGTCATGGACCAGGTGTACGGCTTCTTCTATCAATCTTGGAAGGAGAGCTCGGCGCGTGCCCTCAACTCCGATGAGGACGAGTCGACTTTCTATAACTCTGTGTATCGTGCGCTAAGGCGTTTCATGATGAGCGTCGTTCTGCTTATGTCTGCGCTTATGCCCCTCGTGTACGGCATCCTGATTAAGGGTTCATTCGGTGAGGGCCTGCTTTATGTGCCGATATTGCTCCTGGCGACGTACTTCAGCAACATCTCCGGCTTTTACGGTGGCATCTTTACCGCACATAAGGAAACCGGAATTATGGGTACTACCACTGCGGTGTCTGCAGCCCTTTGCGCCGTTCTGTGTGTTGTGTTGATTCCGCACTTCGGTCTTTATGGTGCATCTGTTGCAACGCTCTTGGCGATGATCGTGGTTAATGAGTACCGCAGAATTAAGGTCGCTAAGTTTACGAAGCTTGTCGAAGACCGAGTTGAGCAGGTTTGGACTTTAGTTTCAATTGCCGGCGTGTTCGTTTTTTATTATCTGTCCGCCTACGGTTCGGGCATCTGGAGCGCTATCGCCTGCCTGGCAATTGCGCTGGTTTTTTCCGTTTACATGAATGCCGATATCCTGCGTAAGATTGTTTCGGCTCGTAAATAGGGGGATAACTGCATGTCTACCGTGAAAAGGGGCGAAGTTCCCACGCTGTTTGAGTCGCCATCGCATTGCTGCGGATGCGGGGCGTGTGCCGCTTGTTGCCCAAAAAGCGCCATCTCCATGTCTGAGGGTAAGGATGGGTTTGTTCTTCCCGCAATTGATAGCGATCTCTGTATCGGCTGCGGCGCGTGCACGAGGGCGTGCGGCCTCAACCGGGGGATAGGCTCTAATTCCGCTGGACCGTTCTTTGCCGCTGCCGGTAGGGACGATGTCTCGGAGTCCGCTTCCGGCGGAGTTTTCGGCGCCGTTGCGCGTGAGCATATTTCTTCTGGCGGGGTCGCATACGGTGCTGCCTATGAGCGCGAGGGGAATACTCTTCGAGTGTTGCATCGTCGTGCTGTGAGTGTTGTTGAGCTTCGCCCGCTTCTCAACTCAAAATATGTCCAGAGCGACGCCGGAGCTTGCTTTGCCGACGTGAAGGCGGACCTTCGTGATGGAAGGCGGGTCTTGTTCTGCGGAACGCCTTGCCAGGTCGCCGGCCTTAGGGGTTTCCTCGGGCACGATTATGAGGGCCTTACAACTATTGACCTGGTCTGTCACGGTGTCCCTTCCGGCCGCATGTTCGCTGACTGCGTTGAGGACTATGGCAAACAGCTTGGGTCTCCCGTGGTTGATTTCCGGTTTAGGTGCAAGCGTGAGGGGTGGGGTCACTCCCTTCTTCTTCTTCTTCTTGAGGACGGAAGAGAGGTGACCATTCCTGCGGCGAAATCCCCCTACTACGACATGTTCTTGAACCTTAAGACGCTTCGCGATAGTTGCTATAGGTGTCCCTATGCGGGCCGATTCCGTGCTGGCGATCTTACCATCGGTGACTTTTGGGGTGTTGATGTCAACAGACCTGACGTTCTGGAAGATGCCGAGAAGTTTAATCAAATGAAGGGCGTTTCATGTCTGCTCGTGAATAATAATCACGGCAAAGAGTTTGTTGAATCTAGTGGCGCTTTGGACTTATATCCTGTTCAATTTGAGGATATCGCCAAAGGAAATGATCAGCTTCATCACCCGAGCGTCCTTCCTAAGGACAGGCATTTTTATATTGACGCTTTTGCCGAAGGTGGTTGGCGTGCCGTGGAGCGGACGTATAAAAAGCGAGATCGCGGAATTGTTTTTTATACAAAAACGCTTGTAAAAAGGTATCTCCTCAAACCATTTCGGAAAATTATTAAAACTTTTTTGAAAGGTCTTGCAGACTAGGTAAGGATCCACGCCTGGGCGGGCCCCCCGTTGGGCTCGTAGAGCCATACCGTGTTGCCCTCCGAGGTCCGCTGCCCCCGGTCGTCCAGCGCCAGCCCGGAGGCGGACGTGAATGAGTAGCGGCCTCCGCCCAGTGCCGAGACGCGCCACAGCTGCGAGGCGGAGCCGTCCGCCTCGGCCAGCACCGCCCGGTTGCCCGACTCGGTAAGCATCAGGCCGCCCGAGGAGACCCTGTAGAGGCCCGTCGCCCCGTCGCGCTCGAGGGAGAGGGCGCCAGCGCCCGAGGACAGCGAGCAGCCCGACGCGGAGGCCGCCACGGCCATCCGGGCGTCGAGGGAGGCCGCGACGCGGTAGGGGCCGTCCTCGATGACCTTCTCTAATGCTGCGTTTTTGTATTCAGCTTTCAGGTCGTACCTAGTGCTCCATTTGCTGTTCGATTCCTTGATGACGTTTGATGCCGCAGTAAGCTCAACCTTGGAGCCACCAGCCTTCCACTCCCTCAGATTCATCGCATAAGCAACAATCCCGTTCTGAATCCCCGAGATGCTCGGCGGGTAGGACTGGTTGTCGGCATCGATGGAAAAGCTCTCTTCCTTGGCATCTAGGTGCTGCTGAATGCGGTCGGCATACTTCTCGGCCCATTCATCGGCCTTGCCATTTCGCACAAAGTAATTGTTGGACAGGTCGGTCGAGCGGTAGGCGTAGCCGTCCTTCTGGTAGTTTGCCGTGTGGTCGGAGTGAGCGATTGCCATGAGCTCGTCGGTCAGGCCAAAGTACAGATGGCGCTGGTCCAGGTCTCCGTACCAGTTGTCGCTGGTGTCGTCCCAGGTTAGGTCCATCTGGCACCATTTGCCGTCGATCTTTACGGCGTTCCAGGTGTGGCCGTTGCCGGTGATGCGGCCGTTGGCGATGCCCGCGGTGTCAAGGAGCTTGGAGTAGATGCGCTGGTAGCTCTCGCAGGTGCCTTGGTGGCGCGTGAGGCCGCTTTCGGCCGAGCACCAGTTGAGGCTGTGGTCGTACTCCAGCTGGTTGAGCGTCCAGTCGTGGAGCCACAGCGCCATGTCGTATTCCGAGCAGTTTGTCTCTTGCCTGCACAGGTCCACGGCGTTGTTGACGATCTGCGTGACGCTTGGGCGGGCGGCGTCGTTTACGGTCACCTCCGCCGTGGTGCGCAGGTAGTAGATCCCCTTGTCGTTTTGGGGGTCGTATCTGTCGTTGTCCATAAAGTAGAAGTAGATGCGGTACGTGCCCGATGCTGTGAAGTCGAAGGTAAAGTCGTGGCCCGTGGTGCCCAGGCTGTAGTAGCTGGCCCATGTCGGGCGCGACGGGTCGCAGACGCTTTCCTGGCTGCCGCCGTCCCAATAGGTGGGCACGTCCATGCGCGCCTTGACCTGGGACGAGCCGTTGGTTTGGGTTACGTGGAAGGTCGTCGCGGTGCCCGCGGGGGCGTCGTTCCACGAGACGGTGAAGGTGACGCCGTTTTGGGTTGCCGTGGCGGAGTGGGTGTAGGTGGTTTGTGACGTGGTGGGGACTGCAGCGGGCGTGGGGGTGGTTTGGGCTCGGAGGGATGGGGTGGCGGTTGCGGCGGTGGCGCCGTCAGCGCTTTCCGTGTTGGCTGCGCTGGTGCCGGTGGATGTTGCGGTGCCGTCCTCTGCGGTATCTGCTGTCGCATTTGTGTTGGTGCCGTCTTCGGCCTTGCCTGCGTCGCTGTTCGTGGTGTCGAATCGCGCCTGCTGCTCGGCGCTTTCTTGAGGCTGAATCGCCTCCGCAATGGCTGCCATGGGCAACGTCGCGCCGACCATGGACGTGCACGCGATTGCGCAGAGCAGGTAGTAAAGGGGTCGTTTCATAGCGGAGCCTCTCGGTGAGCAGCCAATAGGGTTCGAAGGCAGCTCCAGGCCAGCACTCCGCACAGTTTTTGTTGGGGATTATTTTACGGGAACCCCAGTCAACATCAGCGAACTTTCTGGGGGATTGTTGGGGAGGGGAGGGGCGGCGGTCCGTCGTCGACGTTGTGATTTGCGCCGCGAGACTCGACACGGGCACCTTCTAGAAATAGTCTGTAAGGCTACGCTCTGGGTCTAGCTCTGTACGCTTGTGCTCTTCGATTATGCAGTCAGAGTTGTATTTGTCGGGCCTAAGACGCCATCCGGTCGATCGCTTACGTTGGTGCGCTGAATGTAGTTGCCAATTGGCGACTATACGAATATAGTTAGCATGATGCTAACTAAGGGGTGCTCATGAACCGAACCAAGTTTCGGCCGACATATTCTCTAGACGAGGCCAAATCCTTGGCCTGCTCGGGAGAGATGGTTGTAAACGGCAAGGTGCGCAGGCACCTGATCAACCACTATGGCTATTTGGATATTGATCGTTTTCTCGCCGATCTATTTGATTACCTAAAGCCCAGCGATTTCAGGAAATCCATCGCACTCGATATGGATGGGCCTTTGCACGATGTTTACGCAGACGTCTATGTTTGTCGGGATTTTGAATGTGAGGATTGGTACGTTAAGTTTTCAATCGATTCTGAAGGCAAGGCGCATTTAAACGTCTTGTCTGCGAACATCGATGGATATATTCATTAAAGGAGGAGTCATGCGTTGCATGGAATGTGGCAAGGAAATGCAATTTACCACGGCGCCAATGACTGAAATTTACCGTGGCGAGAAAATTACTGTTGAAGGAATTGGGCATTATATTTGTGAGTGCGGCAATGATGAAATGACCGCTGCGGAGGCGACTAAACTCGCCCATGCGCTTGCCGCGCAATACGCCAAGGCTCATGAGCTTCTATCTCCCTCGGAAATAAAGCATTTGCGCTCAGATCTAGGCTTAACTCAGCATGAATTTGAGTCACTTTTAGGAGTTTCAAAACCAACGTCATCTCGATGGGAGAACGGAGCGTCTCAGCAGACTGTTACTGCCAATATCCTTATGAGGCTCATTCGCGATGTTCCCGAGGCGCGCGAATACCTGGGCTTGGCTCTCCATGAGAGGACCGCAACTCTTAGCTCGCCGCTTTTGTCTGTAATACCAGGAGGAAAAGCCCCTGCTTATAGGGATTCTGATCCTTTGGTTGATGAGAATTCCTTCCGATTGGAGATGTAAATGGACTCGTTGAAGAAGCAGCGCATTGAGTCTTCGTCGATTACATGCGTGTCTAAAAAAGTCGATAGGTTTTCATTTGATGGCGGAATGGCCCCGAAGGAGGGAGTTAATAAGTCAGACGGTGAGTTTAACGTTAGAAATGACATAACGAGTGCCTTCTTTGATGAAAACGGAGTTAGATTTCGGCAGCTCAACCTTGTCATAGAGCTCATTCCCAGTGATGAGGGCCACTATTATCGTTCCGAAATATCCGTGTCCGGTATCTATCGTGCTCCGTCTGATTTAGACGATGAGGCATTTGATAGGGAGGCGCTTAGCTTCGGCATGCAAGACCTGTATTCCTTTGCAAAGGGCATCATTGAGAATGTTGCTGCCGGTGGGGTATGGGGGCCGCTTTATCTGCCACAGATCAGCTTTTCTATGTAGCTCGACCTTTGTCCCCAAACCTGAAAAATGATTGATCACAGCCCGACTCTTCCGTAAAGTAACCCTTGATGAGGCCTAGCGACGGTACGTCCGGCTTGGTCCGTGGGAACCGCCGAAAGGCGGTTTTTGCGTTTAGTGGGCTGTTTTCCGAGGAGCAATTGTCGTGTTTCCGCTTCAGACACTCGCTTTTACCGCGTTTTTCCGGAAGTGCGGGGAAAAATCGGAAACCGCCGAGCGCAACTCGATTTTCGGTAACAAAACCGCAGGTCGTCGAAGCTTAAAACAGGGGTCTGGTCGGCAGTTCTCGGTTTTTCACCGCACTTTCGGAATTGCCCGCCGGAAGTATGCGGCAAATTCTAGAATCCTCGAGCACACCGCCGTTTTTGCGTAAAGAAAACGCAGGTAGAAGCGTTGTGGCATTCCGGTGTGCTTGGCAGGTTTTGGATTTGCCGCTTACTTCCGAATTTGGCCCCTGCTGCAGGCTTCATTCCGCTATTGAATCAGTTAGATAATGGACAATATTGCCAAATCTTTCTCCCTGCTTAAATGCCGGCAGGGACGAAATCGTTCATGTCGGCAATTGGTTCGTCAGTTTGTGTTGTTTACGGCCTGCGCCTGCTGCTTCGCGGTTGCCTGAGGCTGGAAGGCCTCCGTGATGGCTGGCATAGGCATCGCGGAGCTGACCATGGACATGCACGCGATCGCGCAGAGCAGGTAGTAAAGGGGTCGTTTCATAGCGGAGACTCTCGGTAAGCAGCCAATGGGGTCCGGAGGCAGCTCCAGGCCAGCACTCCGCACATATTTTGTTGGGGTTTATTTTACGAGAACCCCAGTCAACATCAGCGAACTTTCTGGGGAATGTTGGGGAGGGGTACCGTCAAGATTCTTTTGCAAATTGATTTTGCTGTCCTCGGCCCCGTCCTCTTCTAGCCCTCCTACTTTCCTTTCAGTTCGTCCATCTCGTCCAGATTCGACATATCCAGGTGCCTCCTCTTGCCCCGCTCGTGCTCCACTATGTACTTCAGCCTCGCCGTCACCAGCATGAGGGCCGAGTTGCCGTCCGGGAAGGTCCCGACGACCCTCGTCTTCCTCCTGATCTCGCGGTTGATGCGCTCGATCCCGTCGCTCGTCCTAATCTGGCTCCAGCGCTCCGGCGGGAATTCCGTGTAGGCAAGCGTCTCGGCGAACCCGTCGCGCATCGTCCTAGCGGCTGCCCCGCGGAGCTTCGACACGCTGAGCTCGACTTCCCTGACGCCCGTGACGAGCTTTCTCGCGTAGTGGCCGCCGCGGTAGGCCTCCCGGCCCGCCGTCCTCTCATAGCGCTCGGCCCCGACAAGCTTGGACGCCTCCTCGTCGAGCAGCGCGTCGAGCGACCCATCGTCGATCGATGCGATGTTTGCGGACTCGGCTCGCGCCCCTTTCGTCGATGATTTGTTGTTTACTCGCCTGAAATCATATGACGACGCGTGGACCGTGTTCCTCTATGTGTTTGTCAATTTGTGAAAGTAATTATGCGTTACCCGGCTTCGTCGTTTGGCTCGGAAGTGTTGTTTGGGTGCGGCTATCATTATTGATGGACATCGGATGGACATCTTAATTGATGTAAAGATTTCTTGGCCGTTAAGCCATATTGGGGGGTCGAAAATTACGATGGAGGAGCGAGGCTTATGAGAAACCCTCTTAAAGAGCTTTACAATGCAAACGACGCTGTAGAGCATTCAATTGATAGACTTGAATTCGAGGGCAGGTCAGCCGTTTCAAGAGACGTTGTGGGTTATCTGCGTCATCTTGTTGAGCACATTGCAATGTATGCAACTTATGGCAACAAGCCCATCGAAGGCGACTACTTTAAATTATGTTCGGTTGCTATTAAAGATATGAGCAAGAACAGCGAGACTCGGTTTATTGCTAAGTTCCATCATTATTTACAAAAGGTCGTTTCGCACTATGTTCCAAGTGAAGATTCTGCAGAGCGCCTTTTGTTGAAGTATTACGAAAATTTGCTGTGCTTGAAACGTTATGCATTCGATAAACTCGGCCTTACAATTCTTGCCAATTTGAGTAAGATTCCTCTGGACACCGATCCCGGCTTGGCTAAATACCATGAAGAGATAGCTCATAAAATCAATGATTTCATGAGTGCCAATGCTGTTGAAATTGAGAAGGACCGTTTTTACGTTAGAGCTGCTAAGCCTTTCTTTGTTGGGGATTCTGTCTATTATGAGGCGACACTTGTCCCCGCATTCGATTCTTGTAGCAAATTTGATCGTATACTTGTTTATTCATCTTTCAGAATGCCCACTAATTATTCAGTGGTGGTTTCGACTAAGCGCACGAGTATCGACGGTCTTGGCTTTACTCTTCCTGTTACGATTGTTGATGCATATGCGGTTTCAGTACGCCCCTGTGAGTTGAATAATCTTATAAAGATACTTAGAGGCCCTGATGCAGTGTGGCTTACTGGCCAATACACTAGCTATAGATCACTTATGAACCTAATGACCCATACCGGGATGACGCTTTGCGACATTGCTCTACTCCCTGATGACGAGTTTATTTCTGTGATGGGGGAGATAGCATCTTCGGGAAATGCCTGTCCGGTACACACCTTGCTTAGCTCTGCGCATGAGTTTTTGAGTGCTGGCTCAAATGGATCTAATGTTCTAAAGTATCTTTTGTCTAAACCTCGTAACAGGGTTATAGAGGAACAATTGACTGTAAGTCCGAATAGCCGTCTCGGTGACCTTTATTTGAAAAACGGCTGTGCCCCCTTTGATCGGCAGCCGTATTGCACGAGTCTTATTGGGCATGTAGTCGCTGTCGAGGATTTGTATCAATGTATTGATCCAGATCCGTATGAAGATAACTTTCTTGCTCGTAGGGTGACCGCGGAGACAATCGATTCTAATGCTCTGTATCTTAGGGATACCGAAATTACAACCTTCTCGGATGTTGATGAACTGATTGCCTCATTTAATAGCGCTTTGTATTTTAGACATCATTCAAGGGATCTCGTGCATGAGAACGGGCATCTATTTGTTAAGGGAGTCGAAGACGAACTCACTTGTATTATACGCGGGCTTTTAAAACTGTCTGGTGCCGGGGTCAAAGGCTATACTGCTTTATGTGAATCATGGCTTAAAGATCCAAGCTGCAAGTTGGATGATTCAGAAAAAATAGATGCTCTAAAGTCCATGTTTGCCGAAACGAGCGTCGCGTTCATTTACGGTTCGGCTGGTACCGGAAAAACAACCATGGTCAACATCGTTTGCGCTTTTCTGCAAAATGAAAGCAAACTTGCTATCGCTAATACAAATCCTGCCGTAGATAGCCTTAGAAGAAAAATAAATGATAAGAATTGCGAATTTATGACCGTCGCGAAGTATTTGAATCGTGTGCCAGATTGCGACATCTTAATCGTTGACGAATGCAGCACTGTCTGCAATAGCGATATGAAATCTATTATTGATTCTAATCGGTTTAAACTGCTATTGCTTGTTGGCGATGTGAGACAGATTGAGTCCATTAAGTTTGGAAACTGGTTTTCATTGGCTCGAGACTTCTTGCCTGATAAGTGCATCCATGAATTTGATAAACCATGGCGCACGAAGAATGATGATTTGCTAAAACTATGGCATGCTGTCAGGAATGTGAGTCCTGATATCGCTGAAATTCTTATTTCTTGCGATTTTACGTCGAATCTTGATGACTCTGTAATTAGCAGAATGAATGATGATGAGATTGTCTTATGTCTCAACTATGATGGCCTCTATGGCATTAATAATATGAACAAAATCTTGCAGTCGGGAAATAAGAACGAGGCCGTTGTCTGGAATTATCATACGTATAAAGTCGGCGACCCAATTTTGTTCAATGAGTCTGAGCGGTTTTATCCGTTGTTATATAACAATCTAAAAGGGCGTCTTGTGGGAATGGAAGCAATTTCCAAAGACGAGATGCAATTTACGGTTGCTGTTCCCATTATCGCCTCCGAGCTTTCCGTTCTTCATTACGACGGGTTGGAGTATTTAGATTTTCGTGATGGAGAGACGTATCTGCGCTTTTCAGTTAAGAAAGCCAAGGATCGAGACGGTGAGGATGTTGGCGAGGACTGTATCGTGCCGTTTCAGGTGGCGTATGCGGTGTCTGTCCATAAAGCGCAAGGACTAGAGTACTCATCCGTAAAGCTGATTATTACGAAGGACGTTGAGGAGCGCATTACTCACAGTGTGTTTTATACGGCAATAACGAGGGCGCGAGAAAGACTTCATATTTATTGGTCGCCTGAATCTCAGAATAAGATTCTCTCAAGCTTCGAAATCTCTAAGGAGCATAAAGATGCTTACCTCCTTAGTAATCGGAGGGGCCTTAAGATTCAGCGGAAATAACGGCTGGCCGTCTGTTTGTCATTGGTTAAGACTAAGGCGAAACTTTGTTAGTTCTTGCGCGCTTGAGTACAATTTAATATTGCGAAACAGTGCCGACATTATTGTGCTTGGGCACCTGAATCGGCAAATAGTCCATTGTCGTTTTTTGTCAGCGGCTGACCTTATGTCGTTGTCAAATGCTGGTCTTGACCATGCCGATACTGACCGTATTGATTCGCAATATTTAGCGGTGCTTATGCGGGCAAATACTCACTCACTCGCAGCTGCCGATACCACCTTATGGACGTTAATAATAATCTAGAGAGATTTTTTCGCATGCTTATCGAAACTCTTCATTGCTTTTTTGTAAGCTTTTGGATGGTTGAGATAATAAGTCGCCTTAGCTTCGACTTCCTCTTGATTGGGTTCGTAAGGTAAAACGGCCCCGCATCGAGAGCAAAACCAGTTCAGTGTTCCTGGCGGCGAGTAAAAGAGCGGGCTAACTTGAACACTATTATCATCACGAGGAATAAAATCCAAATGCGGGCAGTAGCTCTGTGCTAACTTTCGGTGTCGTTCTTTGCGGCTTGCAATATACATATTGATGTCGAATTTGATGCCAAAATGCAAGATCGCAATTATTGCAAGAACGACTATTACAACGAGAAAGACCATCACTCCGTATCTCTCTATTAGTAATTTTGAAACAGAGTCGCTCATTTCACACTCCTTTTGTTGTGTAGAGATATTTCGAATGTGGGCAGTTGACCGGAATGTTCAATTCCGGTCAACGCCTTGAATATGCCATCTCAAATTGATTGGAAACGCCATGGGGGGCTAGGGACGACCATACTTAGTCTATCCGATAATTCCAGGAAGAATAGGGGCGATGAGTACGCCCAGCTTCGTTACGTTCTCAATAAACGTAGCCCCTTCGTTGATGCCCTTTAGGGTGTTCCATAGCGACTTTAGTATTGACGGTTTAGGCTGCGGAGTCTCAAAAACGTCTTTCATCGCGGCGATTGCATCCGCAGCAATTGTCCTGTTCTCACTGGAAAGCTCGTGGAGGGAGCTTTCCAGTTTTCCGATTATGTCGTTGAGCGCGTTAACGTCTATGCCGTTTGACTGATTGATGGTCGTACTTGACCCGTTCGTTGTCTGGGAAGCGATGGCGGCTCCCGAGTTGCCGAAATTGTTTACCTGTGTCACGGATTCATCCAATCCTAGTTCGATGCCCTTTAGTGTGATGGCCTGATTGACTCCGTTTACGAGGCGTCTCGCTACGTCATTCAGGAAGCCTTCGGCCATATCGTCATATTTCCTTGAACCGTGTGCATAGCCTAGAAGGAGGTGAAACGACTGGCATAGCTTTCTGTCGACTATTGCTTTGAGTACGAGATACGTTACGGCGCTTTCGCCCTCGCAGCTAGGCGGGAAGTTAAATATGGTATATGGGTCCGAATTTACTTCATCGATTTCGGCGTTTTTGTCGAACCCGCTAGGCAAATGGTTTGCCACGCAATCCTCAATGAACGCTCGTGTTACAGGCTGCCCATCAATAAAGTTGAGGTAGCGAGTGAGGGCTGTGTTGAGGCCATTGTAGTCAGACCTTAAAAGATTGCTGGCTTCAGCACTATGCTTGAAGAGTAGTTTTCGCAGCTCAATCTTCTCAGAATCCATTGAATTGTCCTATTCCGCAGTAGGGGCATGTGTATAAAGACATCGCAAGTGCAGGGGACACCTTTGATATGCGCTTGCAGTCCTTGCAGGTTACCTTCTGAAGGGCTTCGATTGCTTGCCGGATGGGAATCTCGGGTTCCTCTTCATTGTATGATTTCACACTGAAAGAGACGTGATCATTGCCCTTTCCGCCAAGCTCCTTCTTAAGCAGTTCTTCTAGCTCCGGCACGACCACATTCGCTGTTTTTGATAAGGCCAGGTCGATGACGTCCGGTGTGAAGAAGTTGTCCGAGATAAGGCCGCACAGAGGGCAGTGGATATCTAGGACGGAATCACTCTCATACTCATCAACGACGACTTTGAATAGCTCTCCGCAGTTCGGACATTGGAAAAGTACGCAGCCGTCTTCATCGGAAGGTATCGAGATGTTAAACCGAAGGTTGTCCATATTGCCTCCTTTCAGGAAATCTAATCGATAATATCTTGACTTCGGGGTAAATAACGTAACGCCTCAAGGCGTCCGTGGAGCTCGGAATCGTCGTTAATTCGCCCAACGAATCCAAGGGCCTCGAGCAGCTTTCGGACCCTTGTTATATCCGCGCATGGGGTGCCTCACGTATTGATTGTAATGGGAAACCGCTGCTACCGTAGTGGATTGATGTTTCGGTTTCGTCCATAGAATCGCACAGTTTAAACAGCCTGGAGCGATCTATTGTCTGATATGCGACTTCGTTGAGCTCTTTCATCATGAGGCGATTAAGTATGAACAAGGCACCCATTGATTCAATTACGATCGCGTCGGAAATGTTGGTGTAACCGCACGGCTGCTTCATCCATCCTTTCCGAGTGATCTCGCCAAATTGCCCGTCCGGGAGAACAATGGATCGAGCGTTGCGCCCCGCTCCCAGGGGTGCGGCGCTCCTGATTAAACTGTTCACTTTTAAATGACCCCTGTGCTCAATTCTCTGTGGCTATTTGAGGAGGATGAGCTCGATTTAAGTGAGTTGCTCGAGTATCTGAGGGCGCTCATCACGGACGATCGCAAGATAATCCACGGTAATAGCGAGCTAAAACGGCTTATTAGAATGTATGATTTTCTTAAGTACAAGAAGGCCTTCGACATATCGGCTACTAGTGAGTAATCCCACCTAGCGTCTATGAAGAAGGCCGTCTTTGTAAACTATGGCATCTGAGCGTATAGTGCGAACACCACGTGCAAATGCATACTTAATATAACGCTTTCTGCTTGAAATCACAATGGTGTCTGTTTCGACCTGCCAATCAAGGGAAGATGGTGTAGAGTATCTTCCTGCAATACAAAAGCTCTTTGGGAGCTTTAAGGGTGACGCTTTCAAACTGAGAGTCTTGCCCTTTTTTATGCGTGCAATGCCTGATATGCTAGCCAGACATCGTTTGATTTGGTTGAAAATCATGTGTGTCTTGATTTGAATTACATGATTGTCGCTTGCCTCAAATTTGCAGCTTTGACTTACGGATTGATAATCAGTAGCCTATCTAAAAAGCGGTATTGACGAGGGTAACCTACGGGTCCCGCGTCCAGAGGAAAGGCGGCTGTCCTTCTTGGGATGGCTGCCTTTCCTCTTTTTAGGAACCGCGATGGCGGCTGACCGGGAGACCTACCGCGGCGACCTCTCTGGCGTCCCTGAAGATTTGCATGGCCCCCTGTCTTCTTTGGACTTTCATGAGATAGAAACGACTGGGGTTGGGAACAAGATGGATGCGCTTCTTAGTTACATAGCTGCTTTTTAAGAGCTGCTCCCTAAAAGTGAAGATAATTTCTACTTGTGGCAGAGCCTGTAGACAAACAAGGGATATCGGCTAAATTAAAGTCAATTGCGGTGGGAGCCTTCGGGCGACACCTGAAGAGGGTTGATGCGTCGGCCCTCTTTTTTGTTTGGATGTAAGATTCGGCCTGTCAAAACTTACATCTCAATTGAGAATAGGCGAAATTGCGTGCGATTATCTGCTTGTATGCAACTTTGCTGACGTGTTGTTGGTAAGTCTAAGTTCGCAACGGGTTCTTGGCAGAGAATTGACCGGGATTGTGAATTGCGACTCTTCGAGACGCGGCACCGAGGCCTTCCTGGATAAGTCCGTGAGGCTGCCGCTCAGGTCAAGTTCTGCATGGCCGTATTCTTCGATTATGCAGCCAGGGTGATTCTCGTCTGGTAAAACTGGCCGCGAAGTGATTATCACTCGACGTGTCTCAAGTGACTCATTAGTTTCCACGCGTTTCTCTATCATGTAATCGCTACGTCATGCGGTCGTTCGCACGGGTATCATGTTGAAAGCGATTTCAACGACGGGGGTACTCGTGGTAAAGATGAAGGATGTCGCCGAGCTGGCGGGTGTTTCGAACGCCGCGGTTTCGCGCTATCTCAACGGTGGATATATCTCGGCTGATAAGGCCGAGCGCATTAAACAGGCGATCGAGCAGACCGGCTATGTGCGGTCCAACCAGGCTCGTGCCTTGCGTACCGGCTCTACCAAGCTCATCGGTGTCATCGTGCCTAAGATTAACTCCGAGTCGGTGAGCCGAATTACCGCAGGCATTGGCCAGGTGCTTGGTCGCCGCGGGTATCAGATGCTGCTCGCCAACACCGACAACGTTGCCGAGCGTGAGCTCGAGTACCTCGACTTGTTCCAGAACCACCCGGTCGATGGCATCGTGCTGGTAGCGACCATGATTACCGATGAGCATCGTGCGGCTATTGCATCGTGCCGCGTGCCCATTGTGCTGATTGGCCAAAACGTCGAGGGCGCGGCCTGCGTCTACCATGACGATTACGAGGCGGCATATGAGCTGGGCCATGCGCTCGTGGGGCGCGTGGAGGGAAAGATCGCCTACATCGGTGTTACCGAAGAAGACCGCGCCGCGGGCTACGACCGACGCCGTGGCTTTGAGGCAGGCTTGCTGGCTGCGGGGGTTGTGCTCGATCCCCACCTGGTGCGTCGTGGCTCCTTCACGCTCGACTCGGGATATCGTGCGGCGCGCGAGTTGTTGGCCGACGTGCCCGACGTCTCGTTTATCGCCTGCGCGACCGATACCATGGCCGCCGGCGCCCTGCGCGCTCTTGATGAGGCGCGTGGCGTGGGCGAGGGCTTACATCGCGTGAGCGGATTTGGCGACAACGCGTTTTTGCGCGCGCTGACGGGCGGCATTCCCACCGTCCATTATGGCTATCTGACCAGTGGCGTCGAGGCCACCAATATGCTGCTCGACACGCTCGATGGCGTGGAAGGGGAGGGCGGCCTGCGTACGCTCAAGCTCGGTCATCAGCTTATGAATGTCTAGGTTTTGGGCGCCCGCCGCTATCTTCGGACCACTGTTATTTGTCCCAAACTACCTTTCACCGGCGAAAATCTACCGTTTACCGCTATATGAAAACGATTACAGTAATATGAAACTGAAAACGATTACAGTGTAAGTGTCAAAGATGGCCGGGTGTAAAACGCCCGTTAGACGAAAGGGAAGTCATGGACTACCGCAAATCAGCCCAAGAGGTGCTCGACAACATCGGTGGCGCCGGCAACGTCGTGTCGGCCGCGCATTGCGCCACGCGTCTGCGCCTGGTGATTGCCGACAACGCAAGGGTCGACAAGGAAGCCATCGAGAATATCGACGGTGCCAAGGGCGTCTTTGAGGCCCAAGGCCAGCTCTAGATTATTTTTGGCACCGGTACCGTCAACAAGGTCTATGACGAGTTCATCGCCCTCGGCGGCATCAATGCTGCTTCCAAGGCTGAGGTCAAGGAGGCCGCGGCGCAGCAGCAGAACATCTTTATGCGCGCCATTAAGGTCCTCGGCGATATCTTCGTTCCCATCATTCCCGCCATCGTGGCTTCGGGCCTGCTGCTGGGCATCATGAGCGCCCTCAACTTTATGGCCTCCAACGGCTTTATCGCGCTCGACACCAATAACTGCATCTACAAGATTGCCGACCTGGTCTCGGGTACGTCCTTTGGCATCCTGCAGATCCTGATTGGCTACTCCGCGGCCAAGGCTTTCGGCGCTAATCCGTACCTGGGCGCCGTCGTCGGCGGCGCGTTCATCAACTCCTCGCTGCAGAGCGCCTACACGGTCGCCTCCGAGGGCGTGCAGACCATGGTCACCGTCATCCCCGGCGTGTACAGCTTTGAGTGGGTTGGCTATCAGGGCCACGTCATCCCCATCGTCATCGCTTGCGCGATCCTTGCCTTCCTCGAGAAGCGTCTGCACAAGATCGTTCCCGAGATGTTCGACCTCTTTGTAACCCCGCTTGTCTCCGTGTTCGTGACCGTGCTCGTGACGCTTATCGCCGTCGGTCCCGTCTTTGTGTGGGCCGAGAATGCCGTCCTCGGTCTGATCCAGGCTCTGCTCACCCTGCCCTTTGGCATCGGTTCCTTTATCGTCGGCCTGTTCTATGCCCCCACGGTCGTCACCGGTATTCACCAGATGTACACCGCCATCGACCTGGGCCAGCTTGCCCAGTACGGCGTGACCTATTGGCTGCCCATTGCCAGTGCCGCCAACATCGCCCAGGGCGGCGCCGCGCTTGCCGTTGCCTTTAAGACCCACGATGCCAAGATCAAGGGCCTAGCGCTTCCTTCGGCTCTGTCCGCCTTCATGGGTATTACCGAGCCTGCCATCTTTGGTGTGAACCTGCGCTTCTTTAAGCCCTTCATCGCTGGCTGCATCGGCGGCGGCTGCGGCGCCCTGGTCTGCGCGCTCACCTCGCTCGCCGCTTCCGGTACGGGCGTTACGGGTATCTTCGGTATCCTGCTGTGCCTGGCCCAGCCCGTGCAGTACGCGATCATGTTTGCGGTCGCCGCGCTGGTTTCCTTTGGCGTCTCGTTTGTCCTGTACAAGGACGAGCCCAAGGCTTCCGAGCAGGCCTAAGAGCTTTTGATTGAAGGGTGCCCGCGGGTTGTATGCTCGCGGGCGTTTCCCGTATCCGGTGTCGATCTCTGGCGCCTTGTTACTTTCGATCCGTTAGGACTTTGATATGTCTAATGCACTTGGCCGCGACCTTGCAAAGCTGGTTGCCGCTGTTGACGCTGCCGCCTCTGAGTGCGGCCATGGCGCGTATGGCCAGCGCTTCCATATTATGCCGCCGGCGGGCTGGCTCAACGACCCCAACGGTCTTTGCCAAGCGGGCGGCGTGTTTCACGCGTACTTCCAGTATGCCCCGTTTGATGTGAACGGTGGCGTAAAGATGTGGGGCCATGCCACAAGCCGCGACCTTATGAACTGGGAATATGTTGGCGCCCCGCTGCTGCCCGACGAGCCGTTCGATTGCCATGGCGTGTATTCAGGCTCCGCGCTTGCCGAGGACGGCCGCATTCGCGTGCTCTATACGGGCAACGTTAAGCTTTCCGATGCGGACGGCACGTACGACTACGTCAATACCGGCCGTCGCGCCGATACTGTTTATGTCGAGAGCGTTGATGGCCTTGCCGGTCGGGAGTTCAGCCAAAAGCGCGTGGTGCTGGCGTCCGATGATTATCCCGAGGATTTGACCTGCCACGTGCGTGACCCCAAGGTGTGGCGCGATGATGACGGGCGTTACCACATGGTGCTGGGCGCGCGTCGTCGCGTGGATGGGCCGCATGTCGATAGTCGATTTTGCGCCATGCACGGCGAGGGTGCCGGGCGCGATGTGGGCGAGATCCTGGTGTATGGCTCGGCCGATATGCTGAGTTGGGAGCTCGAGAGTCGTGTGTCTACGCCCGAGCGCTTTGGCTTTATGTGGGAGTGCCCCGGCTATATCGAGCTCGATGCGAATGGCGATACCGCTGCATTTTTGTCGTTCTCGCCCCAGGGGCTCGAGGGCGGTCGTTGGGACCGCGGCAATGTGTATGCAGCGGGCTACATGCCTGTAACGGGCGACATTACGGGTGGTGACGGTGTCTATGAGCTGGGCGAGTTCCGCCTGTGGGACGCCGGTTTTGACTTCTATGCTCCGCAGGAGTTCACGGCCGAGGACGGTCGCCACATTCTGATTGGCTGGATGGGTATGCCCGATGAGCCGACCTATGGCAACGCGCCCACCGTGGCGTGCGGCTGGCAGCACTGCATGACGGTGCCGCGCGAGCTTACGGCCGGTGACGGCGGTGTGGTGCTGCAGCAGCCGGCGTGCGAGATCGAGCGCCATTATGCCTCGGTGCGTGTGGGGGAGGGCTCGTTGGAGGTTGACGGCGATACCTGCTTTGACCTTGCTGTCGACGGTGTCGACGGCGCGTTTACCGCGATTGTTGATGGCGAGCTGAAGCTGGCGTATGTGCCCGCCGAGGGCGGACTGCCCTCGCGCTTTGAGATGCGATTTACCGATGAGGGTCGCGCTTCTGCCGGCTGCGGTCGTACCGTGCGTTGGGAGCCCGTCGACGAGGTTCGTAACGTGCGCATTGTTGGCGATGTCTCCTCGGTCGAGGTGTTTGTGAACGATGGCGCGCTGGTGTTCTCGACGCGCATCTATCCTGAGGCCTATGGTGTGACCGTTGACGCTCCGGGTGCGAGCGTGAACTATCACACGCTCAACATCTAGGCGATTCGTCGCATATCGGCGCTATACTGCAGCCGTTGCCCACGATGCGGGTAACACCCGCATCGTGGGTTTTTGTTTGTGAAGGGACGGTGCCGCGTGGACGTGCAACAGCTAGAAGAGGCTTGGGCTTTGAGAGCCGGCGCGCGTGAGGTGCGGTTGCTTGCGGCCTCGCATGTGCCAGCAGCGCTGTCTCAGCTGGGGATTGTGCGTCCCGGTGACCGCCTGGTCGCGTTTGCCGATGACTTTACCGATGCGTTTGAGCGCGGCTTTGATGGCTGCGATGTTGTTCTCGTGGACCCGCCGTCGGTTGCGGCGTTTGCTGCTGCTTCCGAGGGCTATGATGCTTCGTTTGATGCCGAGGGGCCGCACCTGTGGTGGTTTGTCAACTCCATCGGCGGGTTTGGTCTGCGCGTGCCCGATCTGCGTGCGCTGGGTCGTGCGGCTCGCGAGGCCCATGCGCTGTTGGTTGTGGACAACACCGTGGCGTCGGCTTTTGGCTGCGATCCGCTGCGGCTGGGTGCCGTGCTGTCGCTCGAGGCGCTCGACCGCGTGTGTGCTGGTAAGGCGCCGCGCAAGTTCGTTGCCGCTTCGGTGGCGCGCTCGCAGCTCAAGCGTCATCGTGTGGATGCCGCGGCTGAGTGCGCGCATGCCCTGCTTGAGGGCTGTGGCTTGGCCAAGCTTGATATGCCTGCTGACGAGGCCGGTGTGCTGGAGCGCGGGCTGGACTCGCTCGATGTCCGCATGCAGGCACATTTCGACCGCGCCCGTGCGCTGGCCGAGTACTTGGCTGCGAACGAGATGGTACGCAACGTGCGCTATCCCGGGCTGAGCTCGCATCCCGACCATGTGGTTGCAACGGGGATCCTCGAGCATGGTTTTGGCCCGGCAGTTGAATTCGATCTTATCGAGCTTAGCGCAGGGGAGCTGTTCGATGCTTTGTCGGGGGAGTTCCGCACATCGCTCGCCGGCGGCGCAGCGACGCGCCTTTCGGCCCCACGCGGCAAGCAGGGGAGCACCATCCGTCTCTTCGCCGGCACCGACAATCCCCTGGTCGTAGCGTCCGCCCTAGACAATGCCCTTCGTAAACTAGCTACTCTTTAATGCTTGCGATGAGGTCGCTTGCTTTGGTGGCGATGACGTTGTTGACGTCGGCCTGCAGCTCCTCGTAGACCGCTATGGCTCGCTCGCCGGCGGGGGTGAGGGTTGATCCGCGGGCGCCGTCGCGCTCGATGAGTTTGCAGCCCAGCTGACCTTCGGCCTCGTTCACGATGCGCCAGGCCTTGGAATACGCCATGCCCATGCTCTTGGCGGCGCGGTTGAGCGAGTGCTCGCGGGCGATACCCTGCAGCAGCAAGACGCAGCCGTGTCCAAACACGCCCGGCAGATCTTTGTCGCACGCTTGAATGACCAACTTTGCCGTCGTCTTGTACTCCATACGCTCCACGTCTCCCCGCTAAAGTGTTTGCTGGGCAAACGCAAAGCCTGCGTCAAACCCTCGTGTGCTCTTCTTAAATCATGCATTGTAGCAGTCAAAGTGCGTTAAGATACTTCCCCAGTATTGGGCGCCCAAGGTTGGGCTGGGTCCTACGAGGCCTGCAGCCGACCGGTCGCATGGAAAAAGGAGAAACATGGCTACGTTCTTTCCCGGTGAGTCCCACACGTTTTCGGAGTATCTGCTGGTCCCTGGTTACTCGTCCTCGCAGTGCATCCCCAACAACGTCTCTCTTAAGACGCCGCTAACCCGCTTTAAGCGCGGTGAGAAGCCGGCAATCACCCTGAACATCCCCATGGTTTCCGCCATCATGCAGTCCGTCTCGGGCGTCGATATGGGTGTCGCGCTCGCTACCGAGGGTGGCCTGTCCTTCATTTACGGTTCCCAGAGCGCCGAGTCCGAGGCCGCTATGGTCAAGGCCGTCAAGGATCACAAGGCCGGTTTCGTTCAGTCCGATTCCACGCTGACCCCCGACATGACCATGGAGCAGGTCATCGAGCTCAAGGAGAAGACCGGTCACTCCACTATGCCGGTCACCGACGACGGCACTCCCAAGGGTAAGCTCCTGGGCATCGTCACCAGCCGTGACTATCGCCCCAGCCGCGATGACCACCAGACGAAGGTCTCCGAGTTCATGACCCCGCGTGAGCAGCTCATCGTGGGTGACAAGAACATCAGCCTCAAGGTTGCCAACGACGTTATCTGGGACAACAAGCTCAACGCCCTGCCCATCGTCGACGATAACGATCACCTCATGGGCATTGTGTTCCGCAAGGACTACGACAGTCACAAGACTAACCCCAACGAGCTGCTCGATAACGACAAGCGCTACATGGTCGGCGCCGGTATCAACACCCGCGACTATGCCGAGCGCGTGCCGCTGCTCATCGAGGCCGGTGCCGATGTCCTGTGCATCGACTCCTCCGAGGGCTTCAGCGAGTGGCAGAAGCGCACCATCGAGTGGATCCGCGCCAACTACGGCGAGGACGTCAAGGTCGGTGCCGGTAACGTTGTCGACGCCGAGGGCTTCCGCTTCCTGGCCGACTGCGGTGCCGACTTCATTAAGGTCGGTATCGGCGGCGGTTCCATCTGCATCACCCGCGAGACCAAGGGCATCGGCCGTGGCCAGGCTACCGCGCTGATCGACGTCTGCCGCGCTCGCGACGAGTACTACGAGGAGACCGGCGTCTACGTGCCCGTGTGCTCCGACGGCGGTATCGTCTACGACTACCACATGACGCTCGCCCTTGCCATGGGTGCCGACTTTATGATGCTGGGTCGCTACTTCGCCCGCTTCGACGAGAGCCCGACCGAGCGCGTCAATGTCAATGGCCAGTACATGAAGGAGTACTGGGGCGAGGGTTCTGCGCGTGCCCGCAATTGGCAGCGCTACGACCTGGGTGGCGCCGCGAAGCTCAGCTTTGTCGAGGGCGTCGACTCTTACGTTCCCTATGCCGGCTCCCTCAAGGACGGCGTGGGCGGCACGCTCTACAAGGTCAAGTCCACGATGTGCAACTGCGGTGCCCTCTCGATCCCCGAGCTCCAGGAAAAGGCGCGCCTAACGCTGGTCAGCTCCACCTCCATCGTCGAAGGCGGCGCCCACGATGTAGTCGTGAAGGATTCTCAGCAAAGCGTCAGCTACCGCTAAGCGGCTTTCCCAAGCACCGCACCTTGCCGTTCAAACCGTCGCTCGCGTACCAAAGTACGCGACGCTCCTCTTTCGCGGCAATCTGCGGCACTTGGAAAACCCGACCATGCTTGAGCGGGTAACAATTAGCGGTTGATTCCCAACCACGTTATTTAGATAAAGCGAGATGCCCGCAAGTCGCAGGCATCTCGCTTGTTGTATTTGCTAGAATCATCCAAGTTAACCCTAGGGTCGGGCGGCTAGGCTTTGCTCGCTGCAAGTTCCGCACGAGCCGAAGGCCACTTAATGTGGCCTTCGTGCGAGCAGGACTGTCC
>JAGZKE010000021.1:0-49511 GCA_018365375.1 Collinsella sp. | reverse complement strand
AGCGCTTCCCTGACACGGAAGAGGTCAGAAGTTCAAATCTTCTAACGCCCACCAAATGTTCGCAGCTCAGAGGCTATGTCCTCTGGGCTGTTTTGTTTTATGTCGCCAAATCAGCTGGCAGCTCCAACCGCCCAAGCAACCACCCTGCCCATACACAAAACCGCGTCAGCGACCCAAGTGCCTATCCCGGCTGACTCCGCAGTCAATCAAAACCGCCCCAATAGTCACCGAGGCCGAGACCAACACGTCTCGAACCCATCCGCACCGCAACTTCTCAGTAAAACGCCGCGATGTCTGCGCCCTGCGGTATCCTTGAGCCACTTGCACCTGCAGCACCAAGGAGCCGCCATGCGCACCGAGCTCGATGTTCCCTTTTCGCACAAAGACGAGGCCAAGGCCCTGGGCGCCAAGTGGAATCGGGCTAAGAAGATCTGGTATGTACCCAGCGGCGTTAACCCCGAGCCCTTTGCCGAGTGGCTGCCCGGCGTTGACCGATCCGACCCCTCAGCGCCGTATATATATCTAGTACTGGGCAAGCGCGAGTGCTGGAAGTGTCACAAAGAGACCTCGGTCGCGGCCTTCGGCATTCCCTATCGAACCGATAACGACGAGAGCATCGCCATCGCGCACGCGCCTAACGAAGCCGGGCACATTGCCATCGACACGGCCAGCGCCAACGCACTCGCCATCGTGCCCACTCTTGGCTGCGTGCCGGGCGAGATCCGCGACTACCTTCATAAGCGCTGCGGCTACAAGCCCGTAGGCGCGCGAGCCTCCAAAGCCCCGTCGCTCGGCAACACGTGCACCAGTTGCGACGCGCTGCAAGGCAGCCGCTATCTGTTCGAGGAGCCCTCGTCCCCGTTTGCCCTCACTGCCATCAACAAGCTACCGGCACTGGAGTTTGTGCGCGTCGAAGTTGCCGGCGTCTTTGGCGTCCCGGCCACGCGCACCAATTTTGACCAGGCGCTCTTTACCTGGGCACGCGACCACCACGCCGAGTTTCACAAGACCCTGTTCGAGGGAATCTACCTGTAGGGCAAGGCTCGAAAATCGAGTCCAGATATCCTCGAAAATCGAGTATGCACAGGTAGTTGAATTGCCGACTCGAAGGCTACAACCCCAGGATGTGCTCTAGATAGCCTTTGTTAAACCAGAATGATTGTCTGGTCATCCAGCGTCCGTCAGGCAACTCGTAGGCATTCCTCGCAATATCGCCGATTTCGGTTCCGTCGGCGAACCTATACGCAGCTTTTGAGGTATGCGGGCGAACGTGGACAATCGGGTTATCCGCCATACCGGGCAGATTGTTGGTCACCTTGAGCTTTCCGCTTGCATCCCGATACGGATTGAGCTCAACGCCCTCACGAATTACCTTGCGAGTCTCATCCCAGCAGGCCTTTGCAGGGCCTTCGATTTCGTTTGCCGGCATTGCCCAGAATAGGCAGCGGTCAAGGCGCCACATCCCCTCGTGGTCCTCACGGAACACGACGAAGAAGAAACGGCTGGTCTCAAGGCGTGCACGGAAGGAAGACGTCTCCCAGTCCTCATTAATCAGCTGCTTAAACTCAAACGGGGGGAAGGACATCGCCTGCTCGATGTGCCCTCTCTTATTAACGCGACAAGCACGGACGTTAATCCCGGCCTTAACGAACTCCTCAGCAGCATTGCTTTTTATGCCGAGCATTCGATAAACGAGTGTTGTCCATTGCGCCTTGTTGCCCGTATATTCCAATCCGTACTGTTCCGCGATTTGACGATCAGTTTCGCCATAGTGGCGCTCGATAAGCGCAGTAACGAAGCTTTCGAAATCAACGGACTCGTCGCCAGCCTGAACGATGCTCTCGCCGACGCGCGGGGCACCGAGAACATAGGTATGAAGCACATAGTCCATGTACGAGCGCTTGAGTGAGAAGGCACGACGCTTCGCGCGACGGTGCTCGATCTCGCCCGTATCGGTGTTGAAGTACTCGTAATACTGGTCAACCCACATCGTCGCTTCGGTTGCGCCCTTTGTGCAGGCGCCCAAGTAGGTGGTCATGCCCTCCGACAGCTCGTCCGCGCGACCATCCTGAATGTACGAAATGATCTTCTCGTAGTCGGCGCGAATGATCTTCATATCCTCTTCGGGCAGACGAACCATGACTGCACGCTCAATGCGCTGGTCGTATTTGTCGATGGAGCGGTCACGGCCGTAGTAGATCAGCAGGATATTGCTGAGCTTGGTCTTGAGATGCGAGCTGTCGTAGTCGAGCGAAACGGGACGGTCGTAGGGAATCATCGTCAAGACAAGACGCTCGCCGGCAGACTTGCGACCATCCTTGAGCACGTCGAAGCATGTTGCCTTGAGTTCCACACCCGCCTCGGGAAAGTCCGGCCGATCGTCGCTGTTGGCTTTGTAGCCAAAGTAACGCTCCTCGATCAGGGTTCCCATACCGCCCTTGTACTTCTTAGACCCAAAGTCCTTGGGCGCACTCTCCCCCTCCGGCGCAATGCCAAGCTCGAGAATATCGCGAAACGTCATCCCGTCGAGATTGGCAGCATACCGCTCAATGCTTGAGGGGTCAGAAAAATCAGTATCGTCAAGCATGCGCTTGAAATCGAGGTGCTTCTTGGACATGGCAAATCCTCTCGAAATAAGACATGATCTAACACGTATGCTACTGTAAATTCGGGTTATACCGTGAAGATCCCCTAAGGGATCTTCCATTTGCAACCCGATTTCTGTACCCTTGATCTTTGCATTTGCAGCGATTTGGGGGAGTGAGTATGTCAGAGGTCAAAATCGCCGAGCTTTTTGCTGGCGTCGGCGGATTTCGTTTGGGCCTCGAAGGCTACGCTGACCCTCGTTATCCAGATTTCTACATGAAGCCCGCCGGACCCTTTCGCACCATTTGGGCCAATCAGTGGGAACCACCCGGAACCAAGGCTCGTCAGTTCGCGGCACGCTGCTATATGGACCGCTTTGGCGAGGATTCCGTAGTCAACGAAGATATCAATAAAGTCCTGGAACAGGCTGAAGCCGGAGAGGTTGAAATCCCCGACGTCCAGATGGTCGTCGGCGGCTTCCCTTGCCAAGATTACTCCGTCGCTCGCCCGCTTAACCAGGCACATGGCATCGAGGGCAAGAAGGGTGTCCTTTGGTGGGACATCTACCACTTCCTCGAGATGAAGAAGCCGCGCTTCGGTCTCTTTGAGAATGTCGATCGTCTGCTCAAGTCGCCCGCGTCTCAGCGCGGTCGCGACTTCGCCATCATCCTAAGCTGCCTTGCCGACCTCGATTACACGGTCGAATGGCGCGTGGTCAACTCCGCGGAATATGGTTTTCCCCAGCGCCGCAAGCGCGTTTATATCTTCTGCGAGAAGAACGCCGGCAAGGTCGATCTCGTTGACCGCATGCACAACGGTGTCATGGCGAAGGCCTTCCCCGCCATCTACCCTGACGAAATGGCCGAGCTCGATGTCCTGCCTGATCCTTACGAGAACTCGACTCGTTTTGGCGTTGGTCAAAAGACATCTCAGTTCAAGAATGCCGGTGTCATGCAGGGCTGCCATGTTTTGACCTGCGACTTCGTTGAGGATTATCACGGCGAGCGCCGTGTGCTTGGCGATGTACTTGTTAATGAGGAGTATGTTCCGGAGCAGTTCTACATCTCCGACGAGAAGCTTCCCGACTGGCGCTACCTCAAGGGCAGCAAGCGCGAAGAACGCACCAACAAAAAGACGGGCTTTACGTACACGTATTCCGAGGGTGCCATGAGTTTCCCGGATGCCACCGACAAACCGAGCCGCACCATCCTCACGGGCGAAGGCGGCACGGGCGCCAGCCGATTTAAGCATGTTATCGAGTGCCCCGACGGCCGTTTCCGCCGCCTCGTTCCCGACGAGCTCGATCAGCTCCAAGGATTCCCCAAGGGCTGGACGGATACTGGTATGACCGACGGCCATCGAGCTTTCTGCATGGGCAACGCGCTCGTCACCGGCGTGCCCCATCGCATTGGCGAAGCTATGGTCGAAGTGTACGGCCTCTAAGGCAAGCAATCCGGAGCCGGCAGTCACGCTGTCGACTCCATTTTTCCACCCCACTCCCCTGTATACTGATGTAGCACGTGTTTCGTCCGGGCCTGTTGGGCCGGATTGTTCATGGGAGGGTCTTATGGCTGCTTCGAATCCGCCTAAGGGGAGCGTTTCTTCTTCGTCCATCAAGCCGGTTACGCGCAAGGCCGTGCGTTGCCAGCGCGAGGTCGCTTGGCTTGTCACGCAGGCGGCGGGCAGGCTCGTGGCGACCACTCAGGACGTCAACGCGCCTACGCCGAGCTTTGTGCTGGCAGCGGCGCTGGATTTTGTGCGCCAATTGGAGCTTGCCGCACAGGATGCCAGCGGCCACCTCGACTACCAGAATGTTATGGCGCCCGACCTGCAAACGTTCTGCCACATGGCCAAGTTGCCCGCCGCGCCCAATGCGCTTTCGGACGCAGGCTACATGTTTACGCTTTCGGGCGCGGACCTTATCCGCGACATCTATACATACTGCAGCGAGCTCGCCGAGCGCCATGTCTTTGACGCGGCTGAAGTCAAACCGGGATATGTCATCAAGCTGGTTCTTAGGCTGTTCTTGATGGACGGGTTCGCGGCCATGCCGGCGTAAGCCGAGTCTTTAGCATCACCGTCAACTGGGCAACAACCGCTTAACCTTAGTGGGCGCCAATCGAGGGTCGATTATTGGGTCGCCTCGTCCGCTAACGCATTTATTCCACGCGCTCCAACAGTCGATACTTGCGGTTGCGGCTCGTCGCCGACGCCGTAGGTTCAAGCTCGCCCTGTGCGATGAGCGCATTGACGCGTACCCTAACCTGGGAGACGGTGAGTCCCGTGCATTCTGCCAGTTCACGTGTTCCCAGTTCGCCGTTGCGCTTGAGTGCCGCCACAATTAAGTCCCCGCCATGATCGATTTGTTCAACCTTCGCTCGGTAAAGGACAACCTTAAACCGGTCGAAACCCGGGCAAAACAATGGCTCGGCCAGACCTTGCGCACGCATGGCATCGAGCATCATTGGAATGCCCGACCCGTTGCCTTCGGCAGGAGAGCCCGCACCGTCGGGCAATGGGACAAGCGACATGAGCTTCACAAGCGTCGCATTGCGACATCGGGAGCTGCCGTCAAACAGGTTCTCACGAGTCTTTCCTCCGTATAGGCCGCCGGGGTTCGTCACCTCGATACGGTCATCAAAAACGTCGACAGCGATCGATTGTCCACAGAACCGATCTCCGTATTCTCGGTGGATTACGGCGTTGGCGATTGCCTCGCGTAGGACCTCCTCGGGAATCTCCAGCGAGTCGACACGCGAGACGCCTTGGATCGTCGAGGTTCGCCGCAAATTCTTGGCGACTGCCGCAACGGCATCCGAGATCATTTCGCCCAACGTCCCCTCGCAAATCGTACGGTCCATGAACCTCAACGACCCCGCCGCGCCCTTCTGCGTTCCGGCATAGACCGCCACATCGATAAAGAGCTTGGGATAGAACTGCTGAGGATAGGCACCCGCAGCCAGGAGCCCGGCCTTAGTGACATTGCCCTGGGAGTCGAGGAAATTCAGGCGCTCCAGCTTCGTTTTCTTGTCCGGCGCGCCGCGCATTGCACGGGGTGTCAGCGAGAAAGCACGCTCTATCGTGCGGTCGACCAGGGCCTCGTCAAGATCGCCTGCGACCGCGCCGGGCACTGCATCGCGATCACTGGGGCTCGTCCGTTCATACGATGACAAGGACAGGACCTCGGTCGACGAGAGCGGAACATCTTTGTCATCGATGCGTTTGTAGCTGCCGCCTTGAGCGCCCCGCTCTATGACATAACAAGGCTTGCTCGACGGGTCGAGCTCCTCAATCGTGATGACCAGAACCACGGCGCCCTGGAGCTCCACGCGTTCAATGGTGTATTTGGGCGGATTGGCCAGTTTTCCGCGACCGCCGGCATCACCCATGCCCGCTACGAATTGGTTGAGCACCTTCTCGGTCTCAAAGTTTGCAACTGGGACAAAGCCCGCGCGCTCGCTCACGCCGAGCACGATAATTCCGCCAGCGGTATTCGCGAATGCGCTAACCGTTTCCCATACGTCGCGGGAAAGCGTCGTGGCGCTCTCCTTGACCTCGACGTTAAGATCGTCCGAGCCCATGCGCCTTAAAGACTCGAGCAGACCGGTCAGCTCGTTTTCGTTCATCTGCATGTCCTTTCACTCGGCCCGGCGGAGAATGCCGCGAATAGATTTCCTTCGTCTCTCAGTTATCTCTCGTAATTATCTCTCATCTTACTGCTATCTCTCATATTAGAGATAAGTGAGAGATGAAAGAAAAGATGTCTGCCGTCTGTTTCATGTAAACATGTTTTTGCTGGTAGAACAATCAGTATTGAGACAATACCATGATTGCTTGTCTCTTTGCTGCTCAGTTATCTCTCATATTTATCTCTCGTCTTTCAGTTATCTCTCATATTAGTGACGAACTAGAGACGAGATATACGTGAGTTATGGAAGAGCGTGGATTTTTGGACGGTCGGAAAGTCCCTCAAACAAAAAACGGGGCCGGCCTTACGCCGAACCCCGTTTTCAAACGGTCAGTTAGTTATCCAACGCGCGAGCATAGCAGTCAACTTTACGCCGCCGCGAACACTCCCAAGCCCGTTCCGATGATGCAGATCGCGAAGATGCCAATAATAATCCAAATGGTCTTGACACCCTTTTTATAGAGGGCAACGCAAGCGAACGTTGCCAGCAAGGGCAGCAGACCGGGGAAGATCGAATCGAACAGATCCTGCAGGACAATCTCCGAACCACCCACATCAAAGGTCAAAGCCGTGGACAGCGAGACCTGTGCCGCAATCATGGCGCCGATAACGGTCATTCCGAGAACGCCGGCAGCATGCGTCATGCGAGACATAAGGTTGTTCTCTTCGGACTGCTGCAGGAACTTGGTTCCCAGGTCGTATCCCAGATGGGCGGCGACGATACGCGTTGCAAAGTTAATCACGGAGTAGATGAGCGCGTACACGATGGGGCCGAGCGGGTTGCCCGTCGACGCGATGCCAATACCAATGCCGGCGGCGACCACGCGGAACGTACCCCAGTAGAACGAATCACCAATGCCGGAAAGCGGTCCCATGAGGCCGACCTTCATAGCGTTAATCGAGGACGTGTCGAAGTTCTTATCGGCAGCCGCCTGCTCTTCCATCGAAACCGTAAGGCCGGCTACAAACGGAAGCACATGAGGCGTGATGTTAAAGAACTCGGTATGGCGATCGAGCGCCGCATAGTAATCGTCGTCGTTGGGATAGATCTTTCGCAGGGGCTTCTGAATGGTGTACATGAAGCCCATTGCCATCATCTTGTCGTACGACTGCGAGCACTGGCTCGTAAACTGGCGAAGGAACATGCTCCGATACATATCGGGGCTCATAATCGCGTCCTTCTTGGCCTCTTTGAGGTCGGTGTTCTGGGTAGCCATTAGAAGTCCTCCTCTTCATCTGCAGCAACCGTCTGCGGACCGGACGAGCCCTCGCGGAAGGCCAGGAGCAGTGCGACGCAAATGGCAGCTGCGGCGACGCCGATAACGTCCATCTTGAGGTAGATGACCATAATGAATCCCAAGAACAGCCAAGGAAGCAGCTTGTTATCGCCCATGGTCCTAATAAGAAGTGCGAAGCCGATGCAGACCATGACGCCGGATGCAACGTTGAGGCCGTCCATCACAAACTGCGGAATAGCGTTAAGCGCATTGTTGATGAGGTCGGCACCAAAGAACAGCGAGCAAAACACCAGCAGTGCAGACGGAATGCCAATCGACAGCGGCACGATGGTCAGATGGTACAGATTCGCCTTGGCAAGATCACGATTTGCCAGAGCGGTCTCAATCTTCTTGCAGGCAAAGGCACCCGGAACGGCGTAGCAGAAGTTGCGCCACACCTGAAGGAAGACGGAGACGGGAAGGGCGAGCGCGACGGCAGTTGCCGTGCCCGTACCCGTAATGACGGCAAACGCGCAGCCAAGCACGCCGGAAGCATAGACCTCGGGAGGAACCGCCGCACCGACCATGATGGCGCCCATGAACATGGACTCCAAAGCAGCGCCGACGATAACGCCCTGCTGGACATCGCCAAGGATCAAGCCGACGAACAGGCTCGTAAACAGCGGACGACCAAGCATCGTAATGCCAAATAATTGCTCGTCCATGGACGCAATAAATGCGACCAGTGCAACTAGAAGATACTGGACAACCATTTCGATCAACCCCAGAAACAGGTCTGCAGGCGAGGCATTCTGCGCAGCTCGCCTGCAGACAACCGCAGCAATTTGAGAGGATTAGTAGTTCATCTGGTGATAGTAACGACGCGTGGTGAGCGGGTGGTTACGGACGTGCTCGAGATGGCAGCTCAGACGCTCGGTGATGGTGTAGGTGACCATCGGGGAGACGATCTTGCGGAACTCGGGGTCGCTGAACGGCAGCTCGACCTCGGCGGTGTCGAACTTGTTCACGCGGACATGGACGCCCTTCTCGTCAGCGAGCATATGAGTGAAGTTGTCCACGCGGTCCATGAGCTTACGGGTGTCGTCCTCGCCGTAGAGCATGATGAGGCTCGTGCCCTCCTCGCACAGCTCGATGGTGCCGTGGAAGAACTCGGCGGCGTGGATGGACTTGGTCTTGATCCACTGCATCTCCTCGAGGATGCACATAGCGTAGTCGTAGGCCTCACCCCAGAGCATGCCGGAGCCGATCACCATGTGGTAGTCGGTGTCCTTGAAGTCCTCGGCCATGGCGGCGCAGCGCTCGTCCTGAGCGTCCTTGGCCTTGATGAGGTACGGAGCGATGTTGCCGAACTCCTCCATGAAGGTGTCGTACTTGGGGAAGGCGCCGGCGTTCTTGAGGAAGCGGGCGACCAGCGTGATCTGGTAGGTGTAGATGGCCTCGCACAGAACGTCGTCCTCGGCGAAGCTGAAGAACTTGTAATCGGCGTACTCGGTGGCCGGGGTGTTGTCGTTGGAGACATACATCAGCGTGCGGGCACCCTGCTCCTGGCAGAACTTGGCGGCCTCGATGATCTCGGGGGTGGTGCCGGTACGGGTGGAGAAGACGCAGACCGAGTCCTTGTTGAAGGTCTTGGGCGGGCATGCGAGGAACTCAGCGGCAATCTCGCAGTGGACGTCGACGTCGGCCGTGGTGGTCTCGACCCAATACTTCATCGGGAGCGTGTGGGCCCAGGTGCCGCCGCAGCCGATGAAGAAGATGTTGGAATAACCCTGCTCGCAGACCTTGTCCACGGCAGCCTCAATCTGAGGACGGAGAGCGAGGGCATCGCTCACAACCTTCTCGTAACGAGGCTCATCGAAATTGAACATCCCTTACTCCTAACTCACTTGGATGAACCCTTCATTCATCCCATGACGTTATAATACTTTATATAACTAACTATGCAAGAGCTATTTCAGATTTTTTTTGATATTTCTTTAATAAAAAGCCCGCCGATTAAATGATCGACGGGCTTAAGAAAGGAGGACCTGGTTAATAAATGCTAGACAATGGCATGTTTCCAGCTAGAAAACGTCCTTGGCAAATACCTTTGAGTCATTGGGGACCTGACGGATTTCGATAACCACGCCATCGTTCACAAGCTCTTGGATATGCTCGGCATCGGTTTCGGTCGCAAAGATCGCGGGGGGTCGGATGAAGCGTGGTCTCGGGAGACTTTCGGGTTCCGCCCAAATTGATCTCCTTGATGTCTTTGCAACCCTTAGCAAGGCGATAGGCATCCTCGATCGTCTCGACAATGATAAACAGCGAATACTTGTCGGTAACGCCGCTGTTGAGCGCCTCGATGGCCGCGTTTACGTCTTTTATGACGAGCTTCACGCCGTTGGGGCGGGCGAGCCTCAAAGCGGCTTTTCTCATGTCGTCTTTTGCCACGGCATCGCTGGCACACAGGATGCAATCGACATCCAGCGCATGCGTCCAAGACATGGCGACCTGGCCGTGAATCAATCGGTAATCAACTCTCGTAAGCTTAATCATCGTAATCATCTCCGCACGTAATAAAGGTAATGACAGGTGTGGCCCTTAGCTAGGGCTCGAACCAGAACTAACTAGAACTCTTCTTCTTCGACATCGGCAAGCATGTCCGCCGCCTCACAAAGCATGATAAACGAACGTGATCCCTCGACCGCAGCTTTGGCCTTGTCCGCATCCAGGGAGTCCAGCTGTGTAGCCATTTCCACCAGCAGCGGCAAGTTCATTCCGGTGATCAACGTAAACGATCCGGCGGTCTGCCTCTGAATGAATTCGTTGTTTACAGAGCCGCCAAAGATGTCAGTCACGACAAACCAAGAGTCGGCAGGGTCCTTCGACTCCATCCAAGCATCGATAAGCGCTGCGACATCCCTCGTGTCGTCATCGACATAGGCGCACAGACACTCGATTCGGTCGTTGGCGCCCATCAGGATCTCGAGAGAGCTCTTCATACCTTGGGCGAGATAACCATGACTCGCTAGCAATATCTTATTCATAGTTCTCCAATATCAATAAGACGTACTATATTGTCATAACAAAGTATATTAGCAATCTACCCTACGCGGTGTGTCTATTTTCCAAATCCGCGAACGGTAGCAATTGGTCGGTAAATTGACCAATCTATCTCTAATTTACAAATAGAACTTCAGTCGCTCGGTGCAGTACACCTGACGGGAGATGAAAAGCGGCTCGCCGCTTGGAGCATAACGTCTATCGACAAACAGAAGCAGTGGAGAGTCCAGCTCCACGTTAAGGTATGCCGCCTCGAGCTCGCTCGCATAGCAGACCTCGAGCGTACGCGTATTGGGGCCCATCTTGATCCCCTGGCGATCGAGTACCGCCATCAGCGAATCCTCGAGGGATTCATGCTCCAAAAAAGAAAGCGCAGCGGAATAGCTATTGGTTTCCAGCATCGTGGGCTTGTCATCCACAAGGCGTAGACGACGACTACGCAATACCTTTTGGGTATCGTCTACGCCCAGGAACTTCGCGTCTCGCAGGCTTGGGAAGTCCCAGCCCATTGCGAGAACCCTGGTAGACGCCTGCTTGCCCGCAAGCTGGCACGAATGGGTAAAGCTCTCACGGTCGTCCGCGGCATACATCTGTGTGTCCGACGAAACGAACGTGCCCTTGCCGCGGGCCCTCTCAACAAGCCCAGCATCTTCCATTTCTTTAATTGCGGAGCGAACCGTTATTCGGCTCACGCCAAATTGCTCGATGAGCTCCGCCTCGGTCGGGAGCTTATCTCCCGGGCGGTACGTGCCGTTGGCGATCGAATCAGAAAGCGCACGGACAATCTGTTTGTACAGGGGGATAACGCTATTTGCTTCAACCATATCAACCATACCTTTGCAAGGAATCAGCAGCTTATAGATAGATGACTTATATTGTATTAGAACTTTTTAGGAGTCCATATATTTCCTAAATGATTCGGTAAACGGGGTGTTATTTCACTTTAGCGGGGTGCAGCGGCTACCCGCGGCATTCGTTATCAACCTAGCTAGGCTAGTCCACCCACATCGTCTTCAGTTCGCCGCAGAGCCGCGGCCCCATATGGGTATACTCACGAGGATTCGACTCGATTCGCCCCCGCTGGGGCGTCAAAGGAGACTGCATATGTCCACCACCTCAACCGACCCGCGCGCCGTTGCCTCCACGCTGCTGGTGCCCGGCACCACCCGTCACGGCTTTGCCGTCGAGCGCTGCGAGACCGTGCCCGAGCTCGACTCGGACGCCTACGTGCTGCGCCACACTGCCTCGGGCGCTCGCCTGCTGTACCTGGCGTGCGACGACGAAAACAAGGCCTTTGCCATTGGCTTTAAGACGCCGCCGGCCGATTCCACCGGCGTGTTCCATATTCTTGAGCACTCGGTGCTGTGCGGATCGGCTAAGTTTCCCGTCAAGGAGCCGTTTGTCGACCTGATCAAGAGCTCCATGCAGACGTTCCTCAACGCCATGACCTACCCCGACAAGACTATCTACCCCGTTGCCACCACCAACGAGCAGGACCTGTACAACCTGATGGACGTGTACCTGGACGCGGTGTTCAACCCGGCCATCTATACCAAGCCCACCATTTTTGAACAGGAGGGCTGGCACTACGAGCTGGACCTGCCGGAGGGCGCCGAGAGCGAGGGCGACGGCAGCGCCGCCAGCCTGCGCAAGGGCACGCTGCGTTATAACGGCGTGGTGTTCAACGAGATGAAGGGCGCGCTGTCCGATCCCATGAGCGTGCTGGACGACGCCGTCAACGCCGCGCTCTATCCCGACACCGCCTATGCGCACGAGAGCGGCGGCGACCCGCGCGCGATTCCCGCGCTCACCTACGAGCAGTTCCTGGATACGCACGCGCGCCACTACAATCCTTCCAACTCTTATATAACGCTCTACGGCGACCTAGATGTAGACCGCGCGCTGGCGTTTTTGGACGAGCGTTATCTGTCGCAGCCGAGTGCCGCGAGCCGGCGCATGGACGCAGCCGCTGCCGCCGGCGAGGACCCGTCCACGCTGGTGCCCAATCCGCTGGACGTGCAGGCGCCCGTGACCTGCGAGTATAAGCGCGTCGAGATGGCCACCACGCCCGAAAACGCCCTGGTGGGCCTGGGCCTTGTGCTGGGCAGTGCGCTCGACCGCAAGCGCACGATCGCCGCGGACATCCTGTTCGAGGCGCTGCTGGGCTCCAACGAAGCACCGGTTAAGAAGGCCATTCTGGCGGCGGGTCTGGGCGGCAACGTGGTGAGCTACACCGCGGCCGAGAGCCTGCAGCCCTACGAGCTCATCATGCTGCAAAACGCACAGCCCGGCGTAGCGCGCGAGCTGCGCCGCGTGTTCCAGGACGCCTGCCGCGACCTGTGCGAGCACGGCGTTCCGCGCGAGCGCCTGGAAGCCATCATCAGCAGCAACGAATACGACCTGCGCCAGCGCGACTACGGTATCGCCGACGGCGTGGCCATTGCGTGCGACGCGCTGAGTACCTGGCTCTACGATGACGACGCCGCGACGCTGGCACTCAAGTACGGCCCGGTGTATGAGGAGCTGCGCGGCGAGCTGGACGGCAGCTACTTTGAGGACCTGCTGCGCGAGCTCGTGCTGGAAAACGACCACATGGCGCTGGTCGAGCTGGTTCCGGTAGACGCTGCCGAGGATGTGGAGGGCGCCGAAGCTGCCGAGCTGGCTACCAAGCGCGACGCCATGACCGATGCCGAGCTGGCGGACGTGGTCGAGCGCACGGCCGCGCTGCGTGCCGCGCAGGAGGCGGAGGACACGCCCGAGGACAAGGCAACGCTGCCGCGCCTGCGTGTATCCGACATTGGCGCGGCGCGCCCCGAGCCGCCGCTGGTCGTGGACACGACCGCGCCCATCCCCTGCCTGCGCCACGGCATCCCCACCAACCGTCTGGCCTACGCCATGCAATACTTCGACCTGAGCTGCGTCGCATTTGAGGACCTGCCCTACGTGACGCTGCTCTGCCGCCTGCTCAAGCAGCTGCCCACGCGCGAGCATTCAGCCGAGGAACTCGACAACCTGCTCGCCGGCAAGCTGGGCTTTTTGAGCTTTACGACCGAGGTCATGACGCAGCCCGACGTGGACGGCGTGCGCCCCTACCTGCTGGTGAGCGCCGGCGCCCTGTCCGAAAAGATCGACGCGCTGGCGAGTCTGCCGCGCGAGGTGTGGTCGAGCACGCTGTTGCTCGATGCCGACGCCGACCGCGTGCGCGACGTACTCACGCAGATTCGCATTGGGCTTGAGCAGGGCTTTATCAACAACGGCCACTCGGCGGCGCTGGGTCGCGCGATGAGCTACAGCTCGCCTTCGGCCGTGGTTCGCGAGCAGCTTTCGGGCGTGGACTTCTATCTGTTCCTGCGCGATCTGCTCGAGCACTTTGACGAGCGCCTGGACGGGCTGCGTGCCAAGCTTGCCGCGCTGGCAGGCCGCATCTTTGTGGCCGACGGCTGCCTGGCGAGCTTTACCGGCAGCGATGAGGACTTTGACGCGTACTGGGACGCCGCGGGCGACCTGGGGCTTGGCGCGGGCGACGGCGCCGATGCCGGCCGCAACGCGCTCGTGGTGCCGGCGCCGCGCGACCGCCACGAGGCTTTTGTCATCCCCAGCGGCATCTGCTTTGCGGCAGGCGCGTGCGACCCGCGCCGTCTGGGCATTGACGTGACGGGCGCTTGGGCCGTGGCTGCCAACGCACTCTCCTACGACTACCTGTGGAACGAGATCCGCGTGAAGGGCGGTGCGTATGGCTGCGGATTCCGCGCGGCCGGCGAGCGTCAGACGGCGTTCTACACCTACCGTGACCCGGCGATCGATCCTTCGATTGAGCGCGTGGCGCGCGCGGGTGCATGGCTCGGCAGCTTTGAGCCCGACGAGGTCGCCTTTGAGGGCTTTATCGTGAGCTGCGTGAGCGGCATGGATGCGCCGGTGAAGCCCTACGCGCTCACCAAGCGCCGCAACACGACCTACCTGGCCGGGCTCGATCCGCACGCGCGCGAGGAGCGTCGCGCCCAGATGCTCGCGGCCACACCCGGTGAGCTGCGCTCGCTCGGCGCCGACATAACGCGCATCGCAGCCGAGTCACCGACCTGCGTCTTCGGCGGCCGCGAAGTCATCGCCAAGAGCAACGCCGGCTTTACCGTCATCGACCTGCTGGCCTAGCCGCAGTAACCAAAACCACCACAAAGGGGACAGGCACCTTTGTGGTGGTACGAACGCTTGTTCTATACGTACATATGTTCTATAGTAGGGTTGCTTGCATCAGCGTAAGATTGCAACTAGAATGTAGTTGCAGAATGTGAGGCCGAGATGACCCGGGTCGATAAACTTATTGCTCAACTGCTCAGTTGCCCTTCGACGCATAGATTTGCCGACTTTCTTAAAGTCATGGCTTCATATGGCTTTGAAATGGACAACAAAGGCAAGACATCCGGATCGCACGTTCGCTTCTACAGGCCATCAGATGGCAGGATGTTCGTAATGCACGCGCCACATCCATCTGATGAATTGACAGCGGGGACCATTCGAAACATCGTTCGATTTCTGCAAGATGTCGGAGGTAGTCATGAGTAACGTTTTGGCATACAAGGGCTATTTCGCCCCCGTTGAGTTCGATGCCGAACAGCATGTGCTCACAGGTATGGTCACCGGCATTAGGGACGCAATCGTATTTGAAGGCTCTACGGTTAAAGAAGTGGAGCAATGCTTCCACGACGCCGTCGACGATTACCTTGAGTTTTGCGCCGAGAAGGGCAAGGAACCCGAGCGGGCTTTTAAGGGCTCGTTCAACGTAAGAACGGGCTCCGAGCTCCACAAGCAAGCGGCGCTGGCAGCGGCAAAGAAGGGTGAGTCACTCAATAAGTTTGTGACTGAAGCAATCGCTGCGGCGTTATAGCATTAACGCATAGGCCCAAACAACCATAAAGGCGCAGTTCGCAGGCATATTTGCGGTGGCTTTACTGCCCATATCGCGTTTGCCCAGATAAAACCTGCCAAAATAAACCTGTCCCTTTTTGGTAGGTTTGGGAGATGAGGCTGGGATGGATAAGACTGAGTTGCGGCGGGCGGTGATTGCCCGGCGCGATGCTATTGATTTGGATGTGCGGGCGGCAAAGTCCGCCGCTATCTGCGCGCGGCTTGTTGAGCTGATGGAGTCCAGCGGCACTGCGGGCCAACGCACCGTTGCCGTCTATGCCGCGATGGGTTCCGAGGTCGACCCAGCCGCGTTTGCCGCTGCGGCCGCCAAACGTGGCTGGCGCGTAGCCTATCCGTGCATGCTCTCGGCAATTGATGCCGCAGCTTGTGGCCAGCGCATGTGCATGCGGGCAGTTGCCGCCGACGATGCGTCCGCGGCTCCGTTTATCGCCCACCCCACGCGGGCCTTCGCGGCCACGGGCATCGACAGCGACCGCTTCCCTATCGTGCCTGCCGAAGCTCTCGACATGATCGTCGTGCCGCTCGTGGCCTTCGACCAAACCGGCGCGCGCCTGGGCTACGGCGGCGGTTGTTACGACCGCTACCTGCCTATGCTCTCGCCCGCATGCCAAATCATCGGCATCGCCTTTGACGAGCAGCACGTCGACCACGTTCCCACCGACGCCCACGACCTGCCGCTACCCCACATCATCAGCGCCTAACGGCTGGTGCACCTCCCGGCGGCCTAGTGCTCCTCGCCGGCGCGGGCCAGGTCGTAGGGCGTGGTCTGGTAGACGTAGTAGTTGAGCCAGTTGGTGTAGAACAGCTGAGCCTGGCTGCGCCAGACGTTGCGCGGCTCGGCGGTGGGGTCGTCGCCCGGGAAGTAATGCGCCGGCACCTGAGGGTTGAGCCCGCGCTTCACGTCGCGCTCGTACTCCAGGCGCAGCGTGTCGGTATCGTACTCGGGATGGCCAAAGACAAAGAAGCGGCGGCTGTCGGTCGACTTGACGATGTACAGGCCCACCTCGTCGGACACAGCCACGACCTCAAGCTGCGGCTCGCCCTCCACGTCCTCGCGGCGCACATCGGTGTTGCGCGAATGCACGGCATAGAAACGGTCGTCAAAGCCGCGAACCAGCGGGCTTTGAGGCTTCACCAGATAATGCTCGAACACGCCGCTCGCCTTTGCCGGCAGGTCGTGCTTCTGAATACCGTAGTGGTGATACAGGCCCGCCTGCGCGCCCCAACAAATGTGCAGCGTAGAGTGCACGTGTGTGGTGGACCAATCCATGATCTGGCAGAGTTCGGGCCAGTAGTCGACCTCCTCGAACGGCATCTGCTCCACCGGCGCGCCCGTGATGATCAGGCCGTCGTAGTGGATGTCGCGGATGTCGTCGAACGTGCGGTAGAACGTCTCCAGGTGGCCGGCGCTTACGTGCGTGGCCTCGTGCGTCTTGGTGCGCAGCAGGTCCACCTCCACCTGCAGCGGCGTGTTGGAGAGCTTGCGCATGATTTGCGTCTCGGTGGCGATCTTGGTGGGCATGAGGTTGAGGATGAGCACGCGCAGCGGGCGGATGTCCTGGTGCAGCGCGCGGTACTCGGTCATGACAAAGATGTTCTCGCTCTCGAGCTGCGCGGCGGCAGGGAGGGCGTCGGGAATGCGAATGGGCATGGATGCTCCTTACGAGTCAGTTGCAGCTATGGTACAACGAGCAGCCCTATCCGCGCGAGCACATCGCCCAGCGATGCCGTCAGCGGCCCAAATCACTCCAAAAGTAGAGATTAAGGCATGTCCCAAAAATCTACGGCGCTTTAGTCTAGCAAAGTGACGGCAGGACGCTACAATGGTTCGACGCGAAAAACTCGGCCGAAAGGATACATATATGTACCAGACGCGTAAGATCGGTGTGGTCGGCCAGGGCCACGTAGGAGCACATGTCGCCAACAGCCTGCTCATGCAAGGCATTGCCGACGAGCTGTACCTGTGCGATATCAACGAGGCCAAGGTGACGTCCGAGGTCCAGGACCTGCGCGACTCCCTTTCGTTTGTCCCGTATAACACCAAGATCGTCAACTGCTACGACCACTTCGAGGAGCTGGCCTGCTGCGACGTCATCGTCAACGCCGCCGGCAAGGTCGCGCTGGCCGCCGGCAACCGCGACGGCGAGCTGTTCTTTACCACCGACGCCGCCCGCACCTTTGCCAAGCGCATCGTCGACGCCGGCTTCGACGGCATCTTTGTGAGCATCTCCAACCCCTGCGACGTCGTGTGCACCGAGCTGTGGCATCTGACCGGCTACGATCCCAAGAAGATCATCGGCTCGGGCTGCGGCCTGGACTCCGCCCGCCTGCGCACCGAGATCTCCAAGAAGGTCGGCGTGAGCCCCAAGTCCATCGACGCCTACATGATCGGCGAGCACGGCTTTAGCCAGCTGGCTGCCTTTAAGGCCGCGACCATCGCCGGTAAGAGCCTCAACGAGCTTCAGGCCGAAAACCCCGACAAGTACGCCTTTGACCACATGGAAGTCGAGGAGCTCGCGCGCAAGGGCGGCTATGTGACCTACCAGGGCAAGCAGTGCACCGAGTACGCCGTCGCCAACTCCGCCGCGCGCGTCTGCGCCGCCGTGCTGCACAACGAGCACGCCGTGCTTTCCGCCTCCACGCTCATGACCGGCCAGTATGGCGAGGAGGGCATCTTTACCTCCCTGCCGTGCGTGATCGGCGCCGAGGGCGTCGAGGAGGTCTACACGCTCGACCTGTCCGAGTACGAGCTCGAGGGCTTCCACAAGAGCTGCCAGCACATTCGCGACAACATCGCCCAGCTCGACTGGTGGGACGCCGAGGCCTACGACGCAAAGTAGGCCGCTGGCTGCCGCAACCTTGCGAATCTAAGCGCGATACCAAGCGTGCCGCGCCGGAAATACCCGGCGCGGCACGCTTTTTTTGACTCACGCAATGCCCTTGCGAATCGAAGGTGAATACTTTTCCGCGAAGTGAACGAGCAAAAACGAGCCCCCGAAGCATCGACACTTTTCAGACGCCGCTTCCTGCGGTTTCGCCGAGTTTTCCCTGCAGTTTTGGCGTCAAAAAGTGTGGATGCTTCGGGGGTCCAAAATATGTCGTTCACTTCGCGGAAAAGTATTCACCTTCGTTTTCGCGCAGACACGAATCCGGCCGCCACAACGTAAAACGGGGCCCGCGCACAGCGCAGGCCCCGTCAAAAAAGACAATTCCCGGTACCTAGTACTGCTCGATGCCCATGTAGCGACGAACCTCGGGGCTGTGGTCGAAGACCTTGCCGCGCGCGGCGCGCAGCTCGCAGCTCATGTTGTAGAAGAAGATCGGCTCCAGGTACGAACGCACGCTGGCGGGCACGTCGCCCACGCCGTACTCAAGCGCGTCGAGCACCATAATCGTATCGGTGTGCGTGTTGAGGAACGCAAGGGCGCGCTCCTCCATGGGGCGGCACTCGCCCGCGCCAAGCTGAACAAAGTAGAACACACCGGGCTCGGTGGCCTCGAACGGGCCGTGGAAGTACTCGCCGGAGTGGATGTAGCAGCAGTGCTGCCACTGCATCTCCATGAGCGAGCAGATGGCCATGGCGTAGGTCTGGCTAAAGTTGGGGCCGGAGCCCAGGATATAGAAGAACTTGTGCTGCTGGCAGAGCTCGGCAAAGCGGGCGCCCAGCTCGGCGTTGACCTTCTCGCGAGCGGCGGGCAGCAGTGCATCCATCTGCTTGAGGCCCTCGTACATGTCGGCGAGCGCCTCGTAGCCTTCCTGCTGGTCGAGCAGCTCGGCGGCGATCAGAGCGCCGATGCCCTGAGGCACCTCGGCCTGCGGCACGCCCTCGCCCCAGGGGTAGACCCAGGTGGTCCACTTACCGTTGTCGATTTTGGAGCCCTCGCAGTCGGTGAGGGCAACGACCTCGGCACCGGCGGCCAACGCCATCTCGCAGCCGTCGACGACCTCCTGCGTGTTGCCGCTGTGGCTGCATGCAATAACGAGAGACTTCGGCCCTAGGCTCTTGGGGGCCATCAGGCAAAACTCGCGTGCCGTGTAGACCGTCGAGGAAAACGTGGTGGCCTCGCGCTTGAGCAGGTCGTTGGCCGGCATCAGGTCGATCATCGAACCGCCACAAGCGATCCAAAAGACGTTCTCAATCTTGCCCTTGCGCTCGATGATTTCCTGAACCAGATCATGTGCGTTCATGGTGATGTTCCTCCTTGTGGGGCGGCTTTGAGCGACGACGGCTCGTACCTGCTGTCGTTCTATGTTGTCCTATTTATAACATGCACGGCGACGCCCGTGAAGTCATCTCGGCAAATTTGTTCTATGTTGTTCTATCTGTGTATGTTAGATGTCGAAGACGTAGCGCGAGCCCACAATCTTTTGGCGGCCGAGCAGCAAGGGGCGCTCGTCCTCATCGGTAAAGTACGCCTCCATATAGAAGAGCGGCTCACCGACCGGCACCTCCAGCAGCGGGGCCGCTTGAGCATCGGCAAGCGCAATCTCCACGGTGCAGGGGTCGGACTTGAGCGGCGCGCGACCCGAATGCTCGGCAACGAGCGCAAAGATTGAGTTATCGGAAAGGTCCTCGTCGGCCAGCGTCTGCAGGTAGGGATGGTCGGCGAGCACAAAGGCGTTGTTCTCGAGCATGACAGGGATGCCGTCGGCCGTGCGCACGCGCTCGACCACGATAAGCTCGCAGCCAGGCTCCACGCCAAAGAACGCCGCATCCTCGTGCGTCGCCGCGACCACCGTGCGTGACACCAGACGCGCACCCGGCACCATGTCGTTGGCAGCACAACCCTCAGTAAAGCTCTGGACGTCACCCTTCTGGCGAATCTTGCGCTTGAGCTTGGGCGCGCACACAAAGGTGCCCCTCCCCTGCTGGCGGTTGAGATACCCCGCACGCGACAGCTCCTCGATGGCACGGCGCACGGTGATGCGCCCCACGCCGTAGGACTTCGCGAGCTCCATCTCGGAAGGAATGCGCGAGCCGACTGCGTACACGCCGCGCGCGATTTCGCCCTTTAGGTCGTCCATGACCTGCTGGTACAGTGGCACAGCGGACACCTCGGCGCGCTCGGAACGTTCGGTCTTGCTATCGGCTACCATCGTTACGCTCCATCCCGCGCACGCTCGGACTCAAACTCTTCAATCGCCGCCATAAACTGCTCGCCAAAGGCGTCGGCCTTTTTCTCGCCAATGCCGTTGACCTGGATCAGCTCGTCGCGTGTCTGTGGGCGCAGGCGGCACAGGCCGCGCAGGGCCTTGTCGGAAAAGACCATGTACGGCGCCATCTCCAGCTCGGTCGAAATCTCCTTGCGCAGGGCACGCAGGCGCTCGAACAGCTCGGCATCGTCGCCAACGCGCGGGCGCTGATCCAGCTCGGCCTCCTCGCGCAGCAGATCCACCGCACGGCGGGCGCGGGCCGAGGCCTTGCGCTTGGACGCGCGACGCTTAACGGTAAAGGCAAACGCCTCGTCCTCGACCTCGCTGGCACGCGGACCCAGCCCCACGACCGGATACTGCCCCTGCGAGGTGGCCAGGTAGCCGCGGCCGCACAGCTGGCCGATGATGTCCTTGATACGCCCGACCGATTCGCTCGACAGCTCACCGTAGCCGCGGTCCTCATCCAGATGCATCTGGCGAATGCGCTCGGTGTTGCCGCCGTGGAGCACGTCGGCGATGAGCGACTTGCCAAAGCGCATGGGACGCGTGGCCACATAGCGCACGGCAGCGCGGGCCATATCGGTGACGTCCTCGACCTCGAACTGCGTGAGGCAATTGCTGCAGTTGCCGCAGCCCTCGACGTCGTCCATGGCGGTGCCGCCCGCGGCGGCTGTCGCATGCTCGGCCGCGGCCTCGTCGCCAAAGTAGCGCAGCATGTATTCGCGCAGGCAGCCGGTGGTATTGCAGTAGCCCTCCATTTGGCTGAGCAGGCGATAACGGTTCTGGAGCGCCCACGCGCGCTGCTCGTCATCGAGCGCCTCGTCGGCAGCATCGCCGCGATCGATCAGAAAGCGGCGCATGCGAAAATCGTTGCCGTTCCACAGCAAGTGACAGCTGGCCGGATCGCCATCGCGGCCAGCGCGGCCCGCCTCTTGGTAGTATGCCTCGATGCTCTCGGGCACGTTGTTGTGAATCACGTAGCGCACGTTGGGCTTGTCGATGCCCATGCCAAAGGCGTTGGTGGCAACCATCACCTGGATATCGTCGTCGATAAAGGCACGCTGGCTCTGGCGGCGGACGTCGTTGCCCATGCCGGCATGGTAGCGGCCCACGCGAATGCCGCTGGGGCCCAGTGCCTCGGCAAGCTCCGCGGCCAGCGCGTCGACCGTCTTGCGGGTCGAGCAATACACGATGCCGCTCTCGCTCGAATGCGCGATCACGTAGTCGCGCACCCAGGCGGTCTTGGCCTTGTCGCCCATCTCCTCGCAACCAAAGTAGAGGTTCTTGCGATCGAAGCCCGTCACTACCGTCGCGGGATTTTGCAGGCCGAGCATCTGCTGAATGTCCGCGCGCACGCGCTCGGTCGCCGTGGCGGTAAACGCCGCCACGATGGGGCGCCGCGGCAGCGAATCGATAAACTCGCGAATCTGCAGGTAAGCGGGGCGAAAATCCTGGCCCCATTGGCTTACGCAGTGGGCCTCGTCAATGGCCACGAGCGGAACGCCAATGCCATCCGGGCCGGCGGCCTCCTGCGCAAAGGCTAAAAAGCGCGGCTCGAGCAGGCGCTCGGGCGCCACGTACATAAGCTGGTAGCGGCCCTCGCGCGCCCGCTTGAGCACGGTGTTTTGCTGGGCCGGAGTAAGACTGGAGTTGAGATAGCTGGGTCGTGCACCCGCCGCGAGCAACGCACGGGTCTGGTCTTCCATAAGCGACAGCAGCGGACTCACCACAAAGGTGATGCCGGGCAGCATGAGCGCGGGCACCTGGTAGCAAATGGACTTGCCGGCGCCCGTGGGCATAACACCCAGCGCATCGCGACCGGCAAGGATCGCATCGACCATGCGGTCCTGCCCCGGGCGAAACGAGGTGTAGCCAAAATAGGCGCCGAGCGTGTCGAGCGCCATCTGCTGCATGCTATCGGTCATGATTTCCTAACGTCCAAGTCATCTGCCGCCGATTATACGCCGCCACGCGGACCAGCGTCGCCCGGCTGTCAGCCACGCTCATTCTGCGGGTAGTCATTGGGAACGTTCTTGAATGACTAGTCGTTTAAGAACGTCCCCAACGACTAAGGAGTGTCCCCAGGTGCCGGCAGAAAAGGAACATCCCCAAGTGCCGGCCCGGCAACGTCGATGTTTTATCTCTTGACAAGCACGGAAACGTCGCTGGTTGAGCATAAGTCAGCGAAAACACCCCTAAGCGAGCAAGGTGACGTGAAAGAGGAGGGAAGCGTACTTCGGTACGCGACCGACGATTGAACGTCAGATTGCCGCTTAGGGGCGTTTGCAGCGTCGACAGATCCGCCGTTCGTCAGAACGGCGGAACCAACCCTACATGACCATAACGTAGCGCGATCCCACGTAGTACTGCTTACCCATCAGGACCGGCTCGCCATTGGGGCCGATAAAGCCGGCACGCAGGTTGAGCAGTGGATCGTGCGGAGCGATGCCCAGCTCGGCCGCCTGCTCGGTATTGGCACGAACGGCCTCGACCGTGCGGTAGCCAACCGAGACAATCGGCGTTCCGCCAACACGCTCGACCTCGGAAAAAATCGACTTGTCCTCAAGATCGGCCGTCAACAGCTCACGGTAGGCGTCAAACGGCACAAAGATGTTCTCCTCAAAAATGGGCTCGTCGTCGGCCGTACGCACGCGCTTGATGTGCAGCAGCAGCGCGTCCTTCTGCAGGCCAAAGAACTCCATCTCGTTTTGACGTGCCGGCACAATCTGGCGATCGACCACATGCGCGCCCGCCTTCATGTCATTATCGGCACACAGCGCGGTAAACGTCTGCAGCGTCGAAGCGTGGAACTGGCGGTTGATGTGCGGCGTGGAGACAAAGGTGCCACGGCCCTGCTGCTTAACCAGGTAGCCATCGGAGCACAGCTCCTCGACGGCGCGGCGCACCGTAATGCGGCTCACGTCGTACTGCTCGGCTAGCTCAAGCTCGGACGGAATACGCTCCTTGGGTGCATAAACACCTTTCTCGATCGCGTCCTTGATTTCGTCATAAATCTGCTGGTAAAGCGGTGCATTTTTGGGCGTAGGCATATCCAATCACTCTTATCGAAATATTGAAATAACTAATACGTATATAACGTCTAGTTTCATGTTACCTCATAATGATAAAACGATACACCGCATACAGCAAATCCTTACCTGCCGTCGTCCTGCTGCAGGCTGTCCTGCTCGCTGAGGCGCGCCTGCCTGCTGGCCATGCGTGCGGGCTTGTCGGGATCGGGAACGGCCGTGGGCATGGGCTCGTCGACATGACCGCCCCACCAGCCGCCCACAAAGTTGAGCGTGTGGAACACATTGATCACGGCGCCGGGATCAATGTCGCACACCAGCTTGATAATGTCCTGGCTCTCGTAGGTCGATACAACGGCGTGCAGCAGGTACATCTTCTCGCGGCTGTATCCGCCAATGACCTCGGCGCAGCTAATGCCATGCTGAAAATGGTCAACATAGGCGGTCATGACCTCATCTGCCTTACGCGTCGTGATCTGCAGCGTCACGCGATCGTAGCGACGATAGAAACTGTCGATGGTCTTGGTCGAAATAAACTGGAACACGATGGAATACGCCGCCTTGTCCCAGCCAAACATAAAACCAAAGATCGCCAGGATAAAGCAGTTGAAACCAAAGATGACGCCCCAGATGGTCTTGCCCGTGTGGTTGGAAACCCACAGCGCGATAAAGTCGGTGCCGCCGGTGGATGCGCCGGATTTAAGCGCGATGGCAGCGCCCAGACCCGAGACCACGCCGCCAAAAATGATGAGCATGATCTTGTCACCCAAAAACGGAGCGAAGTGAAAGACGTTGAGGAACAGCGACGAGAGCACAACCTGCATCATCGAGAAGATGACGAAACGCTTGCTAATGCCGCTCCAGCATAGGAGCGCCACGGGAATGTTGAGCGCGAGCATACCGAGCGAGATGTCGATGTGAACGCCGCCGAGCGAGGTAACGCGATCGAGCAGGACCGCAACGCCGGTGAGGCCGCTCGGAAGCAGGTCGGCGGGTTGAATGAACGCCTGGATCAGGAATGTCTGGAGAACGGCAGAAATCGTGACCGCCACGGCAGTAATGGCGCGGCGGACGATGGTAAGGCGGCCGAGCACGAGCACGCAGTCCGTGAGCTGATCGATGGCGTTCGCCACGCGGGCTCCTTTCGAAGACAGATGTGGTTGTGGGGCATGCCCGCGATTGTAGCATGGAGCGTACGGGGGCGCTTCAATTCACCCTCCCTCGACAACCAAAGCGGGACCAGCAACCCCCACGACCAGAGGCCCAAATTACAAGTGAGTAGACTTTTTACGATCTGCCGAGCACACCCAAAACCGCCACCCCTGTGACCTGCGGTTTTACAAAGGAAGATATGCATTGTGCTCGGCCTACGCCAAAAAGTCTACTCACTTAGCCCGAATCGAAGCCAAACGGATCCAAATAGATGAAAAATTAAGCCAATCCGCAGCAAAAAACGTTTGAACCAGTGCTTCTCGCTGCGGATTGACACTACAAAGCGGCCAAAATGTCGGTCAGGTTGTCGATGACAACGTCGGCGGCGGACTGGTCCAGGTTGACGCCCTCGTGCGGACGCAGCGCCAGGACGCGGGCGCCGGAGCGCTTGCCGGCCTCGATGCCCATGGGCGAGTCCTCGATCACCAGGCACTCAGCGGGCTCCACGCCCAGCGCCTCCATGGCGCGCTGGTAGATCTCGGGGTCGGGCTTAAACGCGCTGCACTCGTGGCCGCTGATGGTGTAGTCCAGCACGTCGGCAATGTCGGCAATCTCCACCAACTCGTCGATAAGCTCACGGTAGGACGAGCTCGCGATGGCGCACTTCACACCACGCGCGCGCAGCGCACGCATTACCGGCGCCGTCTGCTCGTTAAGCAGTTCGGCATACGGAACGGGATGGACCGGGCTGTAGACATGCTTGTACTCTACGCGCAGGCGCTCGCGCAGCTCGACATCGTCGGGAACCAGTGCCTCCCAAATGGCCGGTTCGTTAGACCCCGAAAGATCGGGGATCTCGTCAAAGTGAAACCCCTTCTCTTCCATAAACGCCACGCGGCGGCGGTTGTAGAACCACTCGGTATCGACCAGCACGCCGTCCATATCAAACAGCACTGCCTTGATCATACGCATCTCCTCCCACCTGCCAAAAAGGGACAGGTTTATTTTGGTAGGTTTTATCTGGGGTTTTACAGCGCAACGGGCACGCCCTCCCCAAAGCAAAAAAGGGGACAGGGCACAAACCCCATCCCCTCTCAATCAACCCGTAAGGTCTACTTACTTGTGATTAGTAGGAAAGCTTCCACATGTAGCGACGCATGGTCAGCGGGTGCTGACGGGCCTCGGCGAGCTGGTTGCCGTACTCGCGCATAACGGCGAGGTGCAGCAGCGGGTTGAAGTAGGTGAGGACGCTTGCCGGCACGGCGTCGGCCAGGCCGTAGTCCTTGGCGTCGATCAGAGCGACCTTGGCGCCCATGCGCTGCAGGAAGGTGAGGGCGCGAGCGTCCATCGGACGGGTAGCACCGTCGGACATGAAGAAGATGTAGGGCTTACCCTCGGTGGAAACCTCGAACGGGCCGTGGAAGTACTCGCCGGTGTTGTAGGCGGCGGCGTCGATCCACTGCATCTCGGTGAACAGGAAGGCGGCGTGAGAGTATGCCATCTTCTCGGAGGCACCGGAGGCCATGAAGTAGACCATCTTGTCGTCCTTGAAGTCCTGAGCGAACTGCTTGGCCAGGCCCTTGGCGGACTCAGCAGCGTTCTGGATGAGCTCGAAGATGTTGGTGAGGCCGGTGATCATGTCCTCGTAGTGATCATAGCCCTCGGTCTGCTGAAGGATCTCGAGAGCAAGAGCGATGGCGTAGGCGGGCTTCTCGGCCTTGGCAGCATGGTTGGCGTGGAAGCCGTGAACGATGACGTGGTCGGCGTCGACGGTCAGAGCGGAGCCAGCCTTGTTGGTGAGGGAGACGACCGGGCAGTTGTGCTTCTTGGCGGTCTTGTTGGCCTCGACGGTCTCGGGCGTGGAGCCACCGAGGGAGCAGGTGATCACGAAGGTGTGCTCGTTGACCCAGGAAGGCGTGTCGTAGTTGAACTCGTTAGCGGTGAAGATCTGAACGTTCAGCTTGTCCGTGTTGTTGGCCAGGAAGTACTTGGCGGGGTAAAGGTCGGACATGGAAGCACCGCAGCCGACGAAGGCGACGCTGTGGATCTCGTGGTTGGACAGGACGTCAGCGACGATCTGCTTAGGGAGGTTAAGGTCGATCTCGTACATCTGACACATTCCTTTCGATTTTTGCGGCGTCACATTGCCGGGCGCTCGCAGGGTTACCGTGGTTTGGACCGAGTCGCCGGCCCGTTGAGGATGCGACAAAGGGACTGTCCCATTGTCACGCATAGGGATGGAAGCCTGCCTGGGGTATGGGATGCCAGGCAGGCCCCCGGGGGAAAGCGGTTAGGCGCTTGGTCGCGACTAGGCCAGGATGCCTGCCGCGGAGAGGGCGATGCCGCCCACAATGGCGATCACGAGAAGCCAACCGGTGTTGACGTTCTTCTTGATGAGCCAGTACATAAGGCCGGTGAGGCCAAGGGAGATCATCTGGGGCATCATGCCATCCAGGATGTCCTGGATAACGACGGTGCCCTCAGCGAACTGCAGCGGGGTGGTGGCGCCGATCAGCGTAGCGATCATGCCGCCCACGGACATAAGACCCACGATGCCGCAGACATACATGAGCTTCTCCATGAGGTCGCCGCCCTGAAGCTTGCTCAGGTACTCGTGGCCGCCCTGATAGCCCATCTTGGCTGCGAACCAAGTGATCAGCACGGAGGGGACGATGGAGATGAGCATGGCCAGGATCGGGCCCATGATGGAGCCCTGCTGAGCCAGCTGAACGCCCAGGCCAAAGGCGATAACGCGGATGGTGCCCTGGAAGAAGGAGTCACCGATGCCGGAAAGCGGACCCATGAGGGAGGTCTTGACCGCGTTGATCGAATCGGGGTCGAAGTTCTCGGGATCCTTGGCGTACTCCTCCTCCATGGAGGCGGAGAGGCCCAGGATGAAAGCGCTCGTCTGCGGGGTGCAGTTGTAGAACGCCATGTGACGGTGGTAAGCCTCTTTCTTAGCAGCGAGCTGCTTGGGGTCGGACTCATCCGGATAGAGGCGGTCGAGCGTGGGGACCATGCCGTAGAGGAAGCCCATGTTCATCTGACGCTCGTAGTTCCAAGAGGCCTGGATGGCCCAGGAGCGCCAGAAGAACTGGCTGACCTTCTTGTTCAGGGACACGTCCTTGGTTGCGGTTGCCATAGTGTGTTCCTCCTTAGTCTTCGTCGTCTTCGAGCGGATCGTAGTCGGAATCGACACCGGCGGCTGCATGGGAACCGTTGAACTTGAAGCCCATGAAGACGACAGCCAGGCACACACCGATCAGAGCGACCGCGATGACGGACAGGTTGAGGTAAGCGGCGAGCAGGAAACCGATGAACAGGAACGGAGTCATACCCTTCTTGATCATCATGGTGAGCAGCAGGGCCAAGCCGTAGGCGGTCATGATCTTGGTCGAAACGTTAAGACCAGTGGACAGCCACTCGGGAACCATGTTGACGATGGCCTGAACCAGGTCGGTTCCAACAAAGACGGCGAGGAAGATCGGCAGGAAGTACATGATGGCGTACAGACCGGAGCCGGCGCAGATGTGCATACGGTAGGCGGTCTTGAACTTTCCGTTATCGATCGCGTTATCTGCCACATGGGTGAGGGCGGCGATGATGGAACGGAACACGATGCCGAGGAGCTGACCCAGGACGGCGACCGGGATGGCGATCGTCATGGCGGTCTCGGCGGAAGCATCGGTCAGGCACGCAAAGGCAGCGGCCACGATGCCGCCCAGGACCATATCGGGCGGAACGGCAGCGCCGACCTGCACCAGGCCCATGGACACGAGCTCGACGGCGGCACCGACGGCAAGGCCGGTGGGCACATCGCCCAACAGCAGACCGACGAGCGTAGCGCCAACGAGGGGCTGCTCGAAGTTAAGACGACCGAGCAGGCGGGAGTCCCACATGCAGAACACGCCGACGAGGCCGACGAGCACCGCACTGATGAACGTATTCATACCCTTCTCCTTTCAGTCAGGCAAAAGCCTGGTTGATTACAGCTTGGCGTCGATGTCGACGCTCTGATACGTAGGGGTCTGCTGAACATAGAGCTTGATGCCCATGTCGAGCAGCTGGTTGACGTCGGCCTTCTGGGTGGCGTCGAGGAAGACGGAGCTGTCCTTGCCTCCGACCTGATCGGCACCGTCGTGGTTGGCGGTGGCGCCCAGGTTGATGGCGTCGAGCTTGTAGCCCTGGCAGAACTGCAGCATCTCGGCGGTGTTGCCAAAGACGAACATGACGCGCTCGCCGAGGGTGTTGAGCTTGTCCATCTTGGCGAGGGCACGCTCGACGGTGAAGACGTTCAGGCGCACGCCCTGGGGCTTGGCCAGCTTAAGAGCGCCCTTCTTGATGTCATCGTTGGCGGCAGCGTTGTCGACGACGATGATGCGCTCGGCCTGAACCTTGGTGGTCCAGGTAAAGACGACCTGGCCGTGCAGCAGACGGTAGTCAAGACGTGCGAGGACGATCTTGGCGGGACCGGAGCTGTGACGGGACGCCTTGGCTTTCTTGGCGGGAGCCGCGGCGGCCTCGACCGGTGCGTTGGGGTTGGTCAGACCGGTGCGGGCCTCGTTGATGAGGGCCGCGAGCTCGGCGCCCTTGACGGGGACGGGGCTCATAGCGAGCGTGAGCGCCAGCGGGATGTTGAAACCGCTGACAACCGTGAACTTCGTGCCGTTCTTGGAAAGCTCGACCATGTTGTTGTTGACCGAGCTGCCGAGCATATCGGTCAGCACATAGACGGTGTCGTCCTCGTTGAACGTGGCGATCATAGCCTCAACCTTATTGGTGATGGGCTCCTTGTCGTCACGAGCAAGCGACACGACGTGGACGTTCGACACGTCGCCGAGAACCATCTCGAGCGTGTCTTTGGCGCCTGCGGCCAGGCCGCCATGAGATGCGAGAATGATCTGATTCATCTTGCCTCCTCCTTTTCGTTATGGTCATTATAACGTCTTATACGTTGCTTATATTGCTAATTAGTATAAAGACCGTTCGCGGGTGAAAATCGACCGTTGACGGGTTTAACGCACTTGAAACGTTGGGGCCGGGTAGGCCGGCGTTGACTGGATAACCCCAGGTCGGACGCCACGCGCAATCCCCTATCGCACGAAGTACCAGGGGCTTTCCTGTACGGTGGGCTCCAGCGCGATGCCGGTGCGTTCCTTAAACAGATCCATGTCCTGCGATTTCTCCGTCCACCACGCGTTGGGCTTAAAGGTCATGCTCTCAATGACATGACCGACAAACACGCTGTTGCGCAGCTTAGAGAAGTCGGTATTCATAATCAGGATGGACGCGAGCACCAGCACGATGCCCAGGACTTTGATCGCGCCGGCGGGCTCGGCGTAGACACCAATGCCCAACAGTACGGTGACGACCGTCTCGAATGACATTACGACGGGAACTTTCGATGTCTCGAGCCCCATGGACAGACCCTGCATATATAAGATGTAGGCCACAGCTGTGGGGATGAGTCCAAAGCCAAGGAACAGCAGCAGCAGCTGTGGCGACATTGCCGCGGCGACATCCGGCCACGGAGCCGCGATAGCCGCCATAACCGCACCGCCAAAAACAAAGCCCCAAAACGTGACAGCCAGCGGGTGGACCGTCTTGGTTGCTATCCGGCTAAACACCGCGAGCGACGCACCACAAAGGCCTGCAATCACGCCCGACGTGACGCCCCAAACCGAAAAATGGAAACCGGAAAGGTCGCCATTGGTCACTGCAAGCACGCAGCCAACGATGTTAAAGACAATGGCAACGAGCTTGTTGGGGGTCACGTCCTCGCGATAAAGTACGCGGCCGAGCATGACACCAAACACCGGCGAGGTGTAGAGCAGCACCGAGGCCGTGGACATGCCGACCTCGCCCATGCACTCGTAATAGCAGGTGTTGGCGGCGGCCAGACCGACGATACCGACAAGCGCGCAGGGGACGAGCTCTTTGGGGCTTGCCTTGAACAGGGCCAGCGGACCCTGAGCCACGGTAGACCCCTCACCCGGACGGCAGCCCATAAACATCAGGACCGGTGCCAAGATAAGCGCTCCGACCAACAAGCGAAAGGCAGCCATGCTCTGGGACGAAACGCCCATGGCCGAGATGCCGTTTACAAAGATTCCGATGCTGCCCCACATAAGCGCGGCGACCAGCACCAGCACGTAGCCCAGATTGCTTTTCTTCAACGCAGCCTCCTCAGTATTGTTTCCAATATGTTTCACACTACGTTATAGTCGTTATATACATTTTTCAAGACACAAATCGCCGAACGGAAAAATCTGCTTCCCAGCATACTCATTGGGGATGTTCTTAAATGAACTGTCGTTGGGGACGTTCCTGAATGCCTAGTCGTTTAAGAGGTGACGTGAAACGAAAGGGCGCTGACCTTCTGGTCGCGCCCTTGAAGTTGAACGTCAGATTGTCCAAATGCGGCCCGCGCAGCGTCGGCCCGTTACGCGGTTTGGTAAAACCGCGTAACTCTTAGTAGTCAAGCTTCCACATGTAGCGTCGCGTCATGTAGTCCTTGTGGGTGACGGCAGAGAGCGCGCGCATGTACACGTTGTTGAGAATCGGGGCAAAGATCAGGTGGTTGAAGTATTCGCTCACGCTGTCCTTGATGTCATTGAGGCCGAGCTCCTTGGCGTCGAGCTGATAGACGCGCTCGCCACCGTACTGGTTGACGAAGCGGATGCCGCGCTCGTCGTTGCAGCGGCTGCGGCCGACGCTGATGAGCTGGAACAGCGAGGTGCGCTTGTCCAGAATCTCGAAGGGGCCATGGAAGAAATCGCAGGTGTTGATGGTGCAGGAGTCGATCTGCAGCATCTCCTGCACGTTGCAGATGCTAAAGACGTAGGCGGCACCAAAGAGCGGGCCCTGGGCCATGACGTTGATGCAGGGCTTGTCGGCGTTCTGCTCGGCCCACTTGGCAGCAAGCGGACGGGTGTACTCGACGGCCTTGCGATAGATAGGGTCGACCAAGTCGAAGGCGGCCATGGCGGTCTCGTACTCGGCATAGCCCTCGGTCTGCTGCGTAAGCTCCATGGCGATCATGGTCACGACGGCGGAGTTGGTGCGGCCCATGCAGGACTCGTCGACGGCCAGGCTGTCATACTGGATCTTGTAGTCGCAGACCTCGGTGAGGCCGGACTCGTCAACATAGATGGCGATGGTGCTGGCGCCGTGGTCCTTGGCGACCTGTGCGGCGACGATGGTCTCCTTGGTGCCGCGCATGGACACGACGACGGCCAGGGTGTTCTCGTTAACGTAGGCAGGGGTTGCGTGCACGAACTCGTTGCTGGTATAGCTGGAGCTCACGACCTGCGTGGCCTCGTGCTCCATAAAGTACTGGGCAGGATAGTTGCCGCCGTTGGATCCGCCGGCGCCAATCCACACGACGCGCTTGATGCCGCCCTTGTCTGCCTTGTCAGCCAAAACCTGGGAGACGACGTCCTTAACCTGTTCCTGAGTAGTCATCGCGCATCAGCCTTTCTTCTCGTTTGATGCTCTCGATGGCATACAAGTTACATACATGTTTTGGTTATGTCGACTAGTTGTATGCTATATTTGTCTTAGAAATTTTGCTGATGCTGTTTTCGATAACTAGCTACCAGCGGTTTTGTTGTTGTATTGGATACATGCTTAATTTGATTCGCATACAGGTTAGATACAGGTTGATTGCATGAATGCTTCGTCTAAAAAGAAACTGGCCCAATACGAGCGCTTGGCGGGCATGCTGCGCGACCGCATCGCCGCCGGCACCTACGCGCGCGGAGACAAGCTGCCGTCCGAGATGGAACTCATGGACGAATCGGGTCTGTCGCGCAGCACCGTGCGCCACGCCCTTAAGGTGCTCGTTGATGAGGGCCTGGTGCGCACCGAGCGCGGGCGTGGCGCCTTTGTGGCCGACACGCCCGCGCTCCACGAGAACAACCTGGTGTTTTCGAGCTATACCAAGCAGGTCGAAGGTCGGGGCATGAAGCCCACCACACGCACCGTGGACTCGGGCTTTGCCAAGGCGGCCGGCAGCATAGCTAAGTTCTTTGACGCCGCCGTGGGCAGCAAGCTCGTCAAACTTGTCCGTCTGCGTTATCTGGACGATGCGCCGCTGTGCCTGGAGACCACCTATCTACCACCGAGCTTTGAGGCACTCATCGATCGCGATATCAACGGTTCGCTCTACGCCACGCTGCGACAGGAGTTCCATCGCGCACCGGCACAGGGGCATAAGACCTTTGAGGTGTGCTACGCCTCGCAAAACGAGGCGTTTTTGCTCAACGTTGAGCGCGGGCAGGCGCTGATCCTAATCACCGACTACGTGTACGACACCGACGGCCGACCGCTCCATGTCTCCAAGCGCATCCAGCGCACCGACCGTGCCAAATACACCGAGCCCATCGGCTAACCTGCCAAAATAAACCTGTCCCTAAATGGTAGGTTTGAGGAGGTCGGGGAACCAGGTTGGTTTGGGTTGGTTGGGGACGCGCTCGGCTAGGACCAACTCCATCCAGCACATGTCGTACCAGCGGCCGAACTTTTGGGCGCAGCGATCGAAGGCGCCCACCAGGCGATACCCCATATGGGCATGGAAGTCCTGGCTGTTGTGCGTCAGGTACTCATCGTCCTTGTCGTGCGGCACGGCGATGAGGGCGCACATGTTGGTGATACCCATCGCGATCAGGCATTGCTTAAGCGCGTCATGCAGCTTGCGGCCCAGCCCGCCGTGGCGCACATCACGCGCCAGGTAGATCGATGTCTCGACCGACCAGTCGTATGCCTCGCGGCTGTTGAGCGGACTCACATAGGCATAGCCTACCGGACGCCCGTCCAGTTCCATCACCAGATACGGATAGCGCTTGAGCGTGCGCTCGATGCGCCCGGCGAACTCCTCAACGCTCGGCACCTCGTATTCGCAGGTAATCGCCGTCTGGCGCACATACGGCTCATAGATGGCAAGCAACGCCGGCGCATCATCGGGCGTCGCCAGACGAATCGTCGGATCGGACATCTCGGTCATACAACCCTTCCCCCTCAAAAACAAAGGCCACCTTGCGCCAAACCCAGCGCAAGGCGGCCCCTCGTCATTACATCAGGCTACAGGACAGCCGCCAACGCGTCGATGTCCTCCTGCGTCGTGGCCCAGCTGGTGCAAAAGCGCACCACCGTGTGAGTATCGTCGTACTTTTCCCAGTACTCGATCGAGGCATGCTCGCGAATGCGGGCCATATCCTCGTTGGGCAGAATCACAAACTGCTGGTTCGTGGGCGTCTCCAAAAAGAACTGGTAACCGCGCTCGTGCAGCACACGACGTAGCGTCTGGGCCGTCTCGATCGCCTGTCGACCAATCTCAAAATACAAGCCATCGGTAAAGAGTGCCTCAAACTGCACGCCCGTCAGGCGGCCCTTGGCCAACAGCGCGCCGTGCTGCTTAATGCGCGGAATGGGATGCGCCGGAGCGTGCATGCCGCAGAACACCACAGCCTCGCCGCAGAGCGCGCCGCACTTGGTGCCGCCGATGTAGAACACGTCGCACAGCTGCGCCAGCTCGGGCAGGGTAATGTCGCACTCATCGGCCGCCAGCGCATAGGCCAGGCGAGCACCGTCCACAAACAGCGGAATCTCGCGCTTCTGGCATACCGCATGAATCGCCGCGAGCTCGGCCTTGGAGTACAGCGTGCCGTACTCGGTCGATAGACTCACGTACACGGCGCCCGGGAACACCGTGTGCTCGTAGCTCTCGTTTTCGTAGAACACCTGGATATAGTTCTCGAGGTCCTCGGCGTGCATCTTGCCCTCGTAGCCGGGGATGGTGAGTACCTTGTGGCCGCCAAACTCGATGGCGCCCGCCTCGTGGCAGGCGACGTGGCCAGTCTCGGCAGCAACGACGCCCTCGTACGGCGCGAGCAGCATGTCGATCACCGTCGCGTTGGCCTGCGTGCCGCCCACCAGAAAAAACACGTCGGCATCGGGGGCCTGGCAGGCCTCGCGAATAAGTTGCTTGGCACGCTCGGTATGCGCATCGGTACCGTAGCCGGGCTGCGGCTCCATGTTGGTATCGACGAGCGCCTGCAGCACTGCCGGATGTGCGCCGTGGGAATAATCGTTGTTAAACGCGAGCATGGCAATCCTCTCTTACCGGGTATCGGCCAGATGATTCAAACGGAGCTATTGTACGCCGTTGGGATAGGCAATGCGCGCGGCAAGGCACTCAAGTGCCAGTACCAGGGCAAAACCGCAGCTCACGTCACTCAAAAAGTGCGCACCGATCACGATGCGCCCAAAGGCGACGAGCGCCGCGATCACAGCCGCCGCCCAAAAAATCACGCGGCGACGCGACGGTTTTTCCTTAAAGGCTGCCGTGGGAAGCCCGGCGAGCATAAGGCCGATCGCCGCATGCGCCGTGTGTCCGCTCGCAAACGACTTGAACCCGTCCTTGATCACGCCGGCGGCGATATAGGTCCACTTGTCGGGATTGCCGATCACCCACCACGGCTGAAAATTGAGCCCCGGCGTGACCTCGATCACGCGCATGCGCGGGCGCGACCACAGTGGCTTGACGATCACGTTGAGGATGATGGCCTGAGCGATCCACACGGCAAGCACCATCAACGCCCAGCGCGTGAGCTCGTCGGGCTCGGTCGTGCGCGTGAGGCGATAGACGATAAGGTTGGCAGCGATGACCAGCACAAACGTCAGCACCAACTGAGCCGCAATGAGTTTACCGCCAACCCTCAGGGACGAAACGATCTCGTAGCCGGTCAGGCCAACGTTGACGAGGATGCCGAGCGCGGCAAGCCATTTGCTGCCCCTGGAGTCGGGACGCACCGCGCGCACGAGCATAACGCCCGCGATGCTCGCCGTCAGCTCAAACGGCAACTCGCCAGCGGCCTCGATAAAGCGGCCGTACATGCTGCCGATGTTGAACAGCGCGCTCGAGATCTGATAATCGAAGAAACTGCCCACGCCCAGACAAAGACACAGGACAACCGCGATAGCGGCGGCGTCTTTCTTGTAGATGTACCCGAACATGCTTTCCTTTCGATGGGGCTGGAATCAACCTGCGAGGTGGCGGGGCAAAGAACAACTGGTAGCTCTGCCCCGCCACGCCCCCTACTTGTTAGTCATCGTCGCTCGCGCCTAATTGCTGCAGCAGCATGAGTGCCGCGGCCACGGGGCCGGTGCCGTCGTTGGCGTCGAGACCGCGACCCAGGCCGCTGCCCGCGCCGGCGCCCGCCTTGTAGGGCACCGACAACTTGCGGCTCTTGGGGAAGTTCACCGCGCCATAGCGGGTCTTAAGCTCAAAGGCCACCTTCTTGGGCACGTCGACGCCCAAAAACGTGATGCGACCGCCGCTGAGCGTGACGCTCTCGAGCCCCAGGCGCTCGCCGCGAATGCGGATGCGCGCGCGATTGAACAGGTTGAGTCCCGCCAACGGCAGCTCACCATGCGCGGCCTCGGTCTCTTCCTGCACCTCGTCAATGCTCTCCAGGTCCTCGGCCGCTGCGAGCTTACGGTACACGAGCACGCGCTGGTCCACCGCCGGCAGGTACTCCTCGGACAAGAAGTAGTCGGCCGGCAGGTTAATACCCACGCTCGCCGCCTCCACGCCGGCATCGTCGTCGCCGCGCGCCTCGGCCACGGCCTGTCCCAGCATCTGCGTAAACAGGTCAAAGCCCACACTCGACAGGTTGCCGTGCTGCTCGGCGCCCATAAGCGAGCCGGCGCCGCGGATCTCCAGGTCGCGCATGGCGATGCGCATGCCGCTGCCCAGGTCCTGGAATTCGGAAAGCGCGGTCAGGCGCGCCGTTGCCTCCTCGGTGAGCGGCAGCTCACCCGGGAACATAAAGTACGCGTAGGCCTGCGTGGCAGAGCGGCCCACACGGCCCTTGAGCTGGTAGAGCTGCGCCAGGCCCAGGCGCTGCGAGTCCTCGATGATGAGCGTGTTGGCGGTCGCGTTGTCGATGCCGCTTTCCACGATGGTCGTGGCGATGAGCACGTCGATCTTTTTGGTCGCGAACTCGATCATCACGTCCTCGACCTCGCGCGGGCTCATCTTGCCATGCGCCACGCCCACACGTGCCTCGGGCGCGGCCTCGTGCACGCGCGCCACGGCATCATCGATGGTCTTGACGCGGTTGGACACGTAATACACCTGACCGCCGCGGCCCACCTCCAGGCGAATCGCCGCACTCACCACGTCGGGGTCGTACTCCCCCACGTGCACGATCACGGGACGACGCCCGGTCGGCGGTGTGGTGATCAGGCTCATGTCGCGCACGCCGCTCGTGGCCATCTGCATGGTTCGCGGAATAGGCGTTGCCGAAAGCGTGAGCACGTCGATTTGCTCACGCAGGTTCTTGAGCTGTTCCTTGTGCTGCACGCCAAAGCGCTGCTCCTCGTCGATGATCACCATGCCCAGGTTCTTGGGGTTCACGTCGGCAGAAAGCAAGCGGTGCGTGCCGATGAGCACATCAATCGTGCCCTCGGCAAACGCCTTGAGCGCGCGCTTCTGCTGCGCCGGGGTGCGGAAGCGGCTGAGCACTTCGACCTCCAGGCCAAACGGAGCAAAGCGCTCAAAGAACGTCTCGTAGTGCTGCTGGGCCAGAATGGTCGTGGGGCAGAGCACCATGACTTGGCGGCCGGAGTCCACGCACTTAAACGCCGCGCGCAGGGCAACCTCGGTCTTGCCGAAACCCACGTCGCCGCACAGCAGGCGGTCCATGGGCTTGGGCGCCTCCATGTCGGCCTTGATGTCGGCGATAGCCTCCAGCTGGTCGCGCGTCTCGTCGTAGGGGAAGCTCTCCTCCATCTCGATCTGCTCGGGCGTGTCGGGCGGGCAGGCGATACCGGTAATCGACGAGCGGCGCGTATACAGATCGACCAGGTCAAACGCCAGCTTTTTGGCGTTCTTGCGTGCCTTGTTGGTGGCACGCGTCCAGTCGGCGGTATTGAGCCTGGTCAGGCGCGGCTTGTCACCGTCGGGACCGACGTATCGCGTGATGCGGTCGACCTGCTCGAGCGGCACGTAGAGCTTGTCGCCGTCGGCATATTCCAGCAAAAAGTAGTCGCGCTCCTTGCCGCCCACTTCTTGGCGCGCGATCTCGCTAAAGAGTGCGATGCCGTGAGTGGCGTGCACCACGTAGTCGCCCGGCTTAAACGGGAATGTGATCTGCGTAATGTCCACCTTGCGGCGGCTGCGCGCGCGGTTGGCGTCCATGCGGGCGTTGAGGTCGGCAATCGAGAACACGGCCAGGTTGGCATCGGGCACCACCACGCCCTGCGGCAGAGCGGCATCGACAAAGGTCACGCGTCCGCGCGAGATAGTAGGCACGGCGGCGCCGGCGGCTGCCTGGGCGGCACCTGCCTCGAGCGAGCGGGCGTTGAGCGCATCGGCCTTGCGCTCGCGAATTGCAGCATGGGCATCCTGACGGGCAGCACGGTCGGCAGAATCTGCCGCCGCCACGCGCACGCGCTCGCCAATGACGCCGGCGTTTTCGGGCGCCGCGGTCAGCGATTCCTCAAAGGTAATGCCCTCGTCGCCAAAGGTGAGCTCCATCGACTCGCGCGCACCGCGGTCGGGAATGGCAAACACGCAGGCGTAACGCTTGCCCACGACTTCCTGAATGCGCGTCATAAAGCGATTGTCCGAACCCGCGATGGCCGGCTGCTCAATCTTGAGCTCGGCCGTAACCGCACCGCCGGCACGGATGAGGCTTACGTAGTTCAGGCGCTGCTGAGCACCAAAATCGAGCTGCTGGGCACGTACATACAGGCCATCCAGTCGGTCGACCCCCGCCTCGCCGGCACGGGCCTCGATATCCTCGTAGGCACGCAGGCAATCGTCGAACAGCGAGCGCGGCTCGGACAGCACCACGAGCGCCTTGCCGCTCACGTGCGCCAGCGGGCTCACGGTCTGGCCGTACATCACCGGCAAAAAGCGGTCGAGCTCGGGCGTGACGATGCGCGCATCCACCATCTCGAGCAGCGCTGCCAGTTTGCTGTCGTCCTGGCTGGCGCGATAAAGCGCCACATGCATGTTGTGGACGGCCTCGTCGGTAAGCGCCAGCTCACGGCAGGGGAAGATCTCGATGCTGTCCTCGTTGCCGATGGTCTGCCCCGTTGAGCTCACCATGCGACGAATGCGATCGATCTCGTCGCCGAAGAACTCGATGCGCACGGGCGCTTTTTCCTGCGCGGGGAACACCTCGACGGTGTCGCCGTGCACGCGGAACAGACCAGGCGCGTCGGCGGCGCCGGCATTGGTGTAGCCCATGCCCACCAGGCGCTGCGGCACCTCGTCAAAAGGAATCTCCTCGCCCACCGCGAAGGTCGTGGACTCCCAGTAGCGGCTCTCGACTGGCGGCACGCAACGCAGCAACGCGCGGGCCGAGGCGACCATGATGCAGTTGTCACCGCGAACGATGCGTCCCAGGGCCTCGCAGCGCTGGGCAACCACAGCATCGTCGGGCGCCTGCTCGCGCCACGGATAGTCCTTGCGCTCGGGAAAACGGCACACGTGTGCCAGACCCACGTAGGCGGCAAGGCTGCGCGCGGCGCGATCGGCCGCATCCTCGCCGCTCACAATGTAGACCGTCGGGCGCGGACGGCGCGCAAACTGGGCGGCCGCCATAAGCGTGCGACCCGACTGCGACACGGCCAGCGTCACGTCCTCGCCGGCATCGAGTCCGACCTCGACGGTCTGCAGCGCCTCGGCAGTGTAGAGCTGCGCGGCTATACGGTGAATGAGCATGCTGTTCCTCCGGCATCGCAACGCCAAAAGCCCGCCGGGGCAAGCTCGGCGGGTCGTACGTCAAATACATTGCCTGTCATGGTAGCGCATGGAGAGGACTCCGGCTCAAGGGCAAACCCAGCCCCGCAAAAAACGCCAGACGAAGATGCGTTCCGCCCTACCCCGCTACGCGCACGCTGGGGCACAAATCTGCCAGCGGACACTCGTCACACTTGGGCTTGCGGGCATCGCAGATCTCGCGACCAAAGGTGATCCACTGATGGTTGACCGACTCCCAATACTCGTGCGGCAAAATCTTGAGCAGATCCTGCTCGGTCTTGAGCGGCTCCTTGGCATGCGTCTTGGGACTCAGCATCAGGCGGTGCGCAATGCGGTTGACGTGCGTGTCCACCGCAATGCCCTCCACGATGCCATACCCCACGTTGAGCACGATGTTCGCCGTCTTGCGTCCCACGCCCGGCAGCTTCACGAGCTCCTTCATGTCGGCCGGCACCTCGCCGCCATAGTCGGCGACGATCATCTGCGCGGCCTCGACGGCATGCTTGGCTTTGCTCTTGTAGAAGCCGAGTGACTTGATAGTGTCTGCCACGTCAGCCACGCTCGCCCCGGCCATGGCCTCGGGCGTGGGCCACTGGGCAAACAGCCGCGGCGTCACCTTGTTGACCTGTGCATCGGTCGTTTGCGCCGAAAGCAACACCGCGATCAGCAGGCGGAAGGGATTCTCGTGGTCCAAAAAGCACTCGACCGGGCCATAGCGACGGTTGAGACGCTCGCACACCTCAACGGCGCGCTCGCGCTTGGCGGCATTGGTCTCGCGTGGCATAACGACTCCTCGGCTCAACGGCACAATAAACTTATGGGCACAATTGTCCCACGTCCGAGACGCTTACGCCTCCAAGAATGCACCGGTCTGACGGCCCCACAGGCTCGCGTACTCGCCACCCGCCTCGACAAGCTGCGCATGCGTGCCGTCCTCGACAATCTCGCCATCGGCCAGCACCACAATGCGGTCGAGCGCCGCCACGGTGGACAGGCGATGTGCCACCACAATGGAGGTGCGGCCGCGCATCAGGTTCTCGAGCGCCTCCTGCACCAGCGCCTCGGACTCGCTGTCCAAGGCAGACGTCGCCTCGTCGAGCACTAGAATCGGCGCGTCGGTTAGGATGGCGCGGGCGATAGCCACGCGCTGACGCTGGCCGCCCGAGAGCTTGACGCCGCGCTCACCCACCATGGTGTCAAAGCCACGGGGCAAGCGGTCGATAAACTCGGTCGCATTAGCCAAGCGAGCCGCCTCGCGGATCTGCTCGTCGGTGGCGTCGGGGCGTCCGTAGGCGATATTCTCGCGAATGGAGCGATGGAACAGCAGCGCCTCCTGCGGCACGTAGGCAACCTGGCGGCGCAGGCTCTGCTGCGTGCAGCGCGAGACGTCCTGGCCGTCCACGAGCACGCGACCGCCCTGAACATCGTCTAGGCGCAGCAGCAATTTGGTGAGCGTCGTCTTACCCGAGCCCGATTTGCCCACCAGGCCCACGCGCTGGCCCGCCGCCACATGAAGCGTCAGGTCATCGAACACGGTCTCGCCCGCCGCAGCGTCACGGTACGCAAAGCTCAGGTGCTCAAAATCAATCGCGCCCTCGGTCACTTTGAGCTCAGGGGCGTCCGGGTCGTCTGCCACCAAACATGGCTCGTCCAGCACGCGCGTCATCTCGGCCGCATCGCCCAAAGCGCGGTTGATGCGCTGCATCATGGAACTCACGTAGTTCAGGCGCATGGTGAGGTTATAGGTATAGGTAAAGATCATGACGAGCGAGCCGGCCGAGATGCCAAACCACGCGTTGCCGCCCGCCACGAACACACTCACCACGGCCATGGTGATGACGATAAGACCCGAGGTCGTAAAGTTGCGCTGCATCATGGCGTGCATCGAGACCGTCTCGGCATCGCGCGCGGCACGATCGGCGGCGTCGAACAGATCGCGTTCAAAGTCCTCGCGCCCGCAGGTCTTGACGGCCAAGATGTTCGTGACCGCGTCGGAGAGCACGCCCGAGAGCTTGTTCTGCGCGGCGGACGTCGCGGCCGAAAGCGGCATGATGCGCTTGTACATAAGCCAGACAAACGCAATGTAGACGACCATGATGCCCACCAGGATCACGGTAAACGTCGGCACCACCGGAGCGAGCGCCGCCACCGTGCAGACGACCGAGGTGATGGTGGGGATGAGCGAATACACCGTCACGTCCACCAGCCCCGTATAGCCGCTCATAAAACGGCTCGTCTGGCTCACGAGTGATCCGCCAAAGCGGCTGGTGTGAAATGTCATGGATTGGTTGGAGAGCGTGTCGAAGCATAGACGCGCCAGGTGATAGTTGCCTGCGATCTCGAGCTTGTAGACGGTGTAGTCCTGTAGCTTGGAGAGGATCTGACCCACCAGGTTAACGAGTACGAGCGCCAGGATATAGGGGCCGAAGACCTCAAACACCTGGTCACCCGCCACGGGACCGGCTTGAACGCGGTCGACAATGAGGGCCATCACATAGGTATTGGCAAACGTCAGCAAAAAGATGTAGCCCGCCGACGAGAACACCGAGAGAAAGACAATCAGCGGCTGCGTGCGCGTGACACCCCAAAACCGCTGCAGCGTGCGGCGCACGGTGGAGCGTTTCAGCGGACTGGTGCTTCTCTGGGACATGGGCTTCCTTTCGCGTCTGATAGGGCGAAACGCCATTGTTGCACATTGGAGCACGCTTCAGACAAGTGCGATGCGAAAAGCGGTGGGGCGCCCGCGTTTGCGCCGGTGCCCCACCGTCTTGTTGCAATTAGTCCTCGTCTTCTTGGTCCGCGAGAAGGCTCGCGGACGTGAGTCCCAAGATCTCATCGGCTTGGTCGGCGTCTTCCAGCGCGTCGATGTCCTTGAGCTTGCGCTCCATGACGTTGGTGCGCGTGGTGATGATGCCCTCGACCGTTTTACCCGCGGTCTCGATCTGCTGCTGGGCGCGGCGCAGCGCCTTTTGATAGCGCGGCAGCTCGGCCTTGACGGCGGAGAGCACGCGCAGCACGTCGTCGGTACGTTTTTGCAACTTAAACGTCTGATAGCTCATCTGCAGGCTGTTGAGAATGGCCGCCATGGTGCTAGGGCCGGCAACGTTGACGTGATAGTCGCGGCCCAGGGTCTCGATAAGCCCGGGGCGGCTGACGACCTCGGCGTACAGTCCTTCAAACGGCACGAACATGATGCCAAAGTTGGTCGTTGCCGGCACGCTCAGGTACTTTTCGCAGATGTCCTTGGCCTCGCGCTTGACCATGGTGTCGAGCGTCTTACGCGCAGCCGCCACGGTCTCCGCATCGCCCGACTCCTGCGCGTCGAGCAGGTGCTCGTACGCGTCGCCCGGAAACTTGGAGTCAATCGGCAGCAGCACGGGGTCGCCCTCGTCCACCGGCAGCTTGACGGCAAACTCAACGCGCTCCGAGGCGCCGGGCTTGGTGGCGACGTTTTCCAGATACTGGTCGGGCGTAAGGATGTCCGCCAGAATTGCACCCAGCTGCACCTCGCCCAAAATGCCACGCGCCTTCACGTTGCCCAGCACGCGCTTAAGGTCGCCCACGCCGGTGGCGATGGACTGCATGTCGCCCAGGCCCTTGTACACGGCCTCGAGCTGGTCGCTCACCTGCTTAAACGATGCCGACAGTCGGTCGTTGAGCGTGCGGGAGAGCTTCTCGTCCACCGTCGCACGCATTTGATCGAGCTGCACGTTGTTGTCTTTGCGGATGGCGCCCAGCTGAGCATCGACCGTTTCGCGCACCTTGTCCAGGCGATGCTCGATACCCTCGCGGTTGGCACCGAGCTGTTGGGCCGTCTCGCGGCGCAGGTCATCCATCCGGTCACCAGCTTGCGAAAACTCACGTGCGATGGTCAGGTAACGTTGCTGCTCCACGGCCGCATCTGTCGTCTGCTGCTGCGCGATGGCATTGGCCGTGCGGCGAGTTTCGGCCAGCGCGACGTTCAGGGCATCGAGCGCGTTGTTGGCCTGCTCGAGTGCTGCCAGCGTTTCCGCGCTACTGTCGCCACGCTCCCGCAACTCGGCACGCAGGCTCTTGAGCTGGAGGGCGCAAGCCACAGCAACCCCCACCGCCACCAAGGCGATCACAACAAGCACAATATCAATAGCAGACATAAACTCCGCCCAACAAACCCAATCGAGCACCAATCAAAACCGCGATCAATCTTACCCCGCCATACGCACCGGGCGCCCGGCCCCTTCTTGGGCGCCCCTCTCCTCCGCATATTCCATAATGCGGCGCGCCGTCTCCCTGCTCACCTTTGAGTCATCACCGGCTAAATATGCGTACACGTTTCCCTTATTCAGATTCAAATCGCGGCAGAGACCGTAGCGCGTTACACCCGATTCCTCTAGCGCTCCCAACGTTCTTTTTCGCATCAGGGCGTTGATTCTTCTGTCCGCCACTGGCTTTTCCTTCACCGCTCTATACGCACGCCAAACGTTGGCATAACGATTAGGAAGTTTGTCCTCGGCGCATAGAGATGCCAGGCTACCCGTTTGGGCGTACAAGGACAAAACGCCTCGGTAACCCTCTTCCATCCACGAACCCTCGGATAAACCCAGAACGTATTCGGCTTTACCCTGTGCCAAAGCGAGCAAAAACAGGGGCTCCGCCACGCGCGGCGCAACCGTCGTCGCTTGCTTAACCAGTTTTCTAAAACTGAGCGACTGCTGTCCGGATAGCTCTCGGCAATAGCCTTTTAAGAATCCCTCAAAGGTCAGATTCAACCGAGCACCTCCTTTTTGTATTGGCTGTATGCGCAGACCATCTCTTGATAACTCCGCTCCGAAGGCGACGACGCCAGCGCCTCGCCCTCGTCGAATATAAGCCGTTCGAGCAGTCCCCAATCAAGTCGGTCGACGAATGCCTGGCTATGAAGATCGATGATGTCGTTCGGACGACAGGCATAGAGCTTCATTACCGCCAGGTCCTCCAAGGATGGCGTAAAGTACCTGATAAAGCGCGCCCCAATATCCAAGGGAATCAAACGATCTTCGTAATTGAACGGCATCTGATTACAATATGCCACCGCCATACCATTCACCTCGGGGTATCGAGCTATGATCTCGCGGAGGCACCTATCTGCCTCAAACACATCAATGTCATGTGTAACCGAACGATTCGTCACATCGTTTAGCATGAAGGCGCTTCCTCCCACCAATACAACGTTCGGCCTGTCGTCTCTTGGACCTATTTCCAGCTCCGCCTCTTCGTCAATGCCCAAAAGAGTCTGCTCTAAATCCTGCTTATACATAACAAATCCTATTATTATTTATCTTCAATAATACTATTCAGTCGCACGACAGGACCCACAGGATGCAAGAATTCTGCTCGTGGCGATAATTCGTACACCCTGGAAGTCCTAATGTGACAAACGCTAACTCTCCCAGCCGGCGCGGATGGTTGTTGCGACATCGCCTAGGCGCTGGCCCAGGGCCGCTAGATGCTGGAGCACCTCATTGGGCGAGGCACCGTTGAGAATGCACGTGAGGGCATATGAGGCCAAGAAGATTGCCGCAAGTCCTAGCGGAATGAGCACGATCATCGCCAATGTGCGCAGGCGCTGGCCCACGCGGCGACGACGCGCACGACGCTTGTCGAACGCGAGCTCCTGCGCATATGAATCTTGCTGTACGGAATAGGCCTCTGGTGCCGATTCGCACCCGGGCACGGCTGCAGGTACAGCAGCGGGCACGACGTTTTGCACGGGCGCCTGGTTGGCAACCCCTTGCATTTGCATCTCTATAAGCCGCCGCTGCTGCCGCAGCATGCGCTCGGCTTGTTGCTGTGGGGTCTCAAGAAACAGGTCCATGTTGGCCTCCAAAATCGGAGCGTTCGACGCTTACGACCAGCATCCCGCACCGCCATGACCGCGACAACGCAATCGCCGGCAATAGCCACAAAGTTTCTTTTGCTCAAAAGCTGTCGAAAAGCTCAACAACTCCCCTACCAGCACTTTCTCTGAGCTTTTTTCGCCAGCAATCTTTTGGCCTTCCACCCTTACGCCAACTGACCAAAATCTAACCAAAAGCTTGACGAAAAATGTGGAGACCGGGACCCCACACAAAAAGTGCCGCCCCAAAGGGGCGGCACACAAACCAATCTATTAGCCAAAACTCGTTGGCAAGCCCGCGTCGTCAGACCCGCGGCGCATGCCTTTGCCTCGCGTGACTCTGCGAAGCCGTGAGCGAGAGGGAAAGGGATGCGCCGCGGGTCTGACGTCCGGAGCGGTGAAACCAGCAGTTGCCCTGCGCTCCGTGGTCGGTGAGGACAGACTACATGCCCGCGAGACCGCGGGCGGCGGTGGCGCACATAAACGCCAAGGCTAAAATCACGAGCGAGCCCGCAATGTCTGCCAGCACGCCCATTGCACGACGCTCAAACAACCAGCTCTCAAAGTGCGGGGCGACGTTGCGCCAAACACGCCACAGCAAGATGCCCATACCGATGACGCCTGGGATATTGAGCAGTAGGATCTCGGAGCACAAAAGACCGATCAGGTTGCCGGCGGCAAAACCAGCGTCGCCCTCGCAGTATTTGCGATAAATCATGTACAACATGTACGCCACAAACGGCTGCAGGCACGCAGAAATAAACGTGACCACCATCGAGGGCTCCTGCGAAAAGACCTCGGTGAGCTTATCCACGCTCGTGGCATCCTTAGAGGCCAGGAACAAGCCAATGACCACCACGGGCACCACGCCCAAGATAACCTCGACCAGAGTAAACAACTTAGCAGTCAGATCCTCGCTAGCCGTATTGAGGTGAGGCGCCCACTCAGGATGAGCATGCGCGCCAACCTTCTTGTCCTTCTCGACACGATCGACCTTTTTACCCTCGGCAACCCGACGACCAGGATCCTTGCGAGTTCCCGCCGCAGCAACCCGAGCCCGAGACTTCTTACCCATACAAAAACACCCCATCAGGTAGTAGATAAACTAAAAGTCGCCACCCAGTGTACCCCACCCATGAACGGTGCCGTCCCAACCAGTCCCCATACAAAAACGTGCCGCCCCGATAGGGGCGGCACACAAACTTAGTTATCAGCTTTTCTGTAGCGAGCACGCAACGAACCAAAGCGGGCCGGGAGGGCCGGACTACCTTCCCTCAACGCGACCCTGCGAAGCCGTGAGCGAGGAGGGAAGGTAGTCCGGCCCTCCCGGCCCAGCTCACGCCAGCGCCAAGCGCTAGTAGTTCACCACCTGCTCCTCAAAGTACGCCTTCGGGTGGTTACACACCGGGCACACCTCAGGCGCCTCGGCACCAACGTGCAGGTGCCCGCAGTTCAGGCACTTCCACACCTTCACGCCCTCACGCTCAAACACCTCGCCCGACTCGATGCGCTCGACGAGTTTGTTGTAGCGCTCCTCGTGGGCCTTCTCGACGGCGGCGACGCCACGGAACTTCTCGGCGATCTCGACAAAGCCCTCCTCCTCGGCGGTCTTGGCGAACTCGTCGTACATCGTGGTCCACTCGTAGTTCTCGCCCGCAGCGGCGTCGCGCAGGTTGTCCAGAGTGCCCGGAACGGCGCCGTCGTGCAGATACTTAAACCACAGCTTGGCGTGCTCGGACTCGTTGTCCGCCGTCTCGGCAAAAATATTCGAGATCTGAACGTAGCCGTCCTTTTTGGCCTTGGATGCATAGTAGCGATACTTGGTGTGTGCCTGGGACTCACCGGCAAAAGCGGTCTCGAGGTTCTTCTTGGTTTGGGAATTCTCAAAATCCATAGGTGTACTTCCCTTCAACGCATGCCGCCCACAGACTTTGAGCGGCCTTGCTTTAAGGATGCCCTCATGCCGAGAATTTAAACCTTACAATCCCGTTCTTCAGATTCGAGTGAGCTACACACTCAGCCAACGATCGCCCTCGGAGCCGCAAAAGCCCTCGCGCTCCAGATCGGCAAGAATGCTTGCGACCAGCTCGCGCTCGACCGGCTCTCGGCCGGCTGCCGTCTCCATCTCGTTAACGCCTGCAACGGCTTCATCGAGCGTAATACCTGCCGGTTGTCCATCGCGCGCCGCCAGCAGCATGCGCACAATGTGGGCGCGCTTTTGGCGACGCGAGCCCTCAAACTTGGACTGACGACTATAGCCCGCCGACCGCCTGGACGGATTGGGCAGCGTCTTTTTAAGATACGCGCCGTAATCCAGCAACGCGTAATACCATGCGCGCGGCGTGTCGGCATCGTCTTGAGGCACGGCAAAGGGCGCAATCTCATCCGCCGCCGCACCAGGGGCCGCCGGACAGGCGGCTTGAATCAGCGGCACCAGCTCGCGATCGGGAACGGCCGGCACATCGGGAAAGAAATGATGCAAAAAGACCGTGCGCACATTGGTCTCTAGATACACGCCTGGAAGATCAAACGCAAACGAACGGATGCCCTGCGCCGTTGCCGGGCCAATGCCGGGCAGAGCGACCAAGTCACGCGTCTCACGCGGAAACTCCCCGTCCCAGTCCTCTACAACGCGCTGAGCGGCCCCATGAAGCGCCAGAGCGCGTCGGTTGTAGCCCATGCCCTGCCAAGCGTCCAAAACATCGGAAGGCGCGGCCTGGGCAAGCGCCTGCACAGTCGGAAAACGATCGAGCCACACCGGCATGCGCGCCTCCACACGCGGCACCTGCGTTTGCTGCAGCATGACCTCAGAAAGCCAAATGATGTACGGATCGCGTGTGCGGCGCCACGGAAGGTCGCGATAACGCAGGACCCCTTCCGAACGAATCATCGAACGAAAGGGGTCCTGAATCATGGCTATGCTCCTTATGCGGCGCTATTCCTCCCGGTAAGCGCACGCGCAGGTGGCGTACTCGGGAAACGCTTCGCGGTCGGCGAACTTGGGATCGACGGCCGGGAACTGGCGGTGAGCGACGATGTCGCCGAGCGAAACGGAATCGAGGTAGTCGCGCATCAACGCCTGGGCTCCGGCCCACAGGGGATGATAGCAGCACGCGCCCATGCGCGCACAGTCACCATCGGGCGCGGTGCAATCGTTCATAACCATAGGACCCTGAACGGCCTCGACGACCTGGCGGATAGTGACGTCGTCCGGACTGACCTTGAGACGCATGCCACCGTGGACGCCACGCAGGCTCTCCACAATACCGGCCTGGACCAAACCGTGCTGAATCGAGCGGGCAAACGAATACGGGACATTGACCTCTTCGGCAGCGGTGCGAACAGAAAGCAAACGCTCCGGATCCTCGGCAAGCATCGCCAGCATGCGAAGGGCGTAATCAGTCTTCCTCGATATGTCCATTTTTCCCCTTTCAAGGAATACGAACAGCTCGAACGAGCTCCGGGGCCGAGCTTGTGTCGAGACGCTAAATGACCGCCAGGACATCCAAATGGTAAATCGGATATCCACTGAGTGCCGCGCTTGGAGCGAAATGCATCAGATGCGGCGCACAGTGCAATTTAGTATAACCTAACCCCCTGTCTCGTAGAACAGGTGTTGCGCAACAAAGCTGTTGTTCAGACAGATATACTTATTAGATTTTACTTGCGTTCCCGAAGGCGCGGGGATTCTGGGCGAAGATGCACCAGGGCGATCGTTCTATCGAAACAAAGTGCATCAAACGCAAAAAGCCACGTCCGAAGACGTGGCTTTAATTGCGTTGGCGGGAAGTACGGGGCTCGAACCCGCGACCTCCGACGTGACAGGCCGGCGCTCTAACCAAACTGAGCTAACTCCCCAGGCAGACGTTCGCGTTTGTTTCCGCTCGCGTGCGCTGCGGGGATTAGTATACACAGAAGTCTGTCCGGCGCGCAACAACTTTTTTGAAAAAATTTTTCGGTCCCTCCGGCCTTGATTATCGACTTCATCCGAACACCTCCCACATTCATCCGTACATGTACGGATGAATGTGGGAACCCGATACCCTGAGGGCCGGACCGGCCGGCC
>JAGZKE010000020.1:0-32186 GCA_018365375.1 Collinsella sp. | reverse complement strand
ACCCGCAAGAGCTCCTATCGCTCCACCGTGAGAATGCGCTCGCCAGCACGCAGCACGCAGCACGCAGCACGCAAATAAGCTACTTCTCTACCAGATTCCCAGCACGTGTTGCATTCCCAAACTCATGCACGCAATGCCAATCCAGCAGCAAAAGCCCAATGCGATGGGCTTGCCGCCCTTTTTGACCAGCTCGACGATATCGGTATTAAAACCAATAGCCGCCATGGCCATCACGATAAAGAACTTTGACAGCTCCTTGATGGGCGCCGTGATGGACACAGGAAGCTGAAACACCGTGGTGATCACGCTCGCCAGCACAAAGAACAGCACGAACATGGGAAACGCGCGTTTAAGCGAGAACGTGCTTTTGGCGTCGCCGCCGGCCTTGCGCGCCAGATGCATCTGCCAGTATGCGAGAACCAACGTGATGGGAATAATGGCCAGCGTCCTGGTGAGCTTGACCACCGTGGCGCTCTCGAGCGCATTGGCGCCGGGATGCATGCTGTCCCAAGCGCTCGCCGCAGCCGTTACGGACGAGGTGTCGTTGATGGCGGTACCGGCAAACAGGCCAAAGCCCTCGTTGGTCAGCCCGAGCATGCCGCCGAGCGTCGGAAACACGAGCGCCGCGATAACGTTAAACAGGAAGATGACCGAAATGGCCTGGGCAATCTCGCGATCGTCGGCATCGATGACGGGTGCGGTCGCGGCGATGGCAGAACCGCCGCAAATCGACGAACCCACACCCACAAGCGTCGCGATCTTACCCGGTACGTTCATGACGCGGCAGAGCACAAAGGCGATGACAAGCGAGGTCGAGATCGTCGCCACGATAATCGGCAGCGACTGGGCGCCCTTGGACAGAATCTGGGAGAGGTTCATGCCAAAGCCAAGCAGGATAACCGCGTACTGCAAGACTTTTTTGGACGTATAGGTAACGCCGGCGGCGAGCGGTTCGCGACGATTCTTGGGAAAGACGAGCGCCAGGACCATGCCAAAGAGGATGGCAAATACCGGCCCGCCGACCACCTCAATCTGTTTGCCGAGCAACGTCGCGGGGATAGCGATGATCAGGCAGAACAAGACGCCTTTCCAGCGCTCGCGTACGATATTTGCCAGTTGCATATGGGATTCCTTCTTTCTATTTCACGTTTGCGACGGCTTATGATACGGCAACATTGAGCGCAGCCTTGCGCAAACACAGACTAAGATGCCGCAATAGTTCTCGGGCGACAGCCGAATTACCCACCGCGGAGAGCTGATTCGCGGCATAATTAACAACTGACATATGAGTTTGATAGAACAGTTGCGAGGCGCTATGGAAGAATCGATGCACGTCGGCGAGCAGGAAACGAGCCTACAGGACCAGTCCTACCACACCATTCGACGCAAAATCGTCTACCTGGACTACAAGCCGGGCGAAAAGCTGGGCGTCAAGCAACTTTGCGACGACCTGGATATGGGGCGCACGCCCGTGCGCGAGGCTTTGGTTCGCTTGGCGCAGGAAGGCCTGGTGCGCACCGTGCCCCAGAGCGGCACCTACGTCTCGCCCATCAACCTCACCCTTGCCGAGAGTGCCTGTTACATCCGCGAGCATCTGGAAAAGCAGGTGATCGTGGAGTGCTGTGCGCGCGCCACGTCGGCCGGCATCGAGCAGCTCGACCGCGCCATCGTGCTGCAGGAAAAGGCCATGGCCGAAGAGGATCGCATCGGCTTCTTTTTGAGCGACAACCTCATGCATCACATGGTTTTTAGCATCGCATGTCGCAGCACCGTGTGGTCGTGGCTCGAAGAGACCAATGCCGACCTGGAGCGCTTCCGCTGGCTGCGCGCCGCCACACAGGTTCTCGACAATCAGGACATCGTGAACGAGCACAAGCAGATTCGCCGCGCTATCGCCGGTCGCGACCCCATCGAAGCGAGCTTTTTGGTCAGCAAGCACCTGCACATGATGTTCCGCAACCAAACCGAAGTTCTGGACCAGTTCCCCGAGTACTTCGAGACCAGCAAGCTCCGCTAACCTACCAAAAAGGGACAGGTTCATTTTGGCAGGTTTTATCTGGTCAAATGCAACAAGGCCCGGCTCCGCTGCAACGGAGCCGGGCCTTAGTTGTTAGGATGACGGAACTCGATTACTCGACAGTAACGCTTTTCGCCAGGTTACGGGGCTGGTCGACGTCGCAGCCGCGCAGGATGGCGACCTCGCGGGCGAGCAGCTGCAGCGGGACACTCGCCGTGATGGGGCTGAACACGTCGCGGACTGCCGGCACGTGGATGATGCAGTCGGCAATCTTGTTGATCTCCTCGTCGCCCTCGGTGGCAACGACGATGACCTTGGCACCGCGCGCCTTGCACTCCATAAGGTTCGACACGGTCTTGTCGTAGGTGGCACTCTTGGTGGCCACAGCGATGACAGGGAAGCCCGGGTCGATCAGGGCAATGGGGCCGTGCTTCATCTCGCCGGCGGCGTAGGCCTCGGCGTGCAGGTAGCTGACCTCCTTGAGCTTGAGCGCACCCTCGTAGGAAATAGCGGCACCCATGCCGCGGCCCACGAACAGCGCCGACTGCGCATCCTTGCACAGCAGGGCAGCCTCATGCACGGCATCGGTCTGCGTGTCCAAAATCCACTGGATCTGCTCGGCAGTATCGGAAAGCTCGCGGAACAGCATGCGCGCCTGCTTGGTGGTCAAGCGGTACTTGACCTGCGCCAGTAGCAGGGCCAAAAGCGTGAGGCTCACGACCTGGCCGATGAAGCTCTTGGTCGAGGCGACCGCGATCTCCTTGTTGGCCTTGGTGTAGATGACGCCGTCGCTCTCACGCGCCACGGGGCTGCCCACCACGTTGGTGATGCCGAAGACCTTGGCACCCTTGATGCGCGCGTCGCGGATGGCGGCGAGGGTATCGGCCGTCTCGCCCGACTGGGACACGGCAACGACGAGCGTCGTCGGCGTGATGATGGGGTTGCGATAACGGAACTCGCTGGCCGCCTCCACCTCGGTGGGGATGCGAGCCCAGCCCTCAATGAGATTCTTGGCAATGAGGCCAGCGTGATAGCTGGTTCCGCAAGCGATCACGTAGACGCGGTCGATGTCGTTGAGTTCCTCGAGCGAAAGGCCCAGCTCGTCGATGTCGAGCTCGCCGGCCGGCGTCATACGACCAACCAGCGTGTCGCGCACGACGCGCGGCTGCTCGTGAATCTCCTTGAGCATAAAGTCGGGATAACCGCCCTTTTCTGCCATGTCCAGGTCCCAATCGATGTGGGTGACCTTGGGCTCGATAACGTTGCCGGCCTCGTCGGTGTACTCGACGCCTGCGGGCGTGAGCTTGGCAAACTGACCGTCCTCGAGCACCACGACATCGCGGGTGGCGTCGATGAGCGCGATGACGTCGGAGGCGACATAGGCGCCGGTCTCGCCCGCGCCGACCACGATCGGGGAATCCTTGCGGGCCACGGCGATCACGCCGGGCTCGTCAGCGCACACGGCGGCCAGACCATAGGCACCGACCACGTGGGTGCAAGCCTCGCGCACGGAGGCCATCAGGTCGTGCGTCTCGGCATAAGCCTCTTCGATCAGATGCGCGAAGACCTCGGTATCGGTCTCGCTCTTAAAGTGGTGGCCGCGACCCTCCAGCTCTTCGCGCAGCTCGGCGAAGTTCTCGATGATGCCGTTGTGGACGATGGCGATACGGCCGTCGCAGCTGGTGTGGGGGTGAGCGTTAACGACGGAGGGCTTGCCGTGGGTGGCCCAACGGGTGTGGCCGATACCGCAGGTAGCGTCGCTGTCGATGTTGGAAAGCTCGCTCTCCAAGCCCGCGACCTTGCCCACGCGGCGGATGACGTCGAGGTGCGCCGCGGCGCCCTCGCCCACCTCGAGCGCGACGCCCGAGGAGTCATAGCCGCGATACTCCATACGCTTGAGGCCCGTGACCAGGATGTTCTTTGCAATATCAGAGCCGGTGTAGCCGACGATTCCGCACATAAGATAAATCCCTTCGTTCGCGTGACTGCAAGACGTCCACGCACAAAGGGCGCTGAGACGTACAACGTTCGAGTATTGTACTCACGCAAACGCAAGCTGATATACCAGAAGTGGTATCTCAACTTAGATACCACCCGATGCACACACGTCCAGCCGGTCCAAACCACCACAAAGGTACCTGCCCCCCTCGTGGTGGTCGCGCTGGCAACAGCGTTTCCCCAGATAAAACCTGCCAAAATAAACCTGTCCCTTTTTAGAAGGTTTGGGATGCTACAATCTGGCTTGTACTTGAAACGCATCAAAGGGGCCGCTATGGCAAAGGTAAAAATCAGCGACGTCGCGCGCGAGGCCGGGGTTTCGTTGGGCACGGTTTCCAACGCGCTCAACCACCCCGAAAAGCTGCGCTCCGAGACCCTCAAGCTCATCAACGAGACCATCAATCGCCTTGGCTACCTGCCCAACCAAAGCGCCCGTCAGCTCGCAGGCGGCGCCACCAAGTCCTTTGGCCTGGTGCTCCCCCGTCTCGATCACGGCTTTTCGCTCCAAATCGCCAGCGGCGCCCACAACGAGGCCCGCAAGCACGGCTACGACTTGCTCATCGCCAACGCCGATAACGACGATATTCTCGAGGACCATTACCTGCGCTACTTTATGGGCACCCAGATGTCCGGCGTCATGGTTCAGCCCATGGCATCCCCCGACTGGCACCCCGCCATGACCAAGATGCCCGTGCCGATCGTCCATCTGGACATCCATTGCTCCGAGCCCGGCTACTACGTAGCGGCCGACAACGAGGCCCAGGGTCGCATCATTGCCGAACTTGCTATCGCCCGCGGCGCGCACCATATTGTCGTCGTCGGCCGAGCAGCATTTATGCAACTCACCCTGCGCGTCCTTGGCATTCATAAGGCGCTCGCCCTGCACCCCGATATCAAGATCGAAGTCATCGACGCCGGCGAATGGAATACCGCTGCCGACGGCTACGGCATCGGTGCCCAAATCGCCGAGCGCCCCGCGGACGAACGTCCCGATTTTGTCGTCGGCCTGACCGATGTGTTGGCCTCGGGCGTCGTTTCGGCACTGGTCGACAAGGGCATCTCTGTCCCCGGGCAAGTACGCGTGGCCGGATGCGACGGCAACCCGCTCGCTTGGAGCGGATCGGTCCCGCTCACTACGGTAGCGCCCCCGGGCTACGAGATTGGCCGCAAGGGTGTCCAACTGCTGATGGAGCAAATCGAGAACAAGGCCCCGGCAAAGATCAAGCATATCCGTGTCGGCTCCGCAGTGCGTACCGTCACCGCAGTCGCCGCCGAGGATATCAACCGCCAAGAACTGGTACGTCCGTTCCTACTGGAACGCGCCAGCACCCAGGCAAGCAGCCAGACCGACGCCACGGCCATCAACCTCGGTGCGTATCTATAGCACGCCCGCGAGTATGCTAAGTCGCCGCTTAAGCAAAAGGGGCCCGACCATTGCCGGACCCCTTTTGCCTAAGCGCAAACGTGAGCAATCGCTCGTTTCAACGCCGCAATTTTCTAGCGCACAGTCTTGATTGCCGCCGCCAGGTCGAACAACGTATCGAGCACTGCCTCGCAGCCATCCACCACGTCCTGCGGCAGCGGCACAATATCGGGGACGGCAAAGACGTGGCAGCCGGCCGTGATGCCCGAGACGCAACCATTGCGCGAATCCTCGACCACGGCGCACTCCTCGGGGGCAAAGCCCGCACGCTCGCAGGCGAGCAGATACATCTCGGGGTCGGGCTTGCCGTGCACGACGTCCTCGCCACACGTTACCGTTTCAAACTTGTCAAAAAGACCGACCATCTTAAGGTTGCGCTCGGCCGTAACGAGGCGCGACGACGTCGCTAGGCCCACGTGATAGCCCGCAGCTAGCAGCTCGTCTAGGCACTCGGCGGCGCCGGCCTTAAGTTCCAGTTCGGTCTTGACCATCTCGTCGCGAATCTCCTTGTGGCGACGATAGATCGCCTCGGTGGTTTCGTGGCTGCCATAATGCCTATCGAGGATGTCCATAACATCGGGCAGCGTGCGGCCGATAAACTGATGGATCAGCGCTTCATCAATCGCGAGCCCCAGCTCAGCGGCGCCTGCCTTCCAGGCCTTAATCCCCAAACGCTCGGTATCGACCAGCGTTCCATCCATGTCAAAAATAACAGCCTTGATCATATCGGTCCCCCATCGACTCTCGCTGTCGCGTTGCTGCAACTCTACCGCATTTGGCAACTTGTATATAACGTATATACCATATTGCACTTTCGTTACATAGCTGGAAGTCTTATGACAAGCAGCTCGGTGGGATTATAGTTTCATCCGAGCTTTAATAACTGTAAGGAACTTTCATGCTTTCAGACACCGCCACACCCGCAGAGGAGCTTCAGGACAAACTCGCAGCACTCGAGCAGCTGCTTTTGGCATACGGACGCGTCGCCATCGGCTTTTCCGGCGGCGTTGACAGCAGTTTTTTGGCCGCCGTATGCGCCCGCATCATGCCTACCAATACCCTCCTCGTCCATCTCACCACGCCGCTCATCGGCACGCCCGAGCAGGCCTCGTTTGAGCGGTCCGTTGATGGACAAGCCAATGAAGGGGCACATTTTAAGCTCCCCGTGCTCAATCTTTCGGTCGATCAGCTGCAGCTCCCCCAGGTAGCCTGCAACGATGCCAATCGCTGCTACCACTGCAAGCACGCCGGCTTTACCGCCATCGTCAACCACGCCAAGTCGCTCGGCTTTCCCACCGTCATCGATGGCAGCAGTGCAAGCGATCGTGGTGACCACCGCCCCGGCATGCGTGCGGCAGAAGAGCTCGGCGTACGCTCACCCCTTATGGAGGTCGGCTTTACCAAGGACGAAGAGCGCGAGCTGCTGCGCGCATGGGGCTATCCCGTTTGGAGCCTACCGGCGGGAGCATGTCTTGCCACCCGCGTCCCCACGGGCGAGGAGCTTACGCGCGAGAAAGTCGATTTAATCCGCGCCTGCGAGGATTACCTGCACGATCTTGATCTGGCACAGGTACGCGCGCGTTTGATCTGCGGCTGCATGCATATCGAGGCCGCACCCGCAGACGTCGCCAAGATCGCTGCCCTCGGTGGCAACGCCGTCGATACCGAGGGCAAAACCCCGCTGCCCGCCGTTATCGAGTCCGCGCTGCGCGAGCTGGGCTGCGACCATATCTCCCCTGAGGTCACCCCCTACATCCACGGTGCCATGAATCTTTAGGTTACGCCGTTTTACAAACGGCGTAACTGCTCGGCGCTGCGCAGGCCCCGGGCACGGCAATCTGACGTTCAACTTCACGGGCGCGACCAAAAGATCAGCGCCCGCTTGTTTCACGTCACCTTACCGCACCCGGAGCCGCTCGCTCGCATATGCTCAACCTGGACTGCGTTAACTGACATGCCAAAAAGGGACAGGTTTATTTTGGCAGGTTTTATCTGGGGAAATATCGCGAGGCAGTCGCCCCTCTAGCACCCATCAAACTTCGAGAGACGATAGAGGGGCAATTCGGCTGCATCTACTTCTTCCGATAGCGGCGGTTGCGGCTCGTCGATGAACCCATTACTTCGATGAGCCCTTTATCCGCCATTTTTGGCAGATGGTAGCGGACGGACGAATTTTGGCATTCCGTCTCTCTAAAACAATAGATTTATCTCTCTAACTTTAGAGAGATAAGCACCTTATTTTAGAGAGACATTTAGAGAGATGTATCGAATTCACTGTTAGATAGCCCAATGTTATCTCTTTAACTGGCTTTCTCTTTAGAGAGACAATTAGAGAGACGAGCGCAACCTCTCTAATCAAGGGCACCACTCTTTAAGGTGCACACTTCCTAACCGTGCCCTAAGTTGCGGTGAAATAACTCACGATTAGCCTGCCAAAAAGGGACAGGTTTATTTTGGCAGGTTTTATCTGGGGAAACGCAAATAGGGCCGTGACACCCATACGGCGTCGCGGCCCTTTTCCTTGGAGAAGGATCAATTGATTGAACGGGATGACCGTTCTAGTCTTCGAGTCCGCTATTGATGAGCTCCGCAATCTCAACGGGATCGGTGCTCGCGCGCACCTTGTCACGGAAGCCGGCGTCCATCAGCATCACGGCAGCCTTGGAGAGCAGACGCAGGTGCGTAGTTCCGGCCTCGCCGGCGGGCACGTACAGCGCGAGCGCAACATCGACGGGCACCCCATCGAAGCTCGGCCATTCAACGGGCTCGGTCAGTTTAAGCACGGCAACGCCCGGCGTGTGGATCGCGTCGCTTTTGGCATGCGGAACGGCAAAACCGGCGACAAGGCCGGTCTCGGCCTCGTTCTCGCGAGCAATGAAGGCGGCCTCTACGGCAGATGCGTCATCGGCAAAGCCGAGCTCGATGGCCTGCTCGGACAAATAATGTAGGGCGTCCTCGCGCGAGGCGGCGGTATACCCGATTGTCACTTGGTTGGCAGATACAAATCCCATGGAAACCTTCCTTACAACACGGACCTGACCGCAGCTTCGATGCCGTCGGCGTCCAAACCGTACTTGTGCAGCAAATCGACCGCAGGGCCGGACTCGCCATACACATCGCGCACGCCGACGCGACGCATCGGCACTGGATGCTGATCCGCGAGCACCGAGGCCACGGCCTCGCCAAGACCACCGATAATCGAATGCTCCTCGGCAGTGACCACGCGACCGGTCTTCTTGGCGCTGGCAACCACCAGGCGCTCATCAAGCGGCTTGATCGTGTGCATATTGATGACCTCGGCATCGATACCATCGGCAGCGAGCGCCTCGGCAGCCTCAAGCGCCTCGGCGACCATAAGGCCACAAGCGATGATGGTCACATCGGACCCCTCGCGCACGACCACGCCGCGACCAATCTTGAACTCATAGTCCTCGTGATCGTTAATGACCGGCGTTGCCAGGCGTCCGAAGCGCATGTAGACCGGTCCCTCAAACTCATAGGCGGCGCGCACGCAAGCGCGAGCCTCGATGTCATCGGCGGGAACGATTACCGTCATACCCGGGATCGTGCGCATGAGCGCGATGTCCTCGCAGCACTGATGCGTGGCGCCGTCTTCACCGACCGAGATACCCGCATGCGTGGCACCGATTTTGACGTTGAGGTGCGGATAGCCAATGGAATTACGCACTTGTTCGTACGCGCGACCGGCGGCAAACATCGCAAAGGTGCTCGCAAAGGCGACGTGGCCCGTGGTCGCGATGCCGGCGGCGAGCCCCATCAGGTTGCTCTCGGCAATGCCGGCGTCGTAGAAGCGCTCAGGGTGCGCAGCCTTAAACTTACCGGTCTGCGTGGCGGCGGCCAGGTCGGCATCGAGAACCACAAAGTCATCGCGCTCATTGCCCAGCTCGACAAGTGCCTCGCCATAGCTAACGCGCGTGGCGACTTTCTTGACGTCTGCCATTAGAGCTCCTCCCCTGCCGCTGCGAGCTCGGCCATGGCCTGCTCAAACTGTTCATCGTTGGGTGCCTTGCCGTGCCAGCCCACCTGGTTTTCCATAAAGGAGACGCCCTTGCCCTTCACCGTCTCGGCGATAATGGCCACGGGCGAGTCACTCACTTTGCGGGCCTCGGCAAAGGCGGCGGCAATCTGCGCCATGTCGTTACCGTCGGCGAGCTCGATCACATGCCACTTAAAGGCGCGGAACTTGTCAGCGAGCGGCATGGCCGAGTTGACTTCATCGATCGTGCCGTCAATCTGCAAGCCGTTGTGGTCGACGACGGCAACAAGATTGTCGAGCGCATGGTTGCCGGCAAACATGGCCGCCTCCCACACCTGGCCCTCCTCGCACTCGCCGTCGCCCAGCAACGTGTAGACGCGGTAGCTGTCACCCCAGTGCTTTGCGGCGAGTGCCATTCCAACCGCGGCGGAGATGCCCTGACCGAGCGATCCGGTGGACATATCGATGCCAGGGGCGTCGTTCATGTTGGGATGGCCCTGCAGTCGGCTGCCAATATGACGGAGCGTCTCGAGCTCTTCGACGGGAAAATAGCCGCGATTTGCCAACACCGAATACAGGCCCGGCGCCGCGTGACCCTTGGAGAGCACAAAGCGATCGCGATCGGCCTTGTGAGGGTCGGCAGGATCGATATTCATTTCCTCAAAGTACAGATACGTCATGATGTCGGCGGCACCGAGCGATCCACCCGGGTGTCCCGACTTGGCCGCGTGAACCGCAGTCACGACACCCTTCCTGACCTCATTGGCGACCTTCGCCAGCTCCTGGTTGGTCATACGAATTCCTCTCTTGAGAACAACCCCGGCACCGGATGACGCGATGCCGGGGCAATCCACTCGTTAAGCCTGAGCGACGACCTTCTGCCAGTCAGCCTCAAAAGAGGCGAGGCCCTGGTCGGTCAGCGGATGATGCAGGCACTTCTTGAGAGCGGCCATGGGCACGGTCGCAATATCGGCACCGAGTAGCGCGGCCTGGGTCACGTGGTTGGGCGTACGAACCGAGGCGGTGATGATCTCGACGGTGTCGTCGACGTTCTTGCCCGTCCAGTCGTAGTTCTTAATGCAGGTCACGACGTTGTCGAGCTGCGAGATACCGTCCTCGGCGATGTCATCGAAACGACCGACAAACGGGCTGATGTAGCGAGCACCGGCATTGGCGGCCATCAAGGCCTGGGTCGGCGAGAAAACAAGCGTCATGTTGACGCGCACACCTGCGTCGGCCAGGGCGCGGCAGGCGGCAAGGCCGGCCTCGCACACGGGAAGCTTGACCACGATGTTGGGGGCGAGGGCGGCAAGGCGCTTGCCCTCCTCGATCATACCCTCGGCAGTGGTAGCGGTAGACTCGGCGGAAACGGGCAGGCCCTCGCAGAGCTCGGCAATCTTGAGCATATGCGGCTCAAAGTCGGCAAGCTTGCCGCCGGTCTTGGCGTACAGGGACGGGTTGGTGGTAACACCGGCCAGGCAGCCCCAGCTCTTGGCCTCGGCGATCTCGTCCAGATTGGCGGTATCGATAAAGAACTTCATGGTGCAAACTCCTTCGAAGGAATCCAAAACTCAAAAAATGGGACAAAGGGGATGTCCCTTTGTCCTATGTGCCGGGCCTGCGGCTGGGACATGCCCCAGGCCCGGCGTCGTGTAGGAAAAGCTACTTAGTCCTCGAGAGCCTTCTCGATGCGGCTCGTGACGCCCTTGAGGTTAAGACCGACGACGTACTGCTTGATCGGGCGCTTGATGTGCTCGATCACAAAGCGCTTGCCGTCGATGTCCTGGGCAGCGAGGTTGCGATAGAGCTTCTCGACCTGCTCCTTGACCTCGGGATCGTTGAACGCATAGTGGCCGGAGACATCCAGGATCTTCAGGCTGAGCTCATCGTCGGCAAGGATGTCATCGACCTGCAGGTTGACGTCGTCGCCAGTCATCCACTTGCGCCAGCGCTCGGTCTTGATAGCCTTGACCAGCAGCGTGTGATACAGGTCGGAGGGGTCATCGCACAGACCGTTGTCGACCAGGATCTGCTCGGTGGCGCAGAGCTTGAGGTAGGCGCGGGTCTCCTCGGTGCCATACTGCGGAGCGACGTTGGAGGCGGTCACGTGTGCCGGGATGTGCTCGAGCAGCGTCGCGTCGTCCAGATAGTCGGCGTTGTGCTCCTTCAGGCCCACGCCATAGCGCTTGGCCATATCGGCAAGCTCGCGGGCGTTCTTGAAGTTGTAGTGACCGACCTGCTCCGTCCAGCGGGTAAGGGTGCCGGTCTGGCCGACGATAAAGGTGGGCATGGGGCAGCCGCGCTTCTCGAGCTCGGGCTGCAGCTGAGAAATGAACTCCTCGTACTTATCGGTAGAGGTCAAGCCGCCATTGGTCTCCTCGGTACCGACCTCATAGGCGACCTCGGGCAGGTTATGCTCGCGACGGTACTGCTCAAGGTAGTCGATAAGATCGATCGTGCGGCGAAGCACCACGTCGAGCGGAATAACCTTGCCGATCTGATAGGGATCCTTGGTGGGGTCGACCATCAGCAGGTCAAAGCCTGCCTCCATGTCGGCGACGAAGGACTTGCGGGCGAGCTCCATGGCCTCGTCCTCGGGCAGGTGGGCGTTACGCTCCTCGTCGCGCTGCCACGGACCGCCGTGATCTCGGCACAGGTAGTACGGACCGGTGTAACCCACCTCGTCGGCGACCTTCTTGATGTCGGCGGCAAAGCGCGTCTGGTCCCAACCGTTGACGTAGCCGGCGCCCATCTCGTCCATATCGACCTGGTTGCGGCTGGCGATAAACATGGGCGGGAAATCCTCGTCCTTGGCAAGCTCGAACACGGCCTGAATCAGGTTGGGGCTCATGGGGCCAATGCCGACCATGGTTGCGTGATCGCCGCTATCCTGCAGTTTGAGCATGCCCTGAACGGCCTGGCGGATGGTGAGGTTGGACATTTTGTTCTCCTTCTCCAGAGGATTTTTGACAAAAGTTCCCTGGGACCCAGATGTGGGCCCTATCAGTACGGATGGATTTTGTTGTGTAGGGGCGGTTGTGCGGAGTCAAATCCATCCCTCCGCACAACCGGAGTCCTTAAAGGTTTACTTGGCCTGCTTGTCGAGCGTGGGCTTCATGGCAATCAGGATTGCAGCGGCGACCACGGCGCCAATCACGATGTCCAGGCAGAACAGCGCGACGTTGTTGGTGGCAAGGGCGACGATAAAGCCACCGTGCGGGACGTAGCAGTCGATACCCTGGAAGGCGGCGAGCGCCGCGCCCACGGCAGAGCCGATGCAGATGCCGGGAAGGGTGTGACCGAGGTCCTTGACCGCAAAGGGGATAGCGCCCTCGGTAATACCGATGCAGCCCATGAACAGCGCGGAGATGCCCATCTGGCGGTCGGCGTCATCGAACTTGTTCTTGGCGATGAGCGCAGCGAGACCACAGGCGATCGGGGGAACGGCGACGGCGACGCGGAACATACCGTTAGGACCGTAGATACCGGAGGCCATGATGGCCATGGTGAAGGTCGAGGCGGTCTTGTTGATGGGGCCACCCATATCGAAGGCGGTCATAACGCCAATGACCAGACCCAGGACAACTGCGGAACCGCCCTGCAGGCTGCCGAGCACGCCGGTGAGCCAGTCCATCACAAAGCCAAGCGGCGTGGCCAGGATGTAGATATAGGCCATGCCCAGGACAAGCGAGGTCAGAATCGGGATGATCAGGATGGGCATGATGGTCTGGATGGTGTTGTTGACCTTCCAGGTCTTCATCCAGCGGACAAAGTAGCCGCAGATGACCGCCATGATCATGGCGCCCAAGAAGCCGGTCGAAACGCTGTTGCCGTTAGGGGTAACGACTGCGTTGTTGACCAGGTAGCCCAGGACAAAACCGGGGGCGAGCGCGGGCTTGCCAGCCATCGAGTAGGCGATGTATGCCGCAAGCACCGGAATCATCATGGAGATGCCGGCCATGCCGATGGTGTTAAGACTCACCATCAGCGGGTTCGTAACCTCCATGCCGTTGGCGCCGGCGGTACCGGATGCCAGCGAGAAGGCGAGGAACACGCCGCCGATAACGACGATGGGGATAAAATAGGAAACGCCGGTATTGAATGCATTGAGCAGCGTCTTACCCGGATCGGCAAAGATAGACTGCTTGGACGCCGGTGTCGGGGCCTGCGGGGCAGCGGAGACGGCCTTCTTCTCTGCCTTGGCCTCGGCCTTGGGCGCGTCAACGGCGCCACCCGTCGCCTTGATGATCTCAATGGCCTGGTCGATGATCTTTACCGGATCGGCGATTACATCCGAGGTGCCGACCTTCAGGAACTTGCCCTCGGCCATCTTCTGCTCAAAACGGTCCTCGTTCTCGACACCCACGTCGACGGACTCCAGGACCAGGTCGGCGGAGTCCACGTCTTCCTGCGTGAGCTCATTCTCGATACCCAGGCCACCCTGAGCCTCGACCTTGCACTCGATGCCACGGGCGGCGCATTCATCCTGAATCGCCTTCTGGGCCATATACGTGTGGGCGATACCCACAGTACAGGCGGCAACGCCTACGATCTTCATTGCTTCCCTCTTTTCATAGAGTTGCGTGCGCAAGACACCGTTTGCGGAGGCCTCCGGAGCATCCCCTGCCGTTTGGACTTGCTGTCTTTTCGACAAGAACAATATAGCTGCTCGTTTTTCTTAATTCCAGCTTATTTCGGTAAACGCGCAGGTCAGAGCGTTGGTTATGCGATTTAGTTATGCGTTTAACCAAAAATGAATCCTGCGATTTTGCCCTCGATTTCAAAAGTCAAGAAGTATTTGATTTTCTCGGTAGACGGCAGATGCGCATGCCGGTCACAAATTTCGACCCCACCCGTATGCCGCATTTGTTGCATACTCATATGAAAGGGAAAAGCCGCTCACCGAAGCGTATCCTTCACCAAGACTCAAAATCATCATGTTGGAAAATGCTCATCTGTCGGAAGGAGTCGCTGTGGCAAAACAGCGCGTTACGATCGCAGACGTCGCTCGAGAGGCGGGAACCTCGACGGCAAGCGTCTCGTATTACCTCAACAACAAACGAGAAAAGCTTAGCGAGAAGACGCAGAACAAAATCGCGCGCGTCATTAAGGAACTCGGATACGTTCCCAACGCCCAAGCGCAGACGCTCACCGGCAAGCAAACCCACGTCATTGCCATCATCATTTTGGATAACACCAACAAATGGGCGGGGCTCGTTCTCAATGGCATGGAGCAGGTCATGCTCCCCGCGGGCTACCAGACGGTCGTTTGCACGAGCAACTTTAACCCCGAGACCGAGCTCATGTACGTCGACAAGATGCTCTCGCTGGGCGTCGATGGCTTTATCATCCAGCCCACGGCAAACTTCAAAGCCGTGCATGACCGCATTAGACGCGCCGGCAAGCCGGTCGTCTTTTTCGATGCGGCCATCTATAGCCCAGGTACCAGCTGGATCAAAACCAACCTTTACGACGGCGTGTACAACGCCACACAGGCACTCCTCGACGCCGGCTACGAAGATTTCTTTTCCATTGCCGCCAACATGACCGAAATGCGCACCCGCATGGAGCGTTTTCAGGGGTATGCCGAGGCGCTGTCAGCGAACGGGCAGCTCTACAAAGCGATTCCCATCGATCACAACAAGCCGTCAATCAACGAGCTTACCGAGTACTTTAAATTCAAGTTCAATCCCGCCAAGCGTACGCTCATCTTTGTCCAAAACCAATGGGCGCTCCCCCGCGTCTACAAGGCCCTCCAGCCCATGGCCCATCTGCTTCCGCAGCAAATCGGCCTTTTGGGACTCAACTGCGAAGACTGGACTAATCTCACCACGCCGACCGTCTCCACCATCATCGAGCCCGTCGACCAAGAAGGTCGCGAAGCAGCCGAGATGCTGCTCGCCCTACTTGACGGCAGCAGCGAACCCGGCGAGCAGCGCATTCTCGAGTGCAAGCTTAACTGGCTCGACTCCACCTCGATCTAGAACGCGGGACAAATGAATCCGTAGCGTTTGTCCCAAATCTTGAGTATTTGTTCGGTGGAGCGGCCCCTGTCGGCTCCTGCTAGACTGGTAGATTCCCAACCGTCCATCCAGGAGCCTCAATGTCGCGCAAGTCCACCTACAAGCAAGTACTTTCCATCGGCACCGCCGTGGTGCTGGGGTTTGCGCTGTTTACGGGATCGCTCGACGGAGCGCCCAAGCTGCTGTCGCCGCAAAGCGATGAGCAGGCGGCGGCTCTGGCCGAAAAACAAAACGAGAGCCCCAGCCGCACCGACGACGAGGCAGACCTGGTTGCCCGGCTCGAATCGGGAACGGCGAGCTCCCCGGACCCTCAAAACGGCCAGGACTCTGGCGATGGCTCCGATTCCGCCGCAACCGACACCGATGACGACGTTTCCGCGGACAGTGCCGCCACCCCCATCGACGAGGTCGAAAACCCCGACCTCAACCGCGCCCGCGGTGTTTATCTCAGCAGCATTCCCGACTACGCCGGCAACCCCTACGTTGCCCTTCGCGCCGACAGCACGCACCCGCTCGGCACACCATCATTCACGCTCGATGAATACGAGCGCGCTACAGAAGAGGGTTGCTTTAAGAAGTTCTCCAAGCTTGACAGCCTGGGCCGCACCCGCAAAGCGCTCGCCTGCGTGGGCCCCGAATCACTCGGTCAAGGCGAGCGCGGCGATATCTCGCGTATCCATCCCGCTGGATGGCGCCAGCAGCGCTACGACTTTATTCCGGGCCAGAGCCTCTACAACCGCTGCCATCTCATCGCCTGGTCGCTCTGCGGCGAAAACGCCAACCGCAAGAATCTCCTCACCGGCACGCGTTATCTCAACGAGACAGGCATGCTGCCGTTTGAGGAGCAGATTCTCGGCTACATCCGCGAGACGGGCAACCACGTGCTCTATCGCGTCACACCCATGTATAACGAAGAGGAACTTGTCTGCCGCGGCGTGCGCCTTGAGGCGCAATCGGTCGAGGACCACGGCAAGACCCTCTGCTTCCACGTGTACTGCTACAACCTGCAGCCGCACGTGCAGATCGACTACGCCACCGGCCGCAACCAGGCATCCGGAGACTAGTGCCGACCGCACCGCCCGTAACCCAAAAATGATTCGTTTTCCTCCGTCCCCATGGGATCAAAAAAGGCCGCCCTGGATTACCCAGGGCGGCCTTTTCGTCAGCGTCCACATTGCAGGCAAAACCACACGCTACTTGGCGCGGCCCTCCTCATAGCGCTCGACCAGCTTGGCCTGAACATCGTAGGGAACCTGCTCGTAGCCAGCGGGCTTCATGGTAAAGTCACCCGTGCCGCGCGTGATAGAGCGCAGGCGCGTCGAGTAATCCGTCAGCTCGGCGAGAGGTGCCTGGGCGATGACCACGGTGTCGCCGCGCTCATCGGTCTCCATGCCCGTCACGCGACCGCGCGATGCCGAGATGTCGCCCATCACGGCGCCGGCGTAGCTCTCGGGGATAGTCACCGTGATTTCCTCGATGGGCTCCAGCACCACCGGATCGGCATCGACGCATGCCTTGCGCAGGCCGATGCGAGCCGCCGCGCGAAACGCCATCTCGTTGGAGTCGACGCTGTGATACGAACCGTCGTACACAGCCACGCGAATGCCCGTAAGCGGGTAGCCGGCAATAATACCGTCCTTCATGGTCTCCTGGACGCCCTTGTCCACGGCGGGAATCAGCGAGCGCGGAATGCGGCCGCCCACGACCTCGTCCACAAACTCATAGCCGTCGCTCGTGCCGTCAGGCCCAATGAGCGGCTCCACGCGCAGCCAGCAGTCGCCGTACTGACCGGCGCCGCCGGTCTGCTTCTTATGGCGGCCCTGGGCACTTGCCGTACGGCGAATGGTCTCGCGATACGGAATGCGGATCGGCACGCTCTTGGCCACGACTTTGGTGCGATCCTCCAAACGGTTGAGCAGCACCGAAACCTGCGCCTCACCCACCGCCGAAATGATGGTCTGGCCGGTCTCCTCGTCACGATCGATGCTCATGGTCGGATCAGCCTTGCACGCCTTCTCGATAAACGTATAGAGCTTCTCTTCGTCGCCACGGTTCTCGGCCTCGATGGCAATGCGGTACTGCGAGTTGGGGAACTTAAACGCCGCCGCCTCGACCTTACCGGTAATGGAGAGTGTGTCACCCGTCTCGGCAGCCAGCTTGGGCGCCACGATGATGTCACCGGCATAGGCGTGACCGACCTCGGTCATGTCACGGCCGCACATCACATACAGGTGGGCCAGACGATCGCTCTTGCGGGTACGCGCGTTGATCAGCTCAAGACCCGGCTCAAGCGTACCCGTCAGCACCTTGATAAAGCTGATGCGACCCTGCTGCGGATCGGCCAGCGTCTTAAACACAAACGCCACCGGACGGTCATCGTCGCTCGAAATCTTGAGCGAATCACCGTCGATGAGCGGCATCTCGCCGTAGTCCGTCGGCGCCGGGAAGTATGTGGCGATGTCGTCCATCAGCGAGTTGACGCCCTGCTCCTTAATGCAATCGCCCGCAAAGACCGGCACAAAGATGCGCTCGGCGATCGCCTTCGACAGCAGGCCTTCAAGCTCCTCCTGCGTCAGCGTCTCCTCGCCTTCCAGGTACTTCATCATCAGCTCATCGTCAGCCTCGGCCACCAGCTCGCACAGATGGTCATGGGCCTCCTCGGCCTGGGCACGATACTCCTCGGGAATCTCCGACTCAACGGCTTCGGTGCCGTTGCAATGGCGCGCCTTCATGCGCACCAGGTCGATGATGCCGTCAAAGTCCTCGCCCTCGCCCCAGGGAAGGGTCACGGCGCCCAGGCGCGTGCCAAAGCGCTCCTGCAGCAGGTCCATCGTGGTCGCAAAGCTGGCCTCGGAGCGCGACAGGCGGTTTACGAACACCGCACGCGCCAGGCGCAGGTCCTCGGCGGCATACCAGAGCTTAACCGTCGTAGGCTGCGGGCCGGCCTCGGCGTCGACCACAAACAGAGCCGCCTCGCAGACGCTCATCGCGGCAAAGGCGTCGCCGATAAAATCGGGGTAGCACGGGGCATCGAGCACATTGATGCGCGCGCCCTTCCAGTCGATCGGCGCGATGGTCGTCGAGATGGAGAATGAACGCTTGACCTCTTCAGGGTCATAGTCGAGCGTGGGCTTGGTGCCGTCGTGGCCGCCCAGGCGGGCGGTCTTGCCGGAAAGGTGGAGCATGGCCTCGGCGAGTGAAGTCTTGCCCACCCCGCCTTGGCCTACGAGCACCACGTTCCTTACATTGCCGGTCTTGGGAGCACCCATGATGACCTCCTTGCAGGGCCGCGCGCAATGCGCGACGCCAACGGGGAGAGTTCGCGGTCGGTGCCATCCCGGGAGCAGCATGGTCGGCAACCGAGCCGACTCACCCTCCAAATGTCCTATGCCACCACCCTACCCTCACGGGCGGCTGTCCATGCACACCTTTCGGCGCACGTATGAATACAGGCGGCGAGAGGAAGAGACAAACTTGTGAGGCGATTATTGAACTCCGTCGATGCAAACAAAAAGCCGCCACAGACCGTAAGACCTGCGGCGGCTTCGCCTCAATTAATAGTTGAGTAAATACCTGAGCCTACCCCTCGATACGGCTCAAGAACTCACGCGTGCGCTGCTCGCGCGGATGGTCGATGACCTGCTCGGCAGGCCCCTCCTCGACAATGCGGCCGCCATCCATAAAGACCACGCGGTCGGCAACATCGCGCGCAAACTGCATTGCGTGGGTCACAATCACCATCGTCATATTCTGCGCGGCAAGGTCTTTAATGACACGCAGCACCTCGGCCGTCAGCTCGGGATCGAGTGCCGAGGTCGGCTCGTCAAAGAACAGGATCTCCGGATCGAGCGCCAAGGCGCGGGCGATACTCACACGCTGTTGCTGGCCACCCGAAAGCTCACACGGCACCTTGTTCTCGTTGCCCGTCAGCCCCATTTGCGCAATCAGCTCGTGAGCGCGGGCTTCCGCCTGCTCGCGCGGGCGCTTAAGCACGCGGATCGGCGCGTCGATGATGTTTTTCATCACGGTATAGTGCGGGAACAGGTTGTAATTTTGGAACACCAGGCCGAATCGCGAGCGCGCCTGCTTGGGCACATCGCCCTTCGCATAGACCGCGCCCGAACCCGCATCCGTCGCAACGGTAAGGTCGCCAAACGAGAGCGAGCCTCCGTCGAGTGTCTCGAGCAGCGTGGCACACCGCAGCAGCGTGGACTTGCCGCCGCCCGAAGGCCCGATAATCGCCACGACCTCGCCACGCTTCACCTCAAGCGAGATATCCTTGAGCACCTCATTGCCGCCAAACGCCTTGCGCGCGTTTTCGATTTTCATCACTGAGTTAGTCATGATAATAGTCCAGCTTCTTTTCGGCGGCGCCCAGCAGCATCTCGACCACAAAGTTAAAGACCCAGTAGATCAGCGCCGCGATCGCAAACGGCACCATGCTCACCTGCGAGGCGACCAGCGCCTTGGCCGTCGAGAACATCTCACCCACGCCAATGGCAAACGCCAGCGACGTGTCCTTGACCAGCGTGATGATCTCGTTGCCCATCGCCGGCAGAATACGCTTGGCGACCTGCGGCATCACGATATACAGAAACGTCTGCACGCGCGAATAGCCCAGCACCTCGGCAGCCTCGTATTGACCGCGCGGAATGGACTGCAAGCCCGAGCGATAGATCTCGGCAAAGTAACCGGCGTAGTTGATGATGAACGCCACGATGCACGCCGTCCACTTGGAATCGGGCGTGAGCGAAATGCCAAACACGTAGTACGGGGCAAAGTAGATGGCAAACATCTGCAGCATGAGCGGCGTACCGCGCATGACCGAAATGTAGATGCGCGCAATCCAGCGAAGCGGCGCGATTTTGCTCATGCGCATAAACGCCACGGGGATTCCCAGCGGAATCGACCCCAGCAGCGTCAGCACAAACAGCTGCAAACTGACCAAGAACCCCTGGCCAAGCATCTGCATCATGACCTGAATAGACATTACTTGAGCACCCAATTATCGAAAGACAAACCATAGCTTGAATATTTATCGCAGAGGTCCTTGACCGTGCCGTCCTCGTAGAGCGCCTTGAGCGACTCGGCTACAGCATCGGCCGACTTGGTGTCGCCCTTCTTAAAGCCAACGGCGTAGTGCTCGCTGGACAGCGGCTCATCAAGCTGCGTATAGGCATCGGGCTTGGCGGCAAGCTGATACTGGGCAATCGAAAGATCGCACGCCACGGCATCGACCGCGCCGCTCTCGAGCTGCATAAACGCCGTGTTGTACTCACCGATGGTGTCGAGCGTGGCAAACGTCGCCGCCAGATCCTTCTGGTCACCCTCAAGCACATCCTGCGCAGCGGAATCGGTCTGGGTAATCACGGTCTTGCCGGCAAGATCGTCCCAGCTCTTGATGCCTGCATCCTTCTTTACCACCAGCACCTGCTCGTTGAGCATGTACGGCTCGGAGAACGTGTAGTCGTCCTCGCGGCCCTCCATGGTAAAGCCGTTCCAGATGCAGTTGATGGCGCCCGAGTTAAGCAGCGTATCCTTGGCATCCCAGTCGATGGCCTCGTATTTGACCTCCCAGCCCTGCTTATCGGCAACAGCCTTGGCCAGATCGAGATCAAAGCCGGTGTACTCGCCATCGTCGCCCACAAAGCCGTACGGAGGATAGGACTTATCAAAGCCCACCACGAGCTTCTTGGACTCCGCAGCGCCCTTCACATCCTTGGCCGCGGCAGAGCCAGCAGCGGAGCCCTTGCCGGCACCACCGCCGCAACCGACAAGACCAAGGCCAAGCACCGTGGCGAGCGAGCCGGCTAGACCAACAAACTGACGACGAGACATATCGGTGTTCATGGTATCCCCCCCCTTGATGGCACTTTAGTTAAGTAAAGTGATTCGTGTAACGTCCAGAATCATACACTTTAGTGAGATGGAGTACAAGGGAGGGTTTGCCCGGCGTGGGCGGGGAGCGGCGCGTAATTAAGTTTCCTGCTCTACAGTCCTGCGCAAGACGGAAAGCACATTAAGTGCTTTCCTTTGCGTGCGGAACTCGCGATAAACTTAATTACGCGCCGCTTCCCGCCCACGCCGGGCAAACATCGTTGGACTTATCACTGACATGAAATAGGCGCTTGTATATCGTCCGCTAGCTTGGCACGGTACAATGCTTTCAGCTTTCAATTTGTAAATTAGTGGAGTTAATTCATGGCAGAATCTCGTGCGGAGCGTAAGGCTCGTCGTGCTTTGATCGAGGCGGCTGAGGGGTCAGAGGAGAAAAAATCTTCTCAGAAATCCAAGTCGTCTCAGGACGCGAAGGGTAAGTCGGCCAAGGGCAAGGCTAAGGCCAAGCGTCCCGGCTCTCGTCGGAGCGAGGATAAGGCATCTCAGACTCGCTCCAAGCGCCCGTATAAGAATCCGGTTCCGTCTGCGCGCAAGGCCGTTGATCCCAAGTCTCCTTGTTCGATCATGAAAGCTTGCGGTGGGTGTACGGCGCTCAATCGTCCTTATAAGAAGCAGTTGGCGACCAAGCAGGCTGCTATGGAGGAGCTTTTTGCTGCTCTTTGCGAGCACGAGGGTATTAGCGTCGACCCCATTCGTGGTATGGGCGTCACCCTGGGCGACCCGGGTAAATATCCCGCGCCGCGTGGCTTTCGTCATAAGGCTGCCACTCCCTTTGCTCCCGGCAAGGAGGGTGCTGTCCGTTGCGGTTTCTTTGAGCGCGGCACGCACAAGATCGTTGCCGTACCCGAGTGTCCTGTCGAGGCACCGGGTGCCCGTCAGATTCTCAACGGCATCGCACGCGAAGCTGAGCGGCTGCATATTCCCGCCTTTAATGAGGACAAGCATCTTGGTTTACTTCGCTATGCCGTCGTCCGCTGCGGTTGGCGTACCGACCAGGTCATGGTCACGCTCGTGACCGCTCAGCGCGACTTGCCGCATGCGCAGGAGTTCTTTGAGGCTGTCGCCGCACTCAATCCGCACATCGTCACCGTCGCCCAAAACATCAACGGACGTCCCGGCAACGCCATCCTCGGCGAGGAAACCCGCATTGTATATGGCGCCGAGTGCATGCGCGACCAGCTGCTCGGCTGCGAATTCGACATCTCCCCCACCGCGTTTTATCAGACCAACCCGCAACAGACCGAGCTGCTCTATCAGCTCGCTATCGACGGCATGGATTTGCACCAGGGCGATGTGCTCATGGATGCCTACTGTGGCAGCGGTACCATCGGTCTTTGCGCAGCTAAAGATGCCCAGAACAAGGGTATCGGCATTATGCTGCTTGGCGTGGAGCGCAACCCGGCGGGCATTGCCGACGCACGTCGCAATGCCAAGCTCAACGGCCTCACCCGCAGCGCTTGGTTTATGGCCGACGACGCCACCGATTACATCCTGGACGCCGCCGATAACAACGAGCGGATCGATGTCCTTTCCATCGATCCGCCGCGCGCCGGCTCTACCCCCGAGTTCCTCGAAGCTGCCTGCGCGCTTAAGCCGCGCCGCATCACCTATATCAGCTGCAACCCCGTAACTCAAGAGCGCGACCTGCATCAGCTCCTCGACGGAGGCTACCGACTGCTCAAGATCACGCCCGTCGACATGTTCCCTCACACCGACCACACCGAAACCGTAGCGGTCCTCGAACGCCGCTAACCAACCTCAGTAGATTTTTGGGACAAGAAAGGGGGCGACCCGTCTGGGCCGCCCCCCCTTCGCTTGGTTTATAAATTCCGCTACATCCCATTGCGCAGATCACACACGCCGGCTGCCGCCATCTCGCGCAGCAGCGTCTCGCGATCGCGCGTCACGATCAGATCCAACGGGAAGTGAATCTCGTCGAGCATCTTGCGAGCGTAATCGAGCTTACCAATTGCCATGCCAATGTGCGCATCGGTCGAAACGCCAATGCCCACGCCCAGCTCGGCGCAGCGCTCGGCAATCTTGCGGCATACGGCCCAATGCTCAGTGTCGACACCGTGTTCAAGACTATGGTTGTTGATCTCGATAACCTTGTGCTTGGCCTTAGCTGCCAACAGCACCTCGTCGATATCGAACGGCACGCCCGAACGCCCCGTGTGACCCAGCATGAACACCTTGGGGTGCTCCAGGGCATTGATATACATCTCGGTCGTCTGGGCCAGCGTCGCGCCCTCAGCAATCTGCGGATTATGCACGCTTGCAACCAAATAATCCAAATTACGCGTAACCAAATCGAACAGTGAATGCTGACGGCTGTACGAATCGCCGGCGATATCGAGCGTGACAGGGGTGTCCTCGCCAAACAGGCTTCCGTCCAGCGAAACGATATCGGCCTCGGCACCACGCAGCACCAGCACGCCGCTCCAAATGCGCGGCCAGATATCCTGGTTGATAAAGAACTGGTAACTGCGCAGGTCATTGGGGCAAGCCGTAACCATAGAGCTCAAATGGTCGGCAGATCCGAGCACCTGCAGACCACGCTCTGCCGCCCAGTACACATTCTCCTCAATGGTCGAATATGCATGCGCAGAGAACATCGTATGGGTATGAATGTCACAAGAAAGCAGGTAGGGCATCAGGTCTCCTTATCTGGCACGGCCGTCGCTTATATTCATTGTACGCATAGCCTTCGATAGTCGTAAAACCACTCCATCCCAAAGACACAACGTCCATGACAACGGGGTCCGGCTTAACACCAAACCCCGTTTCACGTAAAACATTGTAGGCAGAGCGCTTTACTTTTAACGATACTCGTCCGCCAACTGTTTCCAAGCGGGTAGCGAATTGACAATCGTTTCGTAGCTCACGCAATAGCCCAGGCGGAACCAACCCGGCATACCAAAGCTGTCCGAGGGAACCGCAAGCAACTCATACTTCTTTGCGCGCTCGCAAAACGCATTCGCATCGGGCTCGAGTGCCTTCACCCACAGGTAGAAAGCACCGTCCGGCTCAACATAGGTATAGCCGTAGTCCGTCAAAGCATCGGTGAGCGCCGTGCGGTTGCGGGCATAGGCCCCGACATCACTCGGCTCATCGATGCAATCGATGATCACGCGCTGAAAGAGTGCCGGTGCGCATACAAAACCCAGCGTACGGGCAGCGCCCGCAACAGCCGGCATCAGACGGGCAGCCTGCGGATTGGTGTTGGGAACCAAGATCCACCCCACGCGCTCACCCGGCAGCGACAGCGACTTGGAATACGAGTAGCACACGATGGTGTGCTCGTAGATCGAGGGCGCCCAAGGCACCTCGGCACCGTACACGATCTCGCGGTACGGCTCATCCGAGATGAGCATAATCGGATTCTCGGGATCGCGCTGAGCGTTGGCCTCGCGCAGAACATTGGCCAGTCGCGTCAACGTGTTGTGTGTATATACGGCACCAGTCGGATTGTTGGGCGAGTCGATGATGACGGCAGTCGTCTTATCGGTAATCGCCTTGAGCACGTTGTCCACGCTCAGCTGGAACGTATCTTCATCGGCGAGCGCCTCAACACACGTACAGCCGGCCTTCTCAATCCAAACGCGATACTCCGGAAAGTACGGGGCGATAACAATAACCTCGTCGCCCGGGTTCGTAACGGCGTTGAGCGTGCAGGTGAGCGAAGCCGCGGCACCCACCGTCATAAAGACGTCCTTACCCTCATAGTTCGTTCCAAAGCGGCGGTTGAGCGATTCGGCGACGGCTGCTCGACATTGCGGCAGGCCCGGAGCGGGGGTGTAGCCGTGCAACTGGTCACTCGGCAGCTCCAGGGCCTTCTTAATGGACTCCGCCACAGCAGCGGGTGCCGGAACGCTCGGATTGCCCAGCGAAAAATCAAATACGTTTTCCGCACCGATCTGCGCCTTGCGCTCAAGGCCATAGCTAAAAATCTCACGGATGATGGAGCTTTCCGCACCGCGAGCATACATAGTTTCGTTGATCATCTGTTCCCCTTTCGCATAGGCGCTATTGTACGCTTTAGTCGGGCAAAGTGCCGCAGCAATGTTGATTGGGGACAGACTTAAATGCGTGAAAACGCTCATTTAAGTCTGTCCCCAATCAACAGGCGGCCCCATATCGCTCAAAAGAAAAAGCCTCCGCAGGTTTCCCCGCGGAGGCTTTCGCCACAAAGACTATTTGTCGGCGTCGGTGTCGGCATCGACGACGGCATGGTCATCGTCAGCATCATCGGATGCGGCTTCGGCATCCTCCTGCATGGCCGCCTGCGCAAAGGCCGCGGCATCAGCCGCCAGCTCCTCCTCGCTCATTCGAGGCACGCGCTTCTTGGTCGGCATGCCGGCCGCCTTGGCATTGCGCTCCTCCTTGGCCGCCAGGATATCGCCCTCGCGCTCAAGGTAGGCATTCCACTCGTTGTCGAGCAGGGCGTTCACGGCGTCGCCCTCGACGGTCTCGCGCTCAAGCAGCACCTTCGCCATCAGATCGAGCTGATCGCAACGGGCGTCCAGAATCTCGACCGCACGACGATGGGCCTCACGCATAATGCGCTGAACCTCGATATCGATGCGGCGCGCCGTCTCCTCGGAGTAATCCTGGTGATCGGCGTAATCGCGACCAAGGAACACCTGATGTTGCGCCTCGCCAAACACTTGCGTGCCCAGCTCCTCGCTCATGCCCAGGCGCGTGACCATCTCGCGCGCCATCTTGGTTGCGCGCTCCAGATCGTTGCTCGCGCCCGACGTAATATCATCGCACATGAGCTCCTCGGCAACGCGACCGCCCAAGAACACGGCGAGCTCGTCGAGCATCTCGTTCTTGGTCTTGAGGAAGTGGTCCTCCTGCGGAAGCTGCAGCGTGTAGCCCAGCGCCTGGCCACGGCTGACGATCGAGATCTTGTGAACCGGATCGGAATGCTCCAAGATGTGGCCCACCAGGGCGTGACCGCTCTCGTGGTAGGCAATCGTGGTGCGCTCGGCCTCGGTCATCACGCGACCCTTGCGCTGCGGTCCGGCAATCACGCGCTCCATCGATTCCTCGACCTCGTCCATCGAGATCACGGAACGATGACGGCGAGCGGCCAGCAGCGCAGACTCGTTGAGCAGATTTGCCAGATCGGCGCCGGTGAAGCCAACGGTCATCTGGGCGAACTTCTCAAACTTCACGTCCTCGTCCATCGGCTTGTTCTCGGCATGCACGCGCAAGATCTGCTCGCGGCCCTTCACATCCGGACGGTCGACCGTAACCTGACGGTCAAAACGACCGGGACGCAGCAATGCCGGATCCAGAATGTCGGGGCGGTTGGTGGCGGCGATCAGGATGACCGACTCGCTCTCCTCAAAACCGTCCATCTCGACCAGCAGCTGGTTGAGCGTCTGCTCGCGCTCGTCGTGGCCGCCGCCCAAGCCGGCTCCGCGCTGACGTCCCACGGCATCGATCTCATCGATGAAGATGATCGACGGGGCCTGGGACTTGGCCTCCTTAAAGAGGTCACGCACACGGCTGGCGCCGACACCTACGAACATCTCGACAAAGTCGGAACCCGAGATGCTAAAGAACGGCACGCCCGCCTCGCCGGCAACGGCCTTGGCCAGCAGCGTTTTACCGGTGCCCGGAGGGCCAACCAGCAACACGCCACGCGGGATCTTGGCACCCAGCTTGCGATAGCGATCCGGATCGCTCAAAAAGTCACGGATCTCCTCGAGCTCCTCGACTGCCTCGTCCACGCCGGCAACGTCTTCAAACTTGACCTTGGGGCGTGTGGCCTCGTTGGTCTTGGCGTTGGTCTTGCCAAACTGCATGTTCCTGTTGTTGGCGCCCATCATCTGGCGCATAAAGTAGAACATGATGGCGATAAGGGCGATCGTCGGAAGCACACTCATCGCCAAGTCGCCCCAAAAATCGGGATCGTTGGTGTTGACGATGTACTTGGTATCGGGGTGCTCCGCCATGAGCTCGGCAAGCGAATCGGAGCCGACATAGGTCGAGGAGAAGCTCTTGAGCTCGCTCGTATCGCCCTTGTCCTTCTTCGTCTTCCAGTAATGACCCGTCACGCTTCCGTCTTGAACCGTATAGGTCAGATCTTCGACGCGATCCTGCTTGATGGCGCTCACCATCTCGCTCGTCGCGAGCTTAACGGTATTGCTGGAATTGGCAAAGCCGGAGCCCATGTTAAAGAAGGCGTAGCCCAGAAGCGCGCAAGCCAAAATAAAATACAGCCAGCCCGTACGCGTGGGCTTCTTGCCTCCGGGCATCCCCGGGATCTTAGGCTCCCGGGGAGTCTGGGAATTGTTATCGTTATGGTCGTCGGGCATCTTACGAATAAACCTCCGGTTTCAAAATGCCCAGATACGGAAGGTTACGATAGCGCTCGGCATAGTCGAGGCCGTAGCCCACCACAAAGGCATCGGGGCAATGGGTTCCAACATACTTGGGCGTGATGGCCGAGACGCGGTCCTCAACGTCCTTCCACAGGAAGGCGGCGACCTCCAGAGAAGCGGGCTTGCGGCTCTCGAGGTTCTTCATCAGATACTTGAGCGTCAGGCCCGAGTCCAGAATGTCCTCGACGATCAGCACGTCGCGACCGCGGATGTCGATATCCAGGTCCTTAATGATACGCACGATACCCGAGGACTTCACACCGTCGCCATAGCTCGAAACAGCCATGAAATCGATGTTGGTCGGCAGCTCGATCTTGCGCATCAGGTCGCCCATAAAGACCACGGCGCCGCGTAGGACCGCGATCAGCACCAGATCCTTACCCGCGTAGTCGCGCGTAATCTCCTCGCCCAGGCGAGAGACGATACCGTCGATATCCTCCTGCGTAAACAGAACCTTCTCGATATCCGGATGTTGAGAAGCCATGACAACCCTTTCTTGTGCTTATCGCCCACACACCGCCGTATGGACGCGAACTTCACATTCTAGCAGCGCACGGGGAATATTTTCCAGCCCGTACGCCATCAGCGCGGGAATACCGTCAACGTCGCACAGAATAGCTGGCGTGGGACGCTATTCCGCATCGACCACACGAAGCAGATATGCCACGCGCGTTGCGGCCGTGCACTTAAAACGCTCGTCCGCGCGAACTCCGGCGACCCACACCACGGCACCCCCCGGGGCCGTCCTCACCATGGGCACGCCGGCGCGCTCGGAAACGGGAATGCGAGCCTCACCTAGCAAGTCGGATACTTTCTTGCTTCGGCCACTCATCCCTAACGGGCACATCACGTCTCCCGGTGCGGGACCGTCCACCCACAGGCGCGCCAATCGCGCCTCGGCAGGGATCTCGCCACGCGAGCCCGCCAGGATCCGCTCACTATCGCTGTCGGCAAAACCCAGGGCAGCCGCGTCTACCAAAGCTGTCGCTTCCCCGGCAGCCGCGAGCTCACGGGCGCGGCGCACGATGTCGCATCCCGGCTCAACGACCATCGACTCTGCGACCAGCATACGTCCCCCGCCCAACGGCAAACGACCGGGCACGGTAACCCAGTCCGCGACCAGGCCCTCGCGAGCCACCGGCGCCTTAAACGCCAGCATGCCAAACTCAATGCGTGCGTCAATCCCCGCCGGAAGCGTGACCGAGCCGGCACCCTCGGCAACGCAGGAAAGGACTCGCTCCACATGTCGCATCTCGGGACGAGCATCCGGATCGATGCGTTTGATCGCCAGTCGCACGATGCGCCGCGCGATTACCACCTCGGCCGCAGCAAGGCGCCTGGCATCGAGCACCAGCGCGCCCGCTGCCTCTTTGCGCAAACAGCTTCGAAACGCCCGTGCCGACAGCTGGGATAGAAACGCATCTTCATCACCCAAGATCTCACAGGCGGCGCCAATCGTCTTGCACACGCTCGCATTACGCTGTGCCACCACCGGCATTACCCGATGGCGCACGTAGTTTCGCAGATACGAGATATCCTCATTGCTCTCGTCTTCACGCCACGGCTGACCATGTACCTGTAGATAGCCCACGAGCTCGCCATGAGTTAGGTCGAGCAAGGGACGCACCACGATATTCCTCCGGCGAGGAATGCTCGATAGACCAGCGGGCCCCGAACCCTTAATCGCGTTCATCAAAAACGTTTCCGCGCGATCCGAAGACGTGTGCGCGGTGCAGATACGAGCCGCCGTTCGCGGTGCCCCCGTCTGGGCGCAGAGCTCGCGAACATACCTTCGCGCCGCGGCATAGCGCACCTCGCGGGCAGCCGCCTCGATATTGCCCGATTCATCATCAAAATAGGCATGCTCAACACACAGCGGTAGACCATATTGTGCGCAGAGCTCACGCACAAAGGCCTCGTCGCCATCGGACGCCTTGCCGCGCAGATGATGGTTCACATGCAGCACGTGCAGTCGCTCGCGCGCGATGGGGGCAACACCGCGTCCGTCTTGGATATCCAGCTTTGATGTGCACGCCATAAGAAGCAGTGCCGTCGAGTCCGCGCCGCCTGATACCATGAGCACGACAGGAGCAGCCTGCTGTCTCGTCCGGGTCTCATCGACTGCCCCAGGCACGGCATGGTGTCCATAATGCTGAGATACCGTAGGCATTTGCTTCCTCCTCTATTCGTCCGCACCCATTGTATCCTTTGGAATCTTATGTCTCGTCTGCACCTTCATATCCTCGGCAGTGGCTCTAAAGGCAACTGCGCGCTCATCGAGGGCCCGCAGGGGCTCATTATGGTCGATGACGGACTGTCTCGCCGCGAGACATTAAAGCGCATGGCAGAACTGGGGCTCTCGGCTGACAACGTCTCGGCTCTTCTCATTACTCATGAGCATAGCGATCACATCAAGGGCCTCGATATCTGGTGCAAGCACTGGCACGGCCCCCTCTTTGCCAGCAGGGGCACTCTTTCGAACAAAGAAAATCTTTCGCATCTGCCTGTCGAGGAATTCGATCCCGGTGACACCCTTTCCATTGCCGGCATCCACGTGCAAACCTACTCAACATCACACGATGTCATCAATCCAGTCGGCTATCGATTCAATGCTCTCGATGATTCCATCGGCTTTGCCACCGACACCGGAGAGCTATCGAGCCAAGCCATGAACACCCTCAAAGATTGTCGAGTCCTCGCGCTCGAAAGCAACCACGATGTGACCATGCTGCGCGAGGGAGAATATCCCCGCTTTCTTCAGGAGCGCATCCTGTCTGCAAGGGGACACCTCTCCAATGGCCAAGCCGCCGAAGCCGCGCGCGAACTTGTTACCGATCGCACCGAACAGCTCATTGCCATGCATATCAGCCAAGATAACAATCGTCCGAGCCTTACCGTCAAAAGCTATGCCAAAACTCTGGCCGCAACTCTGGATGACGAGGTCGGCAGCTCCGCAACCCTTCTCCAAGGATCGCGAAAACTCTCGATACGCCCTGCGAGTCAGTATCAACCGGCAACCATTCAATAGACTGTCCTAGACAGCAAAAGGGGCCGAGAATCGCTTCCCAGCCCCTTTTGCTGTCTTTTAATAGCGCAGAACACCAACGAAGTTAGTCGATGGAGATCTTCGTAACGTTCTTCTTCTCGACGATCTTGGGAACCGTAACGGTCAGGATGCCGTCAGCGTACTTAGCCGAGAGGCCCTCGCTCGAAGCGTCCTTTAGATACACGCCACGCGTCGCGCTGTACGAGTTGAACTCCTTCTGCAGGAAGTTCTTGCCCTCGTTCTCCTCGTCTTCCTCGACATTCACGCTAATGGACAGACGGCCCTCGTTAAGCTCGACATCGATATCGTCCTTGGCGACGCCGGTCAGATAAGCCTTGACCTCATAGCCGTCGCCCTTATCCTCAACGTCAACGGGGAACGCCTTGGAAGCAATCGAGTTGTTTGCAAGGTCGGTCATATCATCAAACAGATCGAACAACGAGCTAGCAGAAGGACGAACGCCAAAAACCGAACGATAAGGAACCATGCTTGCCATGTTTACCACTCCTTTTAAGGACTGCCGAGTCATCTTCTAGGTGACTGGGACTTCTTTTGACGCTCTTATATATGCCCACCCAGTGCTCATATATACATCGACTATAAAGTTTTTTGAGTCCAGTACTATAAGCATATCTAAGTGTGTTTGACTCAGGTTTTAATAAGGTTAAGGTTCTTTGAACCAGAGCTTAAATAACAAGTATGTTCACAGCTACAAATAGCAAGGGGCTTACAATGAGCGCGTACACGTTGTTGGTAACGAGCTAAAGGGCATCATGGACGACCAAAACCAGAACAAAATGTTTATGCCGACACGGGGGGAAGATACTTCCACGCAGCCGCCGCGGTTCCATCGCCCCCACATCTCGCAAGAGCCCATTAATGATCCGGAGCCCGAGTATGTGACGAGAAATCGATATCAAACACTCGAGGATGCCCAAACGGGACGTAAACATATGGGCGTCGCCTCGGGAGACCCTGTATATCTAAAAGACGCACCATTATCTAAAAACAGCGCAGCTAGTGATGAGCCACTGAAAGCATCAGCCGCTCATCAACAAAGAGGTTCTCGACCCAAGCAAACCTTGACGCATTCGGCTCGCTATCTCGAAACGCCAAAACAGGGAAAATCAATCTTCGTTTCGTCAAGTAAAAGACGCAAGCAGCATCGACTGACAATCCTGCTTTTGATCATTGTGGCCATAGCAGTTGCCCTTGTTATTAGATTTATCTTCTTTAAATAAGGGCTCAATACCAAAAACGATAAGATCGTCTGGTGTAATTGAGTCATTTACGCCCCATAAACGCAAAAAAGGGGGAGGCCGCGAGGCCTCCCCCTTCTCAGTTCAAGCGCACGGCTCGGTGCCGTCCACCGGTCAGCGGCGCCCTGGC
>JAGZKE010000005.1:0-94537 GCA_018365375.1 Collinsella sp. | reverse complement strand
TGCGCATGATCCTCGAGGCCATGGGAAAGGACCCCGAGGACTTCGACTGGGTCGCCGACCGCCCCGGCCACGACCGCCGCTACGCCATCGACTCCACCAAGCTCCAGCGCGAGCTGGGCTGGAGGCCGGCCCACACCGACTTCGCCGAGGGGCTGAAGGCCACCATCGACTGGTACGTCGCCAACGAGTCCTGGTGGCGCCCCGCCAAGGAGGCCACCGAGGCCCGCTACCGCGCGCAGGGCCAGTAAGACTGCATTCCGGCGAACCGCACCGCGGGGCGCCCGCGCGGGGATGCAGGGCATGGGGATGATCCTGCGTCCCCGCGCGGGCGCCCCCGGTTATACAACCTCTTCGATAGGAGCTTTTCCCACATGGCAGATATCGCATTCGAGAAGGACCTCTCCGTCGCCGAGACCGGCATCGTGGGCCTCAAGGTCGTCGACCTCGCCGTCCACGGCGACTCGCGCGGCTGGTTCAAGGAGAACTGGCAGCGCGCCAAGATGACCGCGCTGGGCATCCCGGACCTCAGGGTCGTCCAGAACAACGTCTCCTACAACGACAGCCGCGGCGTCACCCGCGGCATCCACGCGGAGCCCTGGGACAAGTTCATCTCCGTGGCCCGCGGTTCCGTCTTCGGCGCCTGGGTGGACCTGCGCGAGGGCAGCGAGACCTTCGGCAAGGTGTTCACGACCGTTTTGGATCCCAGCAAGGCCATCTACGTCCCGCGCGGCGTGGGCAACTCCTTCCAGGCCCTGGAGGACGGCACCGCCTACACCTACCTGGTGGACGCCCACTGGTCGCTCGAGCTGAAGAGGACCTACACCTTCGTGAACCTCGCCGACCCCGAGCTCGCCATCGAGTGGCCGATCCCGCTCGACCAGGCCACCGTCTCCGAGGCGGACCTCAACCACCCGATGCTGAGGGACGTCGTCCCCATGGCGCCGAAGCGCACCCTCGTCACCGGCTGCAACGGCCAGCTGGGCCATGCGGTGCGCGCGCTCGCCGAGGAGCGCGGCGTCGCCAAGGACTTCGACTTCTGCGACATCGACACCTTCGACATGTCCGACCCGGACGCCTACGCGCAGTACGACTGGTCGCTCTACGGCACCGTGATCAACTGCGGTGCCTACACGGCGGTCGATAAAGCGGAGGCCCCCGAGGGCCGCGTGACCGCCTGGAAGGCCAACGCCACCGGCCCGGCCCTGCTCGCCCGCACCTGCGCCGGGCACGGGATCACCCTCGTGCACGTGTCCTCCGACTACGTCTTCGACGGCACGGCCGAGGTCCATACCGAGGACGAGCCCCTCAGCCCGCTGTCCGTCTACGGCCAGACCAAGGCGGCCGGCGACATCGCCGTTGCCGGCTGCCCGCGCCACTACATCATGCGCAGCTCCTGGGTCATCGGCGAGGGGCACAACTTCGTCAAGACGATGAAGGCGCTCTCCGACCGCGTCGCCGACCCCGAGGACGGGCTCACGCAGGTCACCGTCGTGGACGACCAGCTGGGCCGCCTGACCTTCACGCGCGACATGGCGCGGGCCATCTTCCATGTGCTGGGGACGCACGCCCCCTACGGCACCTACGACTGCACCGGCTCCGGCGCCGTGAAGTCCTGGGCCGACATCGCCCGCGCCGTCTTCGAGGCCGCCAACGGCAACGGGGACAAGGTCGTGCCGGTCAGCACCGCCGACTACTACGGCGGCGCCGAGGGACCCGTCGCCCCGCGCCCGGTCCACTCCGCGCTCGACCTTTCCAGGCTCGAGTCGGTCGGGTTCCACATGCCCGACTGGGAGGAAGAGCTTGGGGAGTACCTCAAGACGCTCTAGCCGCTATCAACTTTTCGAGAGTAAAAGCCGCCGTTCTTTAACGGCGGCTTTTCTTGTTGATGGCTATCTGCGCAGTGGTGCCAATAGTATTTTGCGGAAGATCTTTCACTCGCTTGGCGTGGTGGCGGACCTGCCGGGCTGGTCATCGTAGGCGTATTTGCTGTACACGTTGACCTCCCACTGCTTTTTTTCGACCTTTGCCACGGAATCGAGGATGAAGCCGGTCGCAAGGCTCAGACCGCACAGGAACATAAACGACGCGGCGAGCATGGCGGTGGGGAAGCGCGGAACGAGGCCGGTCTGGAAATACTCGACAACGATGGGCGTGCCCAAGGCGAGGCCGATCACCGCAAACAGAAGCGCGACGAGGCTGAAGAACTTCAGAGGGCGGTAGTCCTTGAACAGCGTGCCAATCATCGCAACGACTTTAATGCCGTCGCTTACGGTATTGAGCTTGGACTCGGAACCTTCCGGACGGTCGCGGTACTCGATGGGCACATCCTTGATGCGCCAGCGGTGGTCGACGGCGTGGATCGAGAGCTCGGTTTCGATCTGGAAGCCCTCGGAAAGCACAGGGAAGGTTTTAACGAACGGGCGGCTCATGGCACGGTAGCCGGTCATGACATCATCGAAGCTGTAGCCATAGATCCACTTGATCATGGCACGGACCAGATTGTTGCCAAAGCCGTGGAAGGCACGCTTGTTCTCCTCGGCATAGGTGCCGTTGGAAAGGCGATCGCCTACGGTCATGTCGGCCGTGCCGCTGAGGATAGGCTCGCAGAGGGCTTTGGCCGCCTCGGCGGGGTAGGTGTCGTCGCCGTCGACCATCAGGTAGCAATCGGCGTCGATGTCGCGAAACATCTGGCGGCACACGTTGCCCTTTCCCTGACGGGGCTCAAGGCGGACCGTGGCGCCGTGCTCGGTGGCGATGCGTGAGGTATCGTCCGACGAGTTGTTGTCATAGACATAGACCGTCGCTTGCGGAAGCTCGCGGTGAAAGTCGTCGATGACTTTGCCGATCGTGAGCGCTTCGTTGTAGCAGGGGATGATGACGGCGATGGATTCAGAATTCACTCAATGCTCCTTATACATTCAATCCTTGAAAGTATAGCCGTTTGGTCATGGCATCCTAAGATGTGGGTTAGTTCTCCAGTTTTGTTGCGTGAATCGTTTGCATGGTCGTCGGGTCTATACTGTTCGTTTGTCAACGATTACGAGTAAAGGAGTTGCATCCGTGTCGGATCAGACAAAGCAACAAGAAACTCGCAGTCTGCCTGCGACGTTTGCTAAGAACGAATTTGAGAAGGATGCGTTTATCCTTCGTCAGCTGGTTACCAAGGATTTTAAGATCAAGTATCGCCGTAGCGTTCTGGGCGTCGCATGGTCGGTGCTCAACCCGCTGCTGATGATGATCGTCATGGCCATCGTGTTCTCGACGATTTTTGGCCAGGGCCGCAATGGCTCAATGACGCCCGAGATGTACCCGCTGTACTTGATCGTGGGTAACGTCACCTTTGCCGTCATGTCCGAGTCTACGAACCAGGCCCTGACGTCGATCGTGGGCGCGGCTCCGCTGCTCAAGAAGGTTAAAGTGCACCGCTGGGTCTTCCCGGTGCAGAAGGTGCTCTTCTCGTTGGTCAACTTTGCCTTCTCGCTGGTCGCCGTTGCCATCGTTATGCTGTGGTTCCACGTTATGCCTTCTTGGCACCTGATTCTGCTGCCGGTCTGCCTGCTGCTGCTTATGTGCTTCTGCATGGGCCTGGGCATGATGCTCTCCGCTCTCACGGTCTTCTTCCGTGATGTCATGCATCTGTGGAGCGTTGTCATCACGGCGTGGACCTATATCACGCCCATCTTTTGGACGACCGATTTTGTTGCGCAGATGCCCCATATTGTCCGTATCTTGGTATATGCGAACCCCATGTACAACTATCTGCAGTTTATGCGCGATATCTTCCTGTTCCAGACCACGCCTTCGCTTATGACGTTTGGCATGTGCGTTGCTTGGGCGGTTCTTGCGCTTGCCATTGGCTATACCGTGTTCCATAAGTCCGAGCGTAAGTTCATCCTCTACATCTAAGGAGTGCTGTGATGACTGAATCTGTTGTTGATTACAGCGAGCAGCCTCTGGCTGTCGAGGTCGACGACGTCACCATGATCTTTAACATGGCGTCCGAGTCGCTGACCAACCTCAAGGAGTACTTCATTAAGCTTGCCAAGCACGAGCTGTTCTTTGAGGAGTTTAGGGCGCTTAAGCACATCTCGTTTGATATTCATCGCGGCGAGGTTGTGGGTCTGGTCGGCACCAATGGCTCCGGCAAGTCTACGATGCTCAAGATCATCGCTGGCGTGCTTGAGCCCAGTGAGGGCAGCGTTAAGGTGCACGGTAACATCGCGCCGCTGATTGAGCTTGGCGCCGGCTTTGACCCCGAGCTGACCGCCCGCGAGAACATCTATCTGAACGGCGCCCTGCTCGGCTATACCAAGGAGTTCATCGACGCCAACTTTGACGGCATTATCGAGTTCGCTGAGCTGCAGAACTTTGTCGATATGCCGCTTAAGAACTTCTCTTCGGGCATGGTTGCGCGTATCGCCTTTGCAATCGCGACGATTACCGAGCCCGATATTCTGATCGTTGACGAGACGCTGTCCGTCGGTGATGTGTTCTTCCAGCAAAAGTGTGAGGCCCGCATCCAGCACTTTATCCAGAGCGGCGACGTGACGGTTCTGTTCGTTTCGCACTCTATGGAGCAGGTTGAGCGCATCTGCCAGCGTGCCGTTTGGATTGAGAAGGGTGACCTTCGCATGGACGGCCCGGTCGATGAGGTCTGCAAGGCGTACCGCGAGCAGTTCGACTAGGTTATAATTACTTGCGCCGGACAGGCTTGTGCTTGCTTGGGCGTGCGGTTATTTGCTCCATTAGCTCAGTTGGATAGAGCAGGGGACTTCTAATCCCAAGGTCGACGGTTCGAATCCGCCATGGAGCACCATCGTTTATTAAGCCCAGACCGCTTGGTGGTCTGGGCTTTTTTCATCTTGTGTGTTGCTGGAGCCGAGCGCGAGCAAGCCGCTGCTGTTTGTTGGGGTTGGCATTTTACTTTTCGAGATGCTCTTTCAGCAGCTCCAACGCGTGGGCGTAGCCCTTCAGGCCCTCTCCGGTGATGGTGGCGAAGCAGGCCAGACGGGCGTAGCTCACCTGGCGGAAGTCTTCGCGGGTCTCGACTGCGCTAATGTGGACCTCCACGGCCGGGATGGCGACGGCTTTGAGCGCATCGAGGATCGCCACGCTCGTATGTGTGTAGGCGGCCGGGTTGATGACGATGCCGTCGACCTTTCCGTAAGCCTCCTGGATCTTGTCGACGATGCTGCCCTCGTGGTTAGACTGGAAGACCTCGACCTCGTCGAAGCCCTGTGCGGCACCCGCTTCCTGGCAGATCTGCACTAAGCGATCGTAGTTGTCGCTGCCGTAGATGCCTGGCTCGCGAATGCCGAGCATGTTGAGGTTGGGGCCGTTAATGACGAGTGCTTTCATGGTTGCTTCCTTTGCAGTTGAAAAACCACCACAAAGGTGCCTGCCCCCTTTGTGGTGGTTTTGGTTAGAGAGCGGGTGGGAGGGTGTCGAGGAGGGCATGGGCGGTGTTGGCGGCGCAGTCGCGTGAGTCGATGATGTAGTCGGCCCAGGCGCGGTAGCGCGGCATACGCTGCTCGGCCAGCTTGTCGATGCCGTCGCGCGCGGTGATGGGGCGGCCCTTGTGGGCGAGCTCGTCGAGCTTGCGGTTGAGCATCACGATTTGGCTGTTTTGGTGCAGCAGAGGGTAGTTCTCGTCGCGCGTAACCACGCCGCCGCCGGTGGAGAGCACCAAGCCGCTGCGCTTGGAGATGTCGGCCAGCGCTGCCGTCTCCTGCTCGCGGAAGGCCGCCTCGCCGCACTTGATGATAAAGTCGGCGCAGGGCATGCCCAGGCGCTCCTCGAGGGCGCGATCGAGATCGATGTGCTCGCGGCCCGTGAGCTGGGCGATCTGCTCGCCCACGCGGGTCTTGCCCGAGCCCGGCATGCCGATCAGCGCGATGTTCTGTTCGCGGCGTGACAGGCGCTCCGTTACGTCCAGGATCCTCTCGCGCGGGGTGGCTTTGCCGGTATAGCGCTCGACAGCTTGTGCCGCCTGGGCAACAAGCATAAGCAGGCCGCCGATGCAGGGGATGCCGCGGCGCTCGGCCTCGAGCATCAGGCCCGTGCGGGCGGGGTTGTAGACAATGTCGATGACGCCCTCGAGCGCATCGAGGCCTTCGAGCGTGCAAGGCGCGTCGGGGCAATGGGGGAACATGCCGGCGGGCGTGCAGTTGACGAGTAGGGAGGCGTCGGACTGCTGCGCGATATTGTCGTAGTTGACCTCGCTCGTGCGACCCACGGGTACGACGATGGCGCCCATGTCTCCCAGCACCATACTTGCCGTGGTGCCGGCGCCGCCGGTGGCACCGAGCACGAGGGCCTTCTTGCCGGCAACCTCAACGCCCAACTCCTCGACCAGGCACTGGAAACCGAAGTAGTCAGTATTATCGCCGTGCAGGCGGCCGTCGGGCAGGCGCGTGATGGTGTTGACGTTGCCCATGCGCTCGGCGAGCGGGCTCAGCTCGTCCAGGTATTCCATGACGGCGCGCTTGTAGGGGATGGTCACGTTGGTGCCCTCCCATTCGTCGCCCGTCATAAAAGCCTCAAGATCCTCGGGCTCGCGCTCAAAACGCACGTACTCAAGCCCCGCCAGCTCCTTGTAGATGGTCGGGGTGTAGCTGTGGCCCAGCACGCGGCCCAGCACGCCGTAGGGGCGGGTTGCGGCGGTATCGGTCATCTAGAGCACCTCCGTGTAGCTGCCAAAGTAGGTGAAGCTCTCGCATACGTCGTCGATCGAATCGAGCAGGTCGTCGAGGGCCTTGCTGCCAAAGGGACAGTCCAGGTCAAAGTAGAACATAAACTCAAAGTCGCGACCGGGGATGGGGCGGCTCTCGAGCTTGATGAGGTTGATGTTGAGTGCGTAGAAGCGCTCGAGCACGCGATAGAGGGCGCCCGGCTCGTTGGCCGTGGTGATCATGAGCGAGGTACGGTTGGCACCGGGATAGACGCGTGGCTCGCGGCTGATGACGACAAAGCGCGTGTAGTTGTTGTCCGAGTCCTGGATGTTGGACTCCAGCACCTCCAGGCCATAGAGTGCCGCGCAGCTGCGCGATGCGATGGCGGCAACATCGGTGCGGTCGGAATTGGCGACCATCTCGGCCGACATGGCGGTGTTGGGGTACTTGGTGGCGTGCAGGTCGTGGGACTCGATAAAGCCCGCACACTGGGCAATGGCTTGGCCGTGGCTGTAAACCTCGCGCACGTCGGCGAGCTTGGTGCCGGGCTTGACGAGCATGTTGTGGTCGATCTTGAGGCGAAGCGAGCGCACGATGTGGAAGTCGAACTGGGCGAGCAGGTCGTAGACGGCGTTGACCGAGCCGGCGGTGGAGTTCTCGATGGGCAGCACGCCAAACTCGCAGAAGCCGTCGCGCACAGCGCGCATAACGCCTTCGAAGGTCTCGAAAAACGCGATGTCGGGCACGTCGAAGAGTTTGCACGCGGCGATCTGGCTATAGGCACCTTCCACGCCCTGGCAGGCAACTGTGGCCGTCTGGGGGAAGGGCGTGTCAAAGGCTGCAGCCGTGGCGTGGGCCTTTTGCGAGACGGTGATGCCCTTGAGCTCGTTGATGTAGCGCTGCTGCTCGGCCTTGCTCATGCTCATAAGGAGGCGGAACAGGGTGATGGTCTGCGCCTCGTAGCGCTCGGGCGCGCGGCTGGCGAGGTTGTTGAGTTTTGAGCGCTCGCGGGCGGGGTCAAAGACGGCCTTGCCCATCTCGATTTTTGACTTGGCTACCTCGGTGGCAATGTCCATTCGCTCGACAAAGCTGTTGAGGAGCGTGGTGTCGATGCCATCGATGGCCTGGCGGATGTCAGCAAGGTCCATGGAGGCCCCTTTCACGTAACGGCTGAGTTGGCAGGCAACCCAGGTGAGTCGGGTTAGAGCTGGGCGGCGTCCTCGAGGAGAGCGTCCCAGATGGCGAGGGCGGCGGCTGCTTCGGCTACGGGGACGGCTCGGGGGACGATGCAGGGATCGTGGCGGCCGTGGATCGAGAGCTCGGCATTTTCCATGGCGTCCATGTCCACGGTCTGCTGCTCGCGGCCAATGGAGGGCGTCGGCTTTACGGCCATACGCCACATGACGGGCGCGCCGGTCGAAATACCGCCCAGGATGCCGCCGGCGTTGTTGGATTCGACCTCGATCTTTCCGGTCTCGGCGTCGATGCGATACGGATCGTTGTTCTCGCTGCCGCGCATGGCGGCCACGGCAAAGCCCATGCCAAACTCCACGCCCTTTACGGCGGGAATGCCAAACGCGATTTGCGCGATGCGGTTCTCGATGCCGTCGAACATGGGGTCACCGATGCCCGCGGGAAGCCCGTAAATGCCGCACTCCACGATGCCGCCGATGCTGTCGAGTTCGTCGCGCGCGGCCAGGATCTCCTCGCGCATGCGGCCGGCTGCGGCGGCGTCAATGCACGGCAGATCGTTCGTAAGGATCGCCTTGCGGTCGGCCTCGCGATAGACCATATCGTCCATCGGCAGGTCGGAGATGCCGCCGATCTGCGCGACGTGCGCCATGACCTGAATGCCGCGGGCCTCGAGCGCCTGCAGCGCAATGCCGCCGGCGATGCATAAGGGGGCCGTTAGGCGGCCGGAAAAATGCCCGCCGCCGGCGACGTCGTGCATGTTGTGGTACTTCACACGCGCCGGAAAGTCTGCGTGCCCAGGGCGGGGCTTGCGGCGCAGCTCGGAGTAATCCTTGGAGCGCGTGTTGGTGTTCTCGATAATCGCGGCGATGGGCGCGCCGGTGGTATGTCCATCGACAACACCGGCGATGATGTGGGCGGCGTCGGCCTCGCGGCGTTTGGTCGCGGTCTCGTCGCGACCGGGAGCGCGACGGTCGAGGAAGGCCTGCAGCTTCTCCTGGTCCACGGCGATGCCCGCCGGGATGCCATCGAGCGAGCAGCCGATAGCGGGGGAGTGCGACTGGCCGAAGATGCTTAAGTGCAAGACGTTGCCAAAGGTCGAGGACATGCTATTCCTCCTCGAGTGTGACCTTGCCGCCCAGCAGGCGGTAGTGGTCGAAGAAATCGGGATAGGACTTGTTGACGGCCTCGGCGCCGTGGATCACGACCTCGCCGGTGGCACGGCTTGCGGCGATGGCGGCCATCATGGCGATGCGATGGTCGTTGTGCGAATCGACCTCGCCGCCGGTAAAGGCATCGACACCCTTGATGATGAGGTCATCGCCGGCAATGCGCACCTGCGCGCCCAGCGCGGTGAGCTCGCGGGTGGTGGTGACCAGGCGGTCGGATTCTTTGATACGCAGGCGGGCGCAATCGCGGATAAAGGTGCGGCCCTGTGCCAGCGAGGCCACGGCCGAGATAACGGGTACCAGGTCGGGAATGTCGTGGGCACTCATCTCAAAGCCGGCGAGCTTGTCGGACTGCACGGTGGCGGCGTTGGTGGAGCGCACGATGCGGGCGCCAAAGCGCGAAAGCGCGGCAAGCACGTTGCGGTCGCCCTGTGCGGAGCTCAGCGACACACCCTCCACGGTGATGGGGTCGGAGCCGATGGCGCCGGCGCACAGCCAAAAGGCGGCGTTGGACCAGTCGCCCTCGACGGCTACGCTGCCGGGCGTGCGGTACGAGCCGCTGCTTACGCGGAAGTTCGTGACCTCGGGCTGGCCGTCCTTGGCCGGAATACGCTCGACGTTGACCTCGACGCCAAAGGCCTTCATTGCCTGGATCGTCAGGTTAATGTACGGGCGGCTCTCGATCAGGCCGGTCACCTGTACGCAGGAGGGCTGGGCCAGCAGCGGTGCTGCCAGCAGTAGGCCCGAGATGTACTGTGAGCTCACGTTTCCCGGCAGCACAAAGGTGCCCGGGCGCATGCGTCCGCTCGTCTTGAGCGGAAAACCGCCCAGACCCTGTAGGTCGCAGCCGGCGGCGATGATCTCGTCCGAGAGCGGGGACAGCGGGCGGGCGCCCAGACGACCCTGGCCCACAAAGGTGGCCTCTGCGCCCAGCGCGCAGGCGACGGGCAGTATAAAGCGCAGCGTGGAGCCGCTTTCGCCGCAGTCGAGCGTGCCGCCGGCAAGGGCCTTGAGCAGGCCAAACTCAATACTCTTCATAGTGGGGTGGACCTGGAAGCCGTCCTCGACGGTTTCGATGCGAGCGCCCAGGGCCGTAAGGCAACGCACCGTGGCCTCGATGTCGGCGCAGGTGGTGTTACAGGTGACGTGTGTCTCGCCGTTGGCAAGCGCAGCGCAGATAATCAAGCGGTGCGCCATCGACTTGGATGCGATGGCGGGAACGGTGCCCTTGAGCGGGGACGGGGTGATGCGGGCTAGCATGCGGATGCGTCTCCCTTCTGGCCGAGGCCCTCGGCAATGAGTTCGTGGAAAGTGGAAAGCGGCGTGCGGTCGATGCTGCAGCGGCCAATGTCGTGCGGAATTACCAGGTCGATAGTGTCACCGGCGCGCTTTTTGTCGTGGAGTGCCTCGGCAAAGACGGCGTCGGCCGAAAGCCTGCAGCGGGTCTTGAGGCCGTGGCGCGCGCAGAGCTCCTCGATGCGAGCGGGAAGTTCGGCGTCGCAAATGCCGTGCAAGGCCGCGGCGCGCGTGATGATGCCCATGCCGATCGAAACGCAGTTGCCGTGCCCCAGCTCAAAGTTCTCGCAGGCCTCGACGGCATGTCCGGCGCTGTGTCCAAAGTTGAGCAGCTTGCGCTGGTTGGTTTCGTGCTCGTCGGCGACGACCACGGCGCGCTTGATGTCGATGTTGCGGGCGATGATGAGCGCTACGCGGGCCACATCGCGGTTGAGCAGCTCCAGCGTGAGCGGGGTCTTCTCCAGTTCGGCGAAAAGCTCCGGGTCGGCGATCACGGCGTGCTTGACGACCTCGCCGCAGCCGTCGGCGAACTGCTCGGGCGTTAGGGTGGCAAGGCATCCCACGTCGGCGATAACCACGCTCGGCTGCCAAAAGGCACCGGCGAGATTTTTGCCGGCGGCCAGGTCGATGGCCGTCTTGCCGCCCACCGACGAGTCCACCATGGCGAGCAGGCTCGTGGGGATCTGCACAAACTTGCAGCCGCGCATGTAGGTGGCGGCCACAAAGCCGGCCACGTCGCCCACGACGCCGCCGCCGAGCGCCACGATCACGTCGGAGCGCGAAAGCTCGTGCTCGGCCACAAACTCCAAGATGTTGATGTAGGTCTCGGCGCGCTTGTGTGCTTCGCCGGCCTCGAAGGTGTAGATGCTTACCTCGTAGCCTGACGCTTCCAGGCTCTGTTTGACAGGCATTTGGTAGAGCGGGCCCACGTTGGTGTCCGTCACGATGACGGCCTTGGTGCCGCCGGCAGTGGCGCGCACGAGCGGTCCCGCCTGCTCCAGCAAAAACGTGCCAACATGCACCTGGTAGGGGCGTGCAGTGTCGATATCGATGGTAATCGCCATAAGCTTCGGTCCTTTCGACCTGGCGTGATGGGTGGTCTAGTGGGAGGCCTCGTCATCGAGTGCGCGCTTGATGCGGTCGCCCTCGGCAAGAAGATTCTCCAGATAGCGCTGGTCGCGGTCCTTGAGCGCACGGCTGTAGGCGCCGAGCGACTCGATCAGGTGGTCGATCTCGAAGGCAAGCGCGTCGGCGTCGTCGATCATGAGCTCGGACCACATTTGCGGGTTGAGGTGCGCCACGCGGGTGAGATCGCGGTAGCTACCGGCTGAAAAGCCGTGGTGGACCTGGGCGGTCGGGCTCTTGACGTAGGCGTTGGACACCACGTGCGCAAGCTGGCTCGTGAAGGCGATGACGCGGTCGTGCTCGGCGGCGCTGGTCACGCTGAACTTGCCAAAGCCCAAGGGGCGCACCATCTCGCGCACCTGGCCCAAAAGCTCCAGCTTGAGCGCGTCGTCCACCGCGGGCGGCACGAGCACGAGCGGAGCGCCCTGGAACAGGCCGGCGCGGGAGTGCGCATAGCCCGAGTACTGCGTGCCCGCCATGGGGTGCGCGCCCACAAAGTAAAAGCCGTGCTCGCGGGCAAGCTCAAAGGCGCGTTCGCACACGATGCCCTTGACGCCCACCGTGTCGATTACCACGGGGCCCATGATGGCGTCGGTGTCGGTGGCGTCGGCGAGCGCCTTGGCGTGCGTCTCGAGCCACTCGATGCAGGCCTCGGGGTAGCAGGCCAGGACGATGATGTCGCATTCGCCGAGTGTCTTGTCGTTGAGCTCTCCGGCGACAGTGCCCATGCTGGCGGCCGTCATGACATCGCCATCGGGGTCCCAGGCCAGCACGCGGACGCCCGCCTGTGCATATCCGCGGGCAAAGCTACCGCCGATGAGGCCAAGGCCGACGATGCCGGCGCACTTGGGGCCGCCCTGGTTAACGCGCGCGTTTCTCACCGTACCCATGGGCTACTCCATGGTCTCTTGGCAGACAACCTCGCGGATGGCTCGGATGCGGCGCATGGTGTCGTCGAACTGATCGGGGGTGAGGGCCTGGGCGCCGTCGGACCAGGCGCGGCTCGGCTCGTCGTGGACCTCGATCTCCAGGCCGTTGGCACCGCAGGCGGTCGCGGCGAGCGCCATGGGCTCGACGTAGCGGGTGTAGCCGGTGGCGTGGCTGGGGTCGGCGACGACGGGCAGGTGCGACAGGTGGTGCAGCACCGGCACGGCGTTAAGGTCGAAGGTGTTGCGGGTGCGGGTCTCGAAGGTGCGGATGCCGCGCTCGCACAGGATGACGTTGTCGTTGCCCTCGCTCATGATGTACTCGGCGGCCATGAGCAGCTCATCGATCGTGCCGGACATGCCGCGCTTAAGCAAGACCGGAGTCTTGGTCTTGCCGACCTCTTTGAGCAGAGGGAAGTTCTGGGCGTTGCGGGCGCCGATCTGCATGACGTCGATCTTCTTGTCCAGGAAGACCTGCACGTCGCGTGGGTCCATGATCTCGGTGACGATCGGCATGTCGAGCTCGGCAGACGCCTCGCACAGCAGGTCGAGGCCGGCGGGGCCCATGCCCTGGTAGGCGTAGGGGGAGGTGCGGGGCTTGTAGGCACCGCCGCGCAGCATCGTGGCGCCGGCGGCCTTTACGCGACGTGCGATGCGGATGAGGTTCTCGCCCTCGACGGAGCAGGGACCGGCGATGACCTGGAACTGGTCGCCGCCGATCTTGACGCCGTGGCCGCAGTCGATGACGGAGTCCTCGGGGTGGAACTTGCGGTTGGCGCGCTTGAACGGCTCCGAGACGCGCTGCACGCGCTCGACGACATCCATGGACTCGAGCAGGAACGGGTCGATCTTGGTCGTATCGCCCACCAGGCCGATGATCGTCTCGTTCTCGCCGCGCGAGACGTCGGTCTTCAGGCCCTTTTTCTCAATCCAGCTGACGATATGGCCGACGGCCTCGTCGCTGGCGCTCTGCTTTAAAATTGCAATCATGGTGTGCCTCTCACCTCGATGGATAACTTTTGCAAAAACGGCCCGCATCGCGAGCCGTGTATATATGGTGCATGAGAGTTTATACTATCTGACTCGCTTTTGCCTTCTAAAGTGGGCCGTTGCGCCGCGTCTTCCTCGGAATTGCAAAGCTTTTTCTTATATTTTGATAGCCCGTGGTGCACTTGGGTATAATGCCAAACGTTGGCCCTATTAGCTCAGGGGATTAGAGCGTCTGCCTCCGGAGCAGAAGGCCGTTGGTTCGAATCCAACATGGGGCACCATCGAACGTAAGACCGTCCGAACCTCGCATGGTCCGGGCGGTTTTTCTTATACCGACGCGACGTGATGGGACGTGGTATGGCAGCAACGGATATCGAGCGTGGACTCTCGACCGCCGAGGTCGAGGAGCGCATCGCCGCCGGTAAGATCAACCGCAACATGGAGCTCAAGACCAAGTCGGTCAAAGAGCTCATCATCGAGAACCTCTGCACGTTGTTCAATTTGATCAACGTGATCTTGGCGTTCCTGGTCATTTTGACCGGTTCGTTTAAGAATCTGACGTTCCTGTTCGTGGTGTTCCTTAATACCGCTATTGGCGTCATCCAGTCCATGCGTTCCAAGAAGATGGTCGATAAGCTCACACTGCTGACCTCCAAGAAGGCCATCGCGGTGCGCGACGGCGCCGAGGTGGAGCTCGACCTGGACCAGATCGTGCTCGACGACATCATCCGCCTGGGGCGCGGCGACCAGATTCCGGCCGACGCCGTGGTGGTATCGGGCGAGGCGCTCGTGAACGAGAGCCTGCTGACGGGCGAGAGCGACCTTATTAAGAAGCAGCCCGGTTCCGAGCTCATGAGCGGCAGCTTTATCGACTCGGGCCTGCTGCGCGCCCGCGTGATCCATGTCGGCGCCGACAACTACGTGGCCAAAATTAATAACGAGGCCAAGTACGTCAAAAAGGTCAATTCCGAGATCATGAACGCGCTTAACGCCATCGTGCGCTTTGCGAGCATCATCATGATCCCGCTCGGTTTGGCGTCGTTTGCCTCGAGTGTGAGCGAGCTGTGGGATGCCGCGGGAACCCCGGGCGATAGCGCGCTTTCGTGGTGCTTCTCCGAGCTGTTGGCTGGTCATGTGCCTTCGTCGGCGCTGCTGTCCACGGTGGGCGCCCTGCTGGGCATGATCCCGCAGGGCCTGGTGCTGCTGACCTCGTCGGTGCTTGCCATCGCCACGGTGCGCCTGGCCCGCCGCAAGGTGCTGGCGCAGCAGCTCTACTGCATCGAGACGCTCGCTCGCGTCGATGTACTGTGCCTGGACAAGACGGGCACCATCACGTCGGGCCGCATGGAGGTCGAGGGCACGTATCCGCTGCCGGTTGAGGGCGTGAGCCTAGACGCCGGCTCGGACGAGGCGGCCGTTCCCGTCGATACCACGGTGCTCGATTTTGCGCTGGCTAACGTCGCGCGTGCGACTTCGGCCGATGCCAACGAGACCTGCCAGGCGCTGCTCAACTATTACGCCGATCGCCCGGTCGAGGTGTCTGAGCCGCTGTCGGTCATTCCGTTCTCGTCCTCCAAAAAGTGGAGCGGCGCGTCGTTTGCGCAGGGCTCCTATGTGATGGGTGCGGCGCAGTTTGTGCTCTCCGATCGTGTGTTTTCGCAGGTCGAGAACCGTGTCGCCGAGCTTGCCGATACCTGCCGCGTGCTCGTGGTAGCGCGCGTGGACGGCTTTTCGCCCGATGGCGATATGGTGGGCGAGGCCGAGCCCGTGGGCTTTGTGACCATCCGCGACGAGATCCGTACTTCGGCGGCCGAAACCATCGGCTACTTTAACGAGCAGGGCGTGACCCTCAACGTGATCAGTGGCGACGACCCGCGTACGGTGTCGTCGATCGCGCGCGTGGTGGGCGTGCCGGGGGCGGACGCTTATGTGGACGCCACGACGCTCGATACGCCGGCCAAGCTCGATGCCGCAGTGGACCGCTACCATGTCTTTGGTCGTGTGACCCCGCAGCAGAAGCGCGAGCTCGTGCAGGCGCTCAAGCGCCGCGAGCACACCGTGGCCATGACGGGCGACGGCGTCAACGACGTGCTGGCGCTCAAGGAGGCCGACTGCTCCGTCGCCATGGCGGCTGGCTCCGATGCCGCGCGCAACGTGGCCGAGATCGTACTCGTCGACAACGACTTTGCCTCTATGCCCGCCGTGGTGGCCGAGGGCCGTCGCTCCATCAACAACCTGCAGCGTTCGGCCTCACTGTTCCTGACCAAGACGCTGTTCTCGATGGGCCTGGCGGCGCTGTGTATCGCGCTGCCGCCGTACCCCTTCGAGCCCATCCAGATGACGCTCATTAACTTCTTCTGCATCGGCGCGCCGGGCTTTGTGTTGGGCCTGGAGCCCAACAATGCTCGTGTGAAGGGTGCGTTTTTGACGAACGTACTCAAGCGTGCACTGCCGGCGTCGATTGCGGTCATTTTGGCTGCGGCGCTCGATATCTTTGTGGCGCGCGTGTTTGGCTTTAGCCAGCTCACGCTGTCTACGATGTGCCTGCTTACGTCGTGCGCGGCGAGCGTCAGCCTAATCTGGCGCATCTCGCAGCCTCTCACGCCCTTACGTGTGGTGCTCTTTGTGTTTGTAGTCGCCGGCATCCTGGTGGGCGTTATCGGATTCCCGGAGCTGCTGTCTATTGCCAACCTGTCGATGGGCCAGATGGTTATCTTGGCTGTTATCGTGGTCTTTACCTGCTCGGTGTTCTTTAAGCTCGCCACGATGATAGATTCGCTCAAGCCGCGTCGTCGTCATGCCGCAACTGGTTTTGGCCGTGGTGTGCGCGTCCACCTGGGTCGCGGTGGCGGCAAGGTGAGCTCGACGGGTTCGACGGCCGAGCGTTTTGCCAAGCGCGTCGCCGCCGACATGGCGCAGCGCCGCGAAGATCGCACCGCTCGCGAGGCCGAGGCCCGTGCACTCGAGGGCGTGGCCCAGGCCCAGCCCAAGAAAAAGAGGAGTACCGGAGCCAAGCGCTCTCGCTTGACCAAGTCCGCCCAAGGCATCAAAGTCTCGATGCCAAGCAAAAAGAAGAAGTAACTACGCGCCCTGGCGATGTTGAATTGGTGCCTTGCTCCTGTGGGGCCGTGGCGATGTTATGCTCTAACCTCGATTGTTTGAATTGCTTCGAAAAGAGGATGCCGTGATCTGTCCGCATTGCCTTAAGACTATCGAGGACGGCGCCTCGTTCTGCCCCTACTGCAACGCCTATGTGGGTCCGGGCGATGGCCCCGAGCACACCGAGTTCGTGTTCTGCGAGGGCTGCGGTGCCCGTCTTTCTCCGCACGATCGTACGTGTCCCAAATGCGGACGCCCCGCTCCGGGTATCCTCTCCGAGGACGCGGCCGCATCCGACCTGGCAGCGGGCCGCACGGCGGGCTTTCCGCGCCTAACGCAAGAGCAGATCGATACCGAGGTGCCGCATGCGCCCGCCTCAGCTGCCGCGGTTCTTTCGGACGCCGCCGATCCTAACGAGACCTGCGTGCTGCCGGCTTTCGATAAGGATTTCGGTATCCCCAAGGTCGATATTCCCACGCCCGTTTCCCTGCACGACGATGCTCAAAAACCCAAGCGCAAAGTGCATCCCGACGAGGACGCCTATCACAAGCACAAGCGTCATATCCCCAAGCCGCTCATCGTCATCGCGGTACTTGCCGTCGTTTGCGGCGGTGCCTATTGGTTCGTGACGACCGATCCCATGGGTGTCATGCCTGGCTTCTACGACCAGTTTGGCCAAGCTGCACAAACCACCTTCCCCACGCGCCAAAAGGGCGAGGCGACTGAGGACGATACCAAGCAAGACGATTCTGCCGAGGTGGTCCAGGAAGAAACCGTGCTGACCGATGATCAGCTCTATACCAGGCTCGACGGTCTGTATCAGACCATCGTGTCCTACGGTGACGAGGACCAGATCGGCGAGGTCATCGATTCCTTTAACAACGGCTATCTCCGAACGCCGCTGTCCACCCGTCAGGAGCTGTCGCAGAGTGCCTACGCCCTGCGCGACCAGATCAAAAAGACGCAAGATGAGCTCAACAACCTTAAGTACCAGGACGATACGGTCTATGCGGATGACATCGCCCACTTAAAGCAGCTTGCCGAGTGGATGTACGAGCGCGTCGACGTGATCTGCCAGAGTTGGGACATCTCGCTGGCCATTCCCGATGGCGAGTCGATGAGTTCTCACCAAAGCGAGATCCTGGCGCCCATCGCTCAAAGCGGCAACAGCGCGCTGAATCAGTACGACGCCAACGTGGGCTCCTGGAAGCCGCAGCAGCGTTCCTAAAATTAGTTCGCCATAGTCGGCATAACCTACGTGCGCAATTGATGTAAGCGCATGCTTATTGCTACAATTCTTACAAATATGCTTTAAACGCACGAGGAAGGAACCACATGTTTGGTTTTAAGAAAGAGCTCTACACGCCCGAGTATCAGCTTGCCGGCGACGAGTGCGCCGTTATCGAGACGTCGAAGGGTACCATCAAGGTCAAGTTTGACGGCGATGGCGCTCCCATTCATGTCGCGAACTTCTGCGAGCTTTCTACGATGGGCTTCTATGATGGCCTTAAGTTCCATCGCTATGTGCCCGGTTTTGTCATCCAGGGCGGTGACCCCAATACCCGCGATATGTCCGGCGCCGACGTCGCCGCTGGTCTTGAGGGCCCCGACGGCATGCCCGGTACCGGTGGCCCCGGCTACTGCATCAAGGGCGAGTTTGCCACCAATCCGCGCAACAGCCATGTCGATGGTGCCCTTGCCATGGCACGCTCCATGGACCCCGATTCCGCGGGTTCGCAGTTCTACTTCTGCCTGGGTGCCCAGCATAACCTCGATTCCGGTTACACCGTCTTTGGTACCACGGTCGAGGGTCTCGATGTGATTTCGCAGCTGCGTGCCGGCGACGAGATCGTCCATGTCGAGATCGTTCACGAGTAAAGGGGACTTCCTTGAATAGCCAGCTGATCCAACAGGGCCGCGCCGCTTACCGCGCGGGTGATTTTTCCGCTGCAGCCCAGATGCTTGGGGCGGCAAAAACTCCCGATGAGATTATGGGCGAGGCCGATCACCTTCGTGGCAACGCCTTGATGCACCTGGGCATGTATGCCGAGGCCGCCGAGGCCTACGCCGCTGCCCTCAATGACGGCACCTACGGCAAGCGCGGCGCGCTGCTCACCAACCGCGGCAAGGCACTCGCCGCCGTGGGCGACTACACGACGGCCGCCCAGGCGTTCTCTGCTGCTACGCAGGATGCTTCCTATGCCACGCCGTTCAAGGCCTATCTGGGCCTGGGTAACGCGCTGTTCCAGTCGGGCGACTATGCCAACGCGGGTACTGCCTTCCGTCAGGCTGCCATCGACGGCGCCAATCCGGCTCCTGCCGCCGCACTGGGCGAGCTTGGTCGTTGCTTCATTAAGCTCGGCCGTCCGGCGGATGCCGTGGAGACCTACCGCACGGCTATCGACTTTGCCGGCCCCCGCGACGACACGCGTGCGCTCAACGCCGGCATGGGTCAGGCGCTTTCTGCCGCCGGCCGTCCCTCCGACGCACTCGACGCCTTTAACGCCGCTACTGCAGATGGCATCTACCAGCTCACCTCCGAGCAGGCCGATGAGCTTGCCCGCGTGCACGATTCGCTTGCCGCGCTGTCTGCCCAGACGGCTATGGCCACGGCTCCGACGCCCGCGATGGACGCTCCTGCCGTCGATCCGCTCGATCCTACGGGCGCGACCGGTCAGTTTATGCCCGATCCCTCGGACACCGGCTTCTTTACGCTGTCCGAGTCCGAGATGGTCCAGCAGGACCGTCAGGATCGTAAGCAGGCCAAGGTCCGTCGTCGCCATCGCCACACGGGTCTCAAAGTCTTCATCGTGCTGCTTCTGCTCATTTTGATCGCCGCGGGCGGTCTGGGCTTTGCCTACACGCGCGGCTTTGGCTTCCCGTCTCAGGAGTCTGTCGTTTCCGATCTGTTCCAGGCTGCCGGGGACGGTGACACCGCAAAGGCCGAGTCTTGCCTGGCCTCGAGTCTGTCCGAGGACGCCAAGTCGATGATCATCTCTTCGATTCCGCAGGGCGCCACCGTGTCCGTCGAGGGCATGGATCAGTCCATGACCGAGACGACCGCTAAGGTGAAGGCATCGCTGTCCAAGGGCGGCGAGCAGGAGTACACCGTCAAATTCGTGCGCTCCGACAACCATATCGGCTGGGCCGTTTCCTCGCTCGATATGGATTTCTCGGCTGCTGACAACCAGTAGTGACCTTATGGGATTTAGCTTTGCCCGGCGCTTCACCGCAAGTGAGGTGCCGGGCTTGCGCTAGTATGATGAGCTAGTAGTTTTCCAGCAATCATCCAACACATCAGGAGTTGCGTTGTTTTCTTTGATGGATATGTTCTTCGGTAGCTATGCGGGCGATCTTGCCATCGACCTCGGCACCGCAAATACGCTTGTCTCCGTGCGCGGCAAGGGCATCGTCATTCGTGAGCCCTCCGTCGTCGCCATCGACAAGAACGACGAGCGCATCCTGGCGGTCGGTATCGAGGCAAAGCGCATGCTTGGCCGTACGCCCGGCAACATCGTGGCCGTTCGTCCCCTGAAGGACGGCGTCATCGCCGACTTCGATGTTACCGAAGCCATGCTTCGCTACTTTATCGACAAGGCTTCCGAGAAGCGCTATCCGTGGACCCCGCGTCCGCGCGTTGTCGTCTGCGTTCCCTCCGGCGTCACGTCGGTCGAGAAGCGTGCCGTCTTTGAGGCCACGATCCAGGCCGGCGCTCGCCAGGCCTATCTGATCGAAGAGCCTATGGCCGCCGCTATCGGCGCCGATCTGCCCGTCGAGGAACCCACCGGCTCCATGGTCATCGACATCGGTGGCGGTACCACCGAGGTTGCCGTTATCGCTATGGGTGGCATCGTCGTCTCGCAGTCCATCCGTATTGCCGGCGACGAGTTCGATCAGGCCATCCTCACGCACGTTCGTGATGCCTACAACTTGGCCATCGGCGAGCGTACGGCAGAGGACATCAAGATCAAGGTCGGCTCCGCCGTGCCGCTCAAGGACGAGCTCGACGTCGAGGTCAACGGCCGCGACGTGATCACCGGTCTGCCCAAGACCGTGCGCATCGAGAGCGAGGAGATTCGTCGCGCGCTCAACAAGCCGCTCGACGAGATGGCCAAGGCCGTCAAGGACGCACTCGACGCTACGCCTCCCGATCTTGCCTCGGACCTTATGTACTACGGTATTTTGCTGACTGGTGGCGGCGCGCTGCTGCGCGGTCTCGACGTGCGCCTGCGCGATGAGACCGGTGTTTCGGTCAACGTCAGCCCCACGGCGCTCGATAACGTCGTTAACGGCTGTGCCCGCGTGCTCGAGGCCAATGCGTTTGATGGCGGCTTCGTCCAGACCAATGCTTAATTTCCAAAAGGTGGATTCCATTTGGCACGATCTTCGGGTTTCTCCACAAATCTGAATACCAAGCGACAATCAACGGGTATGCGCCCGTTGATTGTTTTCAGCCTGATTTCGGTGTTGCTGCTCACGTTTTACATCCGCGAGGGCGAGGCAGGACCGATTCATGCCGTGCGTTCGGGCGTGACGACGATTACCTCGCCGGTGCGCTTTGTGGGCTCGGCTGTGGCGGCCCCCTTCAATGCGATCGGCAACGTGTTCTCTAACCTTACGGCGTCGCAGGACACGCTTGACGAGCTTAAGAAGCAAAACGAGGAGCTGACCTCTAAGGTTGCTGAGCTCTCCGAGGCTCAAAAGACCGCCGAGCGTCTGGAGGGGCTGGTCGGCCTGCAGTCGACCTACAACCTCAAATCGACCGCTGCTCGTATCGTTGGTGCCTCGGGCGATGCCTGGACCTCGACCGTAACCATCGACAAGGGCTCTGCCGACGGCCTTACCATCAACATGCCCGTGACGAGTTCTGCCGGTGTTATCGGTCAGATTATCGAGGTATCGGCCAAGACCTCTACCGTGCGCCTTATTGGCGACGAGAACTCGGGTGTGTCCGCCATGGTACAGGACACGCGCGCCCAGGGCATGCTGCAGGGTCAGGCTGACGGCACGCTGCGTCTTGAGTACGTGAGCGTCGACTCCGATGTTAAGGTTGGCGACATCATCGTGACCTCGGGCATTGGCGGTGTATTCCCCAAGGGTCTACCGCTCGGCACCGTCTCGTCGGTTGAGAAGTCGGCAAACGACGTGTACTACACCATTGTGGTGCGCGCTCAGACCACGGCCGAGAACAACGAGGAAGTGCTGGTCATCACCTCGCTGACCGACGAACAGTCGGCTTCGGATGAGGACGTGAGCACCGCTAATAGCACGCCGCAGGGAACGTCGCGCGACGCTGCGACCAAGACGAAGGACGAGAGTTCGGATGACAGTTCCGACGCGTCCGAGACGACCGATTCCGGCTCGAGCGAATAGGGGGCATGTCCATGGATCTACACGAGCAGGGGATGAGCTCCCGTACGTTTGTAATCGCCGCCATCGTGTGCGTGCTGCTGCAGGCAGGCCTGGCACCGCAGATCTCCATTGCGGGCGGTCGCGTCAACTTCATGATTATCCTGGTGTGCCTAAGCGTGTTCTCGGGCGACCCGACCCGTGCCGTCGTGTGCGGTTTTTGCAGCGGCTTGTTCTATGACCTGTCCGCTGCCGTGCCGGTGGGCATTATGTCGCTCCTGCTGACCGTGGGTTCTTTTGCCCTGGTGCACAGCGCCGTCGGTCAGACGGGCGGTACCCCAAGTGCGCGCGGCGTCACTGTGGGCGCCTTCGCGCTCGTCATTAATGTGATCTACAGCATCATCTTGCTGTTTATGGGTTTGGAGACGAGCTTTGTCGTGGCGATCTTCGGCCATGCGCTGCCGTCCTCGATCCTGACGGGTCTGGTTGCCATTCCGTTTTTGATGTCCGGCGTCGTGCCACAGTCCGGCTATGGATTCTCCGCACGTGGCGGACGCCAGACGGGTATGCGCTTTAAGCCCAAGACCCGCAAGCTCAAATAGGGGAGGCCCGTAGATGTCTTCCCAGTTGACGGTTATTATCGCCGGTATCGTGCTAGTTGTGGCCATCGTGGTCGCACTGGTCATCATGCGTCGCGGCGATTCCCGTTTTACCTACGATACGCAGCATGGAACGACCCCGCGCGCCACCGAGGGCGAGGGCAATACCGCGGTGACCGCCTTTAAGGGCCGCTTTTCCATCCTCACCACGGGTGTGGGCGCGATGTTTGCGGCGCTCGCCGTCAAGCTGTGGGGCATGCAGATGGTCTCGTCGGACTATTACGAGAAGCAGGCCAATAGTAATCAGACTCGCACCGTTACCACTCCTGCTGTGCGCGGCCGCATCCTCGACCGCAATGGCGTGGCGCTTGTCCAGAACCGTCCCTCACTTGCTGTCGTGGCCTACCGCGACCTTGCCGAGGATGAGGTCCTGGTTCGCCATCTTGCCAACGTGCTTGGAATGCCTTACGTGGCGGTCCTTCGCAATATTCAGGACAATACAGAGGGCGCTCAGAGCCTGCATACCATCGCGACGGACGTCCGTCGCTCCACGGTTGCCTATATTCAGGAGCATGCCGGCGAGTTCCCGGGCGTCAAGATTGCCGAGCGTACCGAGCGCCAGTATCCATATGGCGAGACGGCATGCCATATCTTGGGCTATACCGGCACCATTACCTCCGAGCAGCTCGAGGCTCAGAATAAGAAAACCTCTGGCGATGATGATGCTTCTGCTGGCAAGATTACGTACCAGTCGGGCGATATCGTGGGCCAGGCGGGCGTTGAGAGCTACTACGAAAACCTGCTGCAGGGTATTCGTGGCGAGCAGACCGTCAAGGTCGATGCCTCGGGCAATGTGACCGGTCAGGCCGGTGCCGTGCCCGCGAAGGCCGGCTCCGACATTAAGCTCACGCTCGACCTTAAGATCCAACAGGCCTGTGAGACGGCGCTGGCGAGCGCTATCGAGCTTGCCAAGACCACTGGTTACAGTAATGCCGGCAACGGCGCCGTGGTGTGTCTCGATCCCAACAATGGCGAGATCCTGGGCATGGCGAGCCAGCCCAAGTTCGATCCGTCTGTCTTTATCGGTGGTGTCTCAAATGACGTGTGGACCGAGCTCAATGATGACAAGGGTTCGCACCCGCTGCTCAACCGCGCCATTAGCGGACAGTACATGTCGGCCTCGACCATCAAGCCGCTCTCGGCACTGGCCGGTCTTGAGTTTGGAACCTACACTTCAACGCAGACAACCAACTGCACGGGCTATTGGACGGGCCTGGGCAAGGCTTGGGGCAAGCGCTGCTGGCTGACGTCTGGCCACGGCACCATGACGCTGCAGTCGGGTATCGCCAACTCGTGCGACCCCGTCTTCTATGACATGGGCAAGGCGTTCTTTTATGACGAGCAACATTCCGAGGGCCTGCAGGAGGTCTTTCGTCGCTGGGGCCTAGGCAAGACCTGCGGTATCGATCTGCCGAGTGAGGGCGCGGGCCGTATTCCCGATGCCGAGTGGAAAGAGTCGTACTTCACCGACGCATCTGCCGAGGACCGCAAGTGGAATGCCGGCGATATGACTAACATTGCTATCGGCCAGGGCGACATCCTGGTGACGCCCCTGCAGATGGCGTGCGCCTATATGGGTCTTGCCAACGGCGGCAAACAGTACGTGCCTCACGTGTTTTTGTCTGCCGTGTCGCGCGATGGCGACGGTGATGCCTATAAGTACAACGGCAAGGGCAAGAAGAAGCGCCTGGAGGCCAAGATCAACAGTGATTCGGATTTGGCTCTTGTTCGCAACGGCATGCATGACGTGATTTACACGGCATCGACGTCCCTGACGGCTCACTTTGGCACCCTGACGCCGCAGGTATACGGCAAGTCGGGCACGGGCGAGAAAAGTGGCGAGGACGAATACGCGTGGTTCTGCGCCTATGCACCGGCCGATGATCCCAAGTATGTCATCGCTACCGTCCTGGAGCAGGGCGGCGGCGGCTCAGATACCGCGATGCATGTCGTGCGCGACGTGCTCGGCGTGATTTATGACGAGCCCGATACCTCTTCGGCCTCGGGCGATTCTTCGGTTCGATAGGAGGTTGCGATGGATTTTTCTCCGGCGGATCTGTTCCGTTCAACCAAGACCGGCTCTCGCAGCAGCCTGGACCGCGTCAACAAGCAACTTTCGGCCTCGCGCGGCACGTTTCGCCAAAAGGTGCATATCGGTGTGCTCGTGGCCACTGTGGCGCTCGTCGCCTACGGTGCCATCATCATCTGGTCGGCTTCGCAGTTTAAGGCCGATGCTTCGTTCTCACGCCATCTGCTGGGAATCGGCATCGGAGCGGTGCTGGCGGTGTTGGTCTGGCGTACCGACCTGCGCGGTATTTCCAATTTCTCGACGGCGTTGCTCGTCATCGACCTGATCGTGATCTTCTCGCCCAAGATTCCGGGCCTGTCCTATACGGGCGGTCTGGGCATGACGGGCTGGATCAAGATTCCCGGTATCGGTTTGACGTTCCAGCCGGTTGAGCTTGCCAAGCTCATCACCATCTTCTTTATTGCTACGCTTGGCTCGCAGTATAACGGTCGCATCGATACCGTTCGCGACTACGTCAAGCTCTGCGGCATGCTGTCCATTCCGTTTTTGGCCGTCGTTGCCATGGGCGACCTGGGCTCGGGCCTGGTTGTGTTGGTTTCGGGCGCCATCGTCATTTGTATGAGCGGCGCACGCCGCGAATGGGTGCTGTCGACCCTGGCCCTGCTCGTGGGCCTGGTGGCCCTCGTTCTGGCGCTCGATTCGGTTTTTGATTCGTTGCTCGGCCACGATGTGCTCATCAAGCAGTATCAGATGAACCGTCTGACGGTCTTTATCGACCCCGATAATGCCGATTCGGACGATGCCTACAACCTGCAGCAGTCGCTTATCGCCGTTGGCTCGGGCGGCTTCTTTGGTAAGGGTTTGGGCCATGCGACGCAGTCGGCCGGCGGCTTTCTGCCTGAGTTCCACACCGACTTCGTCTTCGCCTTCCTGTCCGAGACCTTTGGCTTTTGCGGTTCCTTTTTGCTCCTGTGCCTCTACGTGCTGCTGATCTTTTCGACGATTCGCGTCGCCTTTAAGTGTGAGTCGCTGTTTTTGCGTCTTTCGTGTGTGGGCATCGTTGGCATGTGGGCGTTTCAGACTTTCGAAAACATCGGCATGTGCATCGGCATGATGCCGATTACCGGTATTCCGCTACCGTTTATTAGCTTCGGTTCGTCTTCGATGATGATTCAGCTGCTGACGGTGGGTATCGTACAATCCATATGGCGGCATCGTTCGGGCGCCGCGTAACCGCTGGAGGGGTTTGCTATGAAAATTCCCGTAGATAAGCTGACCCGCGCTTTTAAGATGGGCGCGTCCGTTAAGAAGGATTCCGATACGCCGGTGCGCGTCTCGGTCTATCTGGATTCGTCCGCCTCGCGCTTTCTGGCCGAGACGGTGCGTGACGCCTTTGTGCCGCAAACGACCTCGGGTATTGTGCGCGTCGAGCGTCTGGGGGAGGAGCGAATTGCTCCAAAGACCGATACCGATGTGGTGCTGGTGCTCTCGTGTGGTTCCGACCGCTTGGAGAGTGCCGTACAGGAGCTCGTGATCGCCGGCGCGCCCGTGTGCGTGCTTGCCGAGTCTGCTGTGGAGGTGCCGTTTATCGAGGAGTCCACGCCCATGCTCGGCGTGGTAGCGGCAACCGATAAGACGTATCTGCTCGAGACGCTTGCCCGCTGGATTCTCGATCGCACCGACAAGGAAACGGCCTTTGCGGCGAACTTTGCCTTCATGCGCATCGCGGCGGCCAATCGTATCATCACCTCGTGCGCGCTCACCAATATGGCGACCGGTGCGCTGGTGTTTTTGCCGGGCGCCGATTATCCCGTTATGGCGCTGGCGCAGGTGGGCATGCTCTTTGAGCTCGCTGCCGTCTTTGGACGCGGCATTAAGCCTGAGCGCGGCTACGAGGTCGCGGGCGTGCTTGCCGGCGGTCTTGTGATCCGCGCGGTCACCCGCGCGCTCGTCAAGCAGACGCCGCATATTGGGTTTGCCGTCAAGGCGCTCACTGCTGCCGCGGGCACCTATGGCATGGGCCGTGCGCTCGTTTCGCTCTACGAGCGCGATGTCGACTACAGCCGTGCCAACGAGGTGGTCACTGCCACGTTCTCCCGCGTTCGCGATCTGGTGACCACGGTCGCGGGCGCTACCCGTCCTATGGCGTCCTATCAGGACGCATCAGATCTCGCTGCTTAGGGGTTTTCCGTTGCGCGTTGCATACCAAGACTGTTTTCATTTAATTGAGCCGTTGCTCGCCAAGGTCGAGAAGCCGAGTCGCTATATCGATCACGAGTGGGGCACGCTTTCCAAGGCCGATGCCGACTACCGTTGCTGCCTGATCTACCCGGATGTGTACGAGGTTGGTCTGCCCAACCAGGGCATCGCCATCCTCTACAACATCCTTAACCAGGCCGAGGGCATCTCCTGCGAGCGTGGCTATGTGCCGTGGCCCGATATGGGTGATGCCATGCGCGAGGCGGGTATTCCGCTGCTGTCGCTCGAGGGTGCAGCGCCGGTCGCTTCGTTTGATATTGTCGGCTTGCATCTTCCGCACGAGATGGCGGTGACGAACTTCCTCGAGGCTCTCGACCTCGCTGGCATTCCGCTGTTAGCGGCCGACCGAGGTGAAGACGACCCCATTATCATCGCCGGCGGCCCCTCGGTGTACAACCCCGAGCCGTACGCGGCCTTCTTCGATGCCATCCTCATCGGCGAGGGCGAGGAATCGCTGCTCGAGACCTGCCAGCTGCATCGCCGCCTGCGTGATGAAGGGGTCCCGCGCGCGCAGATTGTCGAGCAGCTTGCATCCATTGCCGGCAACTACGTGCCGTCGCTCTATGAGGTTCGTCACGACGATCCCTGCTCGCCGCATGGCTACACCGTGCCGCGTGAGGGCAAGGATGCGCCGACCGTGGTCTACAAGCGCGTCGTCGAGGATTTCGGCGCCACGAATCCGCTGTCGCAGTCGTGCGTGCCCTATGCGCAGCTGGTCCACGATCGCCTGTCTATCGAGATCCTGCGCGGCTGCGCCCGCGGCTGTCGTTTTTGTCAGGCCGGTATGACGTATCGCCCGGTGCGCGAGCGCTCGGCCGACCAGATCGTCTCGTCGGTGATTCAGGGTCTGGAAAAGACCGGCTATGACGAGGTGTCGCTGACCTCGCTTTCGACCACCGATCACTCCTGCATCCGCGATGTACTCGGTCGCCTGAACCGCCGTCTGGAAGATACGGGCATTCGCGTGTCCATTCCCTCGCAGCGCCTGGATTCGTTTGGCGTGGATATGGCCGAGTCGGTCGCCGGCGAAAAGAAGGGCGGACTGACGTTCGCGCCCGAGGCCGGCAGCCAGCGCATGCGCGACATCATTAACAAGAACGTGACCGAAGAGGACCTGGACCGTGCGGCCAAGGCGGCCTTCGAGGCCGGCTGGAACCGCATGAAGCTCTACTTTATGATGGGCCTTCCCGGCGAGCGCGACGAGGACATCGTGGCCATCGCCAATCTGGCCGATCACGTGCTGGAGCTCGGTCGTTCCGTGGTGCCCAAGGCTCGTCGCGGCTCGATCTCGGTGTCCATCTCGGTTTCGGTCTTTATCCCCAAGGCTGCCACGCCGTTCCAGTGGTGCCCGCAGCTCGACTACGACGACGTCAAGCGTCGCCAGAAGCTGCTCATCACGAGCGTTCGCAACCGTGCCGTCCGCGTGCATTACCACGATGCCGAGACCTCGCTCATCGAGGCCGCGCTTTCCCGCGCCGGTCGTGACATGATGCCCGTCATCATTGATGCTTGGCGCTCGGGCTCTCGCTTTGACGCCTGGGTAGAGCATTTCTCGCTCGATAACTGGAAGGAAGCTGCTGCCAAAAACGGCATCGACCTCAATGAGCTCGTGCACCTGCCCTACGAGTTGGACTGGCGCCTGCCGTGGGAGCACGTGAGCCCCGGCTGCACGCGCGGCTTCCTCGAGCGCGAGTACCGTCGCTCGCTCGAGGGCGTCACGACTCCCGACTGTACCCGCACGTCGTGCACCGGCTGCGGGATCTGCCCCACGCTCCACGCCAAGAATGTATTGATGGGTGATCGCGCATGAGTGAACGCCTGACCGACAACCCCTCGCTCTTTAGGCTTCGTGTTCGTTATGGCAAGCGCGATCGCCTTAAGTACCTGGGCCATCTCGAAGTAATCCATACCATTGAGCGCATCGTGCGCCGTGCGGGACTTCCCTATGCCGTCACGCAGGGCTTCTCTCCGCACATGCGCGTGGGCTTCTCTTCGGCGCTGCCGGTGGGTACGTCGTCGACCTGCGAGTGGTATGACCTGTTTATGACCGAGTTCGTGGCGCTCGACGAGGCGTTTGGGCGCCTGGCTGCGGCGTCTCCGGCCGATCTGGCGCCCATCGAGGCGGCGTACATCGACGTGCGCACGCCGGCGTTGACGGCGCAGCTCACGCGCCTGTCGTATCGCATCGACCTGCACTTGGATCCCGAGGCGCCCGTAAGCGCCGACGAGGTGCGTCGTGCGATCGACACGCTGCGCGCGGGCCACGGCATCGACTACGCGCGCGGCAAAAAGAGCAAGCGCTTGGATTTGGATCACACGCTCGTGGGCTATGAGCTCACGGCGGGGGAGCGCCCAGACCATTTGGTGCTCATGCTCGACACCCATGCCGACAACGAGGGCTCCATGCGTCCGGAAATTTTGCTTTCTGCTGCTGATGTTTTGTTGCAGGGCTTGACCCCGGGCGTGGATGCACCTATTGTTTCCACCGGTATGCAAGACCTCGTGACCATCTGCTCCTACGATGTCGAGCGTCAGAATCAAGCATGCGAGGACGACGAGGGCCGACTCGTCAGCCCCATACCTGTGCGAACTTGTGGATTTGCTCCACATACTCGTTGACGGGGGTATTTTCGCCTGCTACTATATTCGACTGTTGCACTAACTGATGCATGAAGGGCAAGTAAACATGTACGCAATCGTTAACACGGGCGGCAAGCAGTACAAGGTCGCCACCGACGATGTCATCACCGTCGAGAAGATCGAGGGCAATGAGGGCGACAAGGTCACCCTGCCGGTTATCTTCCTCAACGATGGTAAGAAGATCGTCACCGATCCCGACAAGCTGGCCAAGGCCAAGGTTACCGCTCAGATCGTTGAGCAGTTCAAGGGCGAGAAGCAGCTGGTCTTCAAGTTCCACAAGCGCAAGCGCTATCGTCGTCTGAAGGGTCACCGTCAGCAGCTCACCAAGCTGAAGATCGTGAAGGTTCAGGCTACCTCCCGCGCCAAGAAGGCTGTCAAGGCAGAGGCTGAGGCTGTTGCCGAGGCTCCCGTCGCCGAGTAGATTACACTCGTAACGAAAGAGTAGGTATACACAATGGCACACAAAAAAGGACTCGGTTCCTCCCGTAATGGCCGTGACTCCCGCGGTCAGCGCCTTGGCACGAAGCGCTATGCCGGCCAGACGGTAACCACGGGCACGATTCTCGTCCGTCAGCACGGCACGCACATCCACCCGGGTGAGAACGTTGGCCGTGGTAAGGACGACACGCTGTTCGCGCTGGTCGACGGTACCGTTGAGTTCCACAAGGGTATCAAGCACAGGGTCAGCGTACGCCCGCTCGCGAACGCGTAATTCACCCTTCATAGAGCACATATGTGGGAGGCACTTGAGTTTTAGGATTCAAGGGTCTCCCTCTTTTTTGTAGGAGGCGATTCTGTTGTCACAGTTCACCGATATCAGCCGCATTAACGTGTGCGGCGGCGACGGCGGAGCCGGATGCATGTCGTTTAGGCGCGAGGCATTTGTCCCCAAGGGCGGCCCCGATGGCGGCGACGGCGGTCGTGGCGGCAATGTCGTCATCCAGGCCGATGCTCAGCTGTCTTCGCTGATCGATTACCGCTTTAAGCATCACTTTCGCGCCGAGCGCGGCACGCACGGGCAGGGTGCCCGTCGTAACGGCAAGAGCGGCGAGGACCTGATTCTCAAGGTCCCTATGGGTACCGTGGTGCGCGAGCTCGATCCCGAGACGCAGACCCCGATGTTTGAGATTGCCGACCTGGTGCACGACGGCGAGCGCGTCGTCGTGGCGCCCGGCGGTGCCGGCGGTCTGGGCAACACGCACTTTGTGACGTCGGTGCGTCGCGCTCCGGCCTTTGCCCAGTTGGGCGAACCGGCCGAGGAGCACTGGATCGAGCTCGAGATGAAGCTTATGGCCGATGCCGCGCTCGTGGGCTTTCCCTCCGTGGGTAAGTCATCGCTCATCGCGCGCATGAGTGCCGCCCGTCCCAAGATTGCTGACTACCCGTTTACCACGCTCGTGCCGAACCTCGGCATGGTGCGTGCCGGTGAATATTCTTACGTCGTTGCCGACGTCCCCGGTCTTATCGAAGGCGCGAGCGAGGGTAAGGGCCTGGGTCACCAGTTCCTGCGCCACATTGAGCGTACGGCCCTGATCATGCACGTCGTCGACATGACGGGTGGTTTTGAGGATCGCGATCCGGTCGAGGATTACCACATCATCAACCGCGAGCTCGAGCAGTATGGCGCCGAGCTTTCGGAGCGTCCGCAGATCGTCGTTGCCAACAAGTGCGATGCGCCGGGCACGGCCGACAAGATTGCCGACCTCAAGCGCGCAGCGCTCGACGATGGACATATGTTCTTTGCCGTGTCTGCCGTGACGGGCGCCGGCCTCAACACGCTGATGCTTGCCGTGGGCGAGCAGGTGGCTAAGCTGCGCGCCGAGTTGGCTGTCTCGGATGAGCCGGTCGTTCTGCGCGACGATGAGTGGGAGCGCCGTCGCCTGCAGCGTGAGAAGCGTTTCCGCATTGTTCAGGAAGAGCCCGGTGCCTTCCGCGTGGTCGGTCGTGCCATTGAGCGTATGGTCATCCAGACCGACTGGGAAAACGAGGAAGCCGTCATTTACCTGCAGCATAAGTTTGCGCGTATGGGTGTTGACGACGCGCTCGAGAAGGCCGGTTGCCGTGCGGGCGACGAGGTCCGCATTTGCCAGCGCGCCTTTGACTTTGAGGGCGCCGAGGACTTCTCGGAGTACGAGGAGCTCGAGGATGCTGGCGAGGACGTTGCCGTTGAAGCCATTGACGTGGCCGATGCTGCGGATGAGGGAGTCGAGGTTGTCGATGCGGCGGATGCCGCGGGCGATGCCGAGACCTCGGAGGGCGAGTAAGCCATGTCGCTGCGCGGTGGAATCGGTCTGCCCGAGCTTCCTCTAGAGGACGGGCAGGAGTTTAGGCTCGGCATTATGGGTGGCACCTTTGATCCCATCCATTACGGGCACCTGGTGACCGCCGAGCAGGCGCGCGAGTCGCTCGACTTGGACGCTGTGCTCTTTATGCCGGCGGGCTCTCCTGCCTTTAAGCTTGACAAGCCGGTGACGCCTGCCGAGGACCGTTATGCCATGACGGTCCTCGCCACCGCCGCGAACCCGGCCTTTTTGGCGAGCCGGTTCGAGATCGACCGTCCGGGTGTAACCTATACGGCCGATACGCTTCATGCCCTTCGCGACTTTTACCCGCCGCAGGTAAAGCTCTACTTTATTACGGGCGCCGACGCGATTATCGATATTGTGACTTGGCATGATGCCGAACGAATCGCTGAGCTTGCTACCTTTATTGCGGCGACGCGACCGGGCTTTGATATCGATACGGCGCGTGCCCGAATCAAAGAGTCGGGGCTGCCGTTCGACGTGCGCTATATTCAGATTCCGGCGCTGGCGATCAGCTCGACGAACATTCGCAAGCGTGTTGCCCGCGGTATGAGCGTGCGCTATCTTACGAGCGAGTCCGTGCTCGGCTACATTCGCAAACGCAGGCTATATGCCGATTTGGGCCAAGAAGATTTTGAGTGATGGGGGTCTACGTTGTCGGTAGAGGATCAGTTTGAGGGCGATGAGCGCGCGCTGCTCAAGCGCATTCAAGAGCTGCTCGATGTTCGCATGAAGGATAAGCGCAAGCGCTATGTGCATTCGCTGGGTGTTGCCGAGACCGCACTTCATCTGGCCGAGGTCTACGGCGTTGACCGCTTTGATGCCGCTGCTGCCGGTCTGATCCACGACTGGGACAAAGTGCTCTCCGACGACGAGCTGGTTACGCGCGCTCTGCATTACGGCATTAAGATTGCCGGCTCTCCTTCCGCCGCGACGCCGCTTTTGCATGGCCCTGTTGCCGCCTATGAACTTCCGCAGCTTTTTCCCGAACTGTCGCCGGCCGTTTTCCAGGCTGTCGACCGTCATACCGTGGGTGCCTGTGACATGACGCCGCTCGATATGGTGGTCTTTGTGGCCGATGCCATCGAGCCCAACCGCCACGGCGACTATGCGCATGCCCTGCGCGAGATGGTGGGGGAGTCGACGCTCGATGAGTTGTTCTTCTCCTGTTTTGCGCAGGGTCTGGTCTATGTGATCCAGTCCGGGCGCTATCTTTATCCCACGGCTATTACGATTTACAACCATTACGCCCAGCTGCGCTAGCTCGGGCTGTCTAGAAAGAGGTATTCCATGGCCGACGAGACCATGACCGGCGAGCAGATTCTTGAAGGTGTGGAGCACAAGAGTTTCGTTGCCACGTCCGACCGCACTGCCGCCTCGCTGTCCGCGAGCGGTGTCGCTGCCGAGGATGTCGCCCGCGCCGCCGCGCAGGCCGCCTACGACAAGAAGGGCGAGGACGTTCAGGTGCTCGACCTGACCGAGCTTTCCGACGTATGCGACTACTTTGTGCTTGCCACCGGTACCAACAACCGCCAGGTCGATTCTATCGTCGACGAGATCGAGGAGAAGGTCGCCGAGGCTTGCGGCGAGCACCCGTTCTCCATCGAGGGTCGCGAGCAGAAGACCTGGATGCTCATGGACTACGGTTCGGTTGTCGTCCACGTCTTCACTCCCGAAGCCCGCGACTTCTACCGCCTCGAGAAACTCTGGGGAGACGCCCCCCAGCTCCCCCTCGACCTCCTCTAGTAGCTCATTTGAGACGGGGTTTAGCTACCCTCATGCATATCGCCGGGCAGTTGCGGTTTTCCGCACCTGCCCGGCTTTCTTTTTGCCCAAAGGCGGTTAATCGTTGAAGCGGGATTGGCGGCCGAAGGAAAGGGCGGTGTCGCCGAATTTGTCTCGGACGGCGTCGATAGCGACGGAGAGGTCGCGTCGGTCGCTGGATTGGGCTCCGCGGTCGTCGACTTCGCAGAACAGGTCGGTTTGGATCCCGCCTTGGTGGTCGAAATCGCTCATGCCGATGCCTGCTAAGCGAACATGCATGCCTTCCTGCCAGATGTTGTCGAGCAGTTCGAGCGCAACCGCCACGAAGATGTTCTCATCGTCGGTCGGATGAAGCAGTCGGCGCTGTGCCGAGCGACCGCTTCCATACGAATACTTAAGCTTGAGCGTTACCGTGGCACCCGTCAGCCCCTGACGGCGCAGACGGCGTCCCACTGACTCTCCCAACAGTGCAATCGCCGCCTCAATATCCCTACGCTCAGTCAAATCTTTCGCAAAGGTGCGTTCATTGCTGACCGACTTGACCTCGCGCTCTTCGTCGAGACTCGTGACTTCAGAGATTTCGAGTCCCAGCGCACGCTGGCGCATGCGTTCGCCGTTGACGCCAAAAATAGAGGCCAGTGTGGACTCAGGCGCGCGCGAAAGCTCGCCGAGGGTGTAGATGCGCATGCGGCGCAGTCGCTCCTCGGCCGAGCGTCCGATGCCGCTCATGGCAGATACCGGCAGCGCGGCCAAAAAGCGCTGCTCGGTTCCGGGGCGCACGATGGTCAGCCCAAACGGCTTATCCCGCTCGCTTGCGATCTTTGCGACCGTCTTGTTGCAGCCCACGCCAATGGAGCAGGTCACTCCCAGCCCTGCCACGCGGTCGCTTATACGCCGCGCAACCAGCAGCGGGTCTTCGGGCGCAAAGCGACCCGGTGTGATATCGATAAAGGCTTCGTCGATGGATACGCGTTCAACGCGCGGGGTCTCGTCAGCGAGAATTGCCATGACCTGCGCGCTGACCTCACGATAGCGATCAAAATGCCCATGCGTCCAAATGGCTTGCGGGCACAAGCGCTGCGCCTCGGCCGAGGCCATGGCAGAGTGCACGCCAAAGCGACGTGCCTCATATGAACACGTGGACACGACGCCACGCGAATCGGCGTCTCCGCCCACGATGAGCGGTTTTCCGCGCCATTCGGGATGGTCGAGCATCTCCACGCTCGCAAAAAACGCATCGAGGTCCATGAGGCCCACCGCCGGACCCGTCCAGGGAGGCGGCGTGACGCCCATGGCATCCTCATAACCGTATGTATGTTCGCGTCTTTCCATGTCATGAGTATACCGCGCAGCTCATGTGGGGTGCGTGTATGTGCTTGCAAATCCCGAATTCTTGTCTAAGATATGGATTTGCCCTCGACTACACCGAAGAAGTTGGTCTCACGGACTTCACCTGCCCGCGTCGATGGCGTATTATGTTCAACTGTTTGTTTGTAGTTGCAGCCTAAAGCTGCTTGGTTGGAGGAGTTTCCTTTGGCAGTCAAGATTCGCCTTGCTCGTCACGGCGCTAAGAAGCGTCCGTACTACCGTGTCGTCGTCGCCGATTCCCGCGCCCCGCGTGACGGTCGTATCATCGAGGAGGTTGGCCGCTACAACCCGATGACCGCCCCCAAGACCATCAACCTCGACCTCGAGAAGATCGCCGACTGGCAGTCCAAGGGCGCTCAGCTCACCGACGCCGTCGCCGCTCTGGTCAAGGCCGCCAACGAGGGCGAGAAGACCGAGACCGTCGTCAAGAAGTCCAAGAAGCAGCTCGCCAAAGAGGCCGAGGCCGCTAAGGCTGCCGCTGAGGCCGCTGAGGGCGCCGAGGAGTAAATCGTGCCTGAGGTTGACGCTGCACAGCTCGAGGGTGAGGCAATGCTCTCAGATCGCATCGCCGATCTCGTCGAATATCTCGTTGTTCAGATCGTCGACGACCCGGATTCCGTGAGCCTTGAGGTCATCGATGGTGACGACGCCTCTACGATTGAGGTTTCGGTCGCCGAGGATGACGTCGCTAAGGTCATCGGCCGTCGTGGCCGTACCATCAAGGCCATTCGCACGCTCGCCCGTGCACTGGCCGCTCGCCTCGACACTGCTGTCGAGGTAGAGGTTCTGGGCTAGGACCTTGAGGTCCCAGTACAAAAACATCGCCCGTGTGGTCAAGCCGCACGGAAGGAAGGGGGAGGTCCTCGCGCAGCCGCTGCGGGGGCTTCCTTCTGTATTAGAGCCGGGTATGCGCGTCGCCCTGACGCCGCCGGCGCTCAAGCGCGACCGCTTTTGCACGGTCGTGTCCGTCACCGATACGGGCGATGGCGATCTGGTCTCGTTTGAGGGCATTGACGACTTGACGGCCGCCGAGGGCATCACGGGATGCTACGTGCTGGCAAATCGTGACGACTTTGAGCTCGATTCGCTCGACGCTGCCTATACCGACCTGATGGGTCGCGAGGTGGTCGACGAGCGCTTCGGTTCGCTCGGCACGATCGTCGAGATCATGTCGACGCCCGCTAACGATGTTTGGGTTGTCGAGGGCGATCGGTACGGCGAGGTACTGATTCCCGTGATCGAGCAGGTCGTGCTCGATCTTCCCGACACAGGAACAATTTCCGTCCATGTTATGGACGGCCTGATTGATATGGACAAGTAGGGAGGACAACATGCTGATTGAGACCCTTTCGGTCTTTCCCGAGATGTTTGAGCCCGTCATGTCCACGTCGATTTTGGGCCGCGCCCGCAAGGCCGGCCTTTTTGATTTTAAGGCGTATAACCTGCGCGACTGGACGCACGACCGCCATCGTACCGTCGATGACGAGCCGTACGGCGGCGGGCAGGGCATGCTCATGAAGGTCGAGCCTATCGCAGAGGCCATCGAGGCCATTAGCGCAGAGGGTCCCAAGCCCACTGTGGTGTTCTTTACCCCCTGTGGCGAGCCCTTTACGCAGCATGTGGCCGAGCGCCTGCTCAAAAGTGAGCGCCTGCTGTTTGTGTGCAGCCGCTACGAGGGCGTCGACGAGCGTGCGTATGCGTATGCCGACGAGCGTCTGTCGATCGGCGACTATGTGCTTACGGGTGGCGAACTTCCCGCTATGGTCGTTGCCGATGCCGTCGTACGCCTGATTCCCGGCGCCCTGGGCGATGAGATGAGCAATGTGGACGAGTCGTTCTCGACCGCCGAGGACGGAGGCCTGCTCGAGTACGCGCAGTACACCCGTCCCGCCGAGTTCAACGGCGAGGGCGTGCCGCCGGTGCTCGTGAGTGGCGATCACGCCAAGGTCGACGCTTGGCGCCGCAAGAACGCCATCGAGCGCACCTGCCGCTGGCGTCCCGACCTGATCGAGACTGCGCGGCTCACGCCCCAGGAGCGTGCATATGCGCAGGAGATCCTTGACGCTTCGTATTCGCAGAGCGAGGAGTGAGTATGGTTCCTACGCAACATTCCGCGTTGAGGGGCGCTTTTGAGTGGATCGCGGTCATCGCGATCGCGCTTGTGGCCACCTTCCTGATCCGCACCTTTGTGGTCGAGCCCTTTGTGGTGCCCACCGGCTCTATGGAGGACACAATCGAGATTGGCGACCAGATCCTGGCGCAAAAGGTGAGCCTCGAGCTCGGTCAGCCCGTCAAGCAGGGCGATATCGTGGTGTTTCACAACCCCGATGGCACCTCCGAGCATGATGTTCTTGTCAAGCGTGTTGTTGCCACGGCCGGCCAGACGGTCGACCTGCAGGATGGCAAGGTGGTCGTTGACGGCCAAGCGCTCGACGAGGACTATACGACGGGCATGAGCTGGCCACTTTCGGTCCAAGCGCCCGGCGCTCAGGTAAGCTATCCCTACACCGTTCCCGACGGGTGCGTGTGGGTGATGGGCGACAACCGCGAAAACTCTGCCGACTCACGCTACTTTGGTCCCGTCGATCGCTCTGATTTGATCGCTGTGGCGCTTGTGCGCTACTGGCCGCTCAACCGCATCGGCGCTATCGACTAAAAACCGCTATAGTACAGTACCTAACCGTGTAATCGTTTCGACGAGGGGATATTAGAGGCATGAACGCTTCATCGCTTTCCTTCCAAGACATCATCCTGCGCCTCCAGCAGTACTGGGGCGAGCAGGGCTGCGTCATTATGCAGCCCTATGACTCCGAGGTCGGTGCCGGTACCTTCCATACCGCGACCACGCTGCGCTCGCTCGGTCCCGCCGAGTGGCGCACCTGCTATGCGCAGCCCTGCCGCCGTCCCGCCGACGGCCGCTACGGCGAGAACCCCAACCGCATGCAGCATTACTATCAGTTCCAGGTGCTCATCAAGCCCTCACCGGTCAACGCCCAGGAGCTCTACCTGGGGTCTCTTGCCGCTATCGGTCTGGACCCCAACGACCATGACGTCCGCTTTGTCGAGGATGACTGGGAGAGCCCGACCCTTGGCGCCTGGGGCCTTGGCTGGGAGGTTTGGCTCAATGGCATGGAGGTCACGCAGTTTACGTACTTCCAGCAGGTGGGCGGCATCGAGGTCGACCCCGTGCCCGTCGAGATCACCTATGGCCTGGAGCGTATCGCCATGTATGCGCAGGGCGTCAACTCGGTCTACGACCTGGTGTGGAGCTACCTGCCCGACGGCACGCCCATGACCTACGGCGACGTGTTCCTCGAGAACGAGCGCGAGTTCAGCGCCTACAACTTTGAGGTCGCCAACGTCGAGATGATGCGTCAGAAGTTTGACGACTACGAGGCCGAGTGTCACTCCTGTCTGGAGCGCAAGCTGCCGCTGCCGGCGTACGACTGTGTCATGAAGTGCAGCCACGCCTTCAACCTGCTCGATGCCCGTGGCGCGCTGTCCGCGGTCGAGCGTGCCAACTACATCCTGCGCGTCCGCGCCGTCGCCAAGGCGTGCTGCGAGGCCTACATGGCCGAGGTCGCCGGAGTCAACGAGAATGCCGACCAGGAAGGCGAGGTGGCGTAAGCCATGGCAGACGCTAAGGATTTCCTGTTTGAGATCGGTACGGAGGAAATGCCCTCTGCACCGTTGAACAATGCCGTCAAGCAGCTTGGCACCATGATCGCCAAGGGTCTCGACGAGGCCGGTCTGGCCCACGGCGAGGTCCGTGTGATCTCGAGCCCGCGCCGCCTGGCTGCGCTCGTTGCCGACGTCGCCACCGCGACCGACGAGGTTCACGAGGTCAAGCGCGGCCCCGCGGCCAACATCGCCTTCGATGCCGACGGTAACGCCACCAAGGCCGCCCAGGGCTTTGCCCGCAAGTGCGGTGTGGCTGCCGAGGATCTGGTCCGTCGCGAGGACACCGACGGCCGTGAGTACGTCTTTGCCGAGAAGAACATCCCTTCCGCCCCGGCCACCCCGATCCTGACGGCCCTGTGCGAGAAGACTATCGCTGGCCTGCAGTGGCCCAACTACCGCTCTCAGCGCTGGGGTCACGAGCATGCGACCTTTGTTCGTCCGGTCCGCTGGATCTGCTGCCTTCTGGGCGAGGACGTTGTGCCCGTGTCGTTTGCCGACGTGACGAGTGGCAACACCACGCGTGGTCATCGCGTGCTTGGCCCCGGTGACCATGTGGTCGCCAGCCCCGCCGTCTACGAGCAGGTGCTCGAGGACGCCGGCGTGCTTTCTGCCGAGCGCCGTCGCGAGGCCATCCTTGCCGGTATCGCCGAGGTCGAGGCTGCCCGTCCCGGCTGCCATGTCGATACGCCCAAGAAGGTCTTTGAGGAGGTCATCAACCTCTGCGAGTGGCCGACGGTGCTCGTCGGTACCTTCGATGAGGAGTTCCTCAAGGTCCCGCACGAGATTATCTGCGAGTCCATGCTCACCAACCAGCGCTACTTCCCGATCTATGACGGCGAGGGTAAGCTCACGCGTGAGTTCGTGGTCGTTTCCAACAGTAAGCCCGAGAATGCCGAGCGCGTGATCGACGGCAACGAGCGCGTTGTGCGTGCCCGTCTGGACGATGCCAAGTTCTTCTACGAGGAGGACTTGAAGATCTCCCTCGACGAGTTCCGTGAGCGTCTGGCCAAGGTTGCCTTCCAGGAGAAGCTCGGTAGCGTGCTCGCCAAGTCCGAGCGCATCGAGCAGCTCGCGCTCGCTATTGCCCGTGAGGCACACCTGGGTGCTCACCTGGCAGCCGATGCCGCTCGCGCCGCGCACCTGTGCAAGGCCGACCTGGTATCCAACGCCGTCGTCGAGTTCACGAGCCAGCAGGGCGTGATGGGCGGTTATTACGCGACCGCGATGGGGGAGAACGACGAGGTCGCTCATGCTATTCGCGATCACTATCGTCCTCGCTTTGCCGGTGACGAGCTGCCCGAGGGCACCGCTGGCTGCATCGTGGCCTGCGCCGATAAGCTCGATACCATCGCCGGTATCTTTGCCATCGGCGAGCCCCCGACCGGCTCTTCGGACCCCTACGCGCTGCGTCGTGCCGCTATCGGCATCATCAACATCCTGCGCGACCGCCTGCCGATCGACCCCACGTCGCTCATCGACTTCGCCCTCGAGCTCTACAGTGAGCAGGGCATTGAGCTCGACGCCGCCGAGGTCGCCCAGCAGGTTCGTGACTTCTTCCATGGCCGCCTGGTGAGCATGACCCGCGACGAAAAGATCCCGGCCGATACCGTTGCCGCCGTCTCTGCGGTGCACATCATCGCCCCGTCCGTCTTCTTCGCCCGCTGCGCCGCCCTCGACGAGGCCCGCAAGAACGATGCCGAGACCTTTGACAACCTTGCGACCGCCTATGCTCGCGCTGCGCATATCTCCAAGCCCGTGCTGGGCGTGGAGTACGACCGCAGCCTGATGGGCGAGGTCGAGCTCGCGCTTGCCGATGCCTCCGAGGCTGCTCAGACCGCTGTAGATGCCGCCCTCGCTGCCGAGGATTACCCGGCCGCATTTGCTGCCCTCGCCGCCCTGCGCGCGCCCATCGACCGTTTCTTCGACGAGGTTATGGTCATGGACAAGGACGAGCAGCTCCGCGATAATCGCCTTAAGCTGCTCAACCGCTTCGAGGCCGTTTTCTCCGGCATCGCCAACATCGGTGAGCTTGCCCGCAAAAAGTAAGCCAGCCTGCGCATAAGCGCAAAAGGAGCCCCGCATGGATTGCCCGGTCACCGCTCGTCCCACCGTTATCGTTATCTCCGACTCGCTCGGCGATACCGCTTGTGAGGTGGTGCTTGCGGCGTCCGGGCAATTTGATGAAGGGGCTTTTCGCGTTTTACGTCTGTCCAAGGTGATTTCCGTGGAGCAGGTCAAGTCATTTGTGGGGCCGCGCGTCGATGCCGACCATCGCGATATTGCCGTGTTTCACACCATTGTCGATCCGGCGCTTCGCGCCCGTGTGCTCGATTACCTGGGCATGCTGCATATTCGTTCAGTCGACCTGATCGGCCCGACGCTCGCCGTGCTATCGTCGCTTATCGGTGTGCCGCCCAAGGGCGTTGCCGGCGTGATTCACAAGACCGATGACCGCTACTTCCATCGCATCGAGGCCATGGAGTATTTTGTTGAGCACGATGATGGGCGCGGTTGCGACGATCTGTCAGGTGCCGATATCGTGCTGCTGGGCGTATCGCGCACGTCCAAGACGCCGCTGTCGATGTATTTGGCCTATCAGGGTTACAAGGTTGCCAATGTTCCTTTGGCCCATGGCATGGAGCCGCCGAAGTCGATTTACGAGGTTGACCCGATGCGCCTGTTCGGCCTGATTTCGACCGTCGATGTGATTTCTGAAATTCGCGATAGCCGCTTGGGCGATGACTACGCTCGTGCCGTTGCCGGCTCCTATGCCGAGCCCGAGAGCGTGCACAGCGAGCTCGAGGAAGCCCGTGCGCTCATGAAGCGCCTAGGCTGCTTTGTGGTACGTACCGACGGCAAGGCCATCGAGGAGAGCGCCTCCGAGATCATCAGCCACTTGGAGGAAATCCAAGAAGCCCGCGCCCGCCGCGCCGCCCGTCGAGCCCAACAAAGCTAGCTTATTGGGGTAGCTAAAAAGCCCCGTCAAAAAAGACTAACTAAAAATAGTGCACGATAAAGGTAAAGCGATTTAGCAAATTACTTGCATTTGACCTGCAAGTTTATTGAAGTGGTCTCTTCATAAGGTAACCACCTTTACCTACCGTTTACCGCCAGTTTTAGCACGTTTACCAAACCGCGCATCCTCTGCTTAAGCCCGCTCAAAACCCGCCGTATAGTTCCCTCACGGCTCGCATCCGGCGGGTCGATTCGTTACCACGGTCGTGTGCGAGAGCGCATGGAAGGGGAAGTATCGTGAGCGATTGCAAGAGGGTTTACCGTTTTGGAACCGACGCCCAGGGCACCTGTGTCACCGAGGGCGACAAGTCCATGAACTTCGTGCTTGGCGGCAAGGGCGCTAACCTTGCCGAGATGAGCCGTATCGGCCTGCCGGTTCCCGGTGGCTTTACTATTACCTGCCAGACCTGTGTCGAGTACTCCGGTGCCGGCAACGTCTGGCCCGAAGGCGCACTCGATGAGATTGTTGCCGCCGAGGCAGACCTCGAGGCCCGCTGCGGCAAAAAGCTCGGCGACGCCTCCGATCCGCTGCTCGTGTCGGTTCGTTCGGGCGCTCCGTTCTCCATGCCCGGTATGATGGACACGGTCCTCAACTTAGGCCTCAACGACGACTCCGTTCAGGGGATCATCGCCCAGACGCAAAATCCGCGTTTTGCTTGGGATAGCTACCGCCGCTTAATTCAGATGTTCTCCAACGTCGTTATGGGCGTTGACGCCGACCTGTTCGAGAACGCGCTGACCCAGGCACGCCTGGTCGCCGGCGTCCGCGTCGACTCCGAGCTTTCGGCCGAGGATCTGCAGGAGCTCGTCGAGACCTTCAAGGGGATCTTCTCCGAGAACGTCGATGCCTCCCTGTATCCCGAGCTCGAGGTCGCTGACGGCAAGCCCGTTTTCCCGCACGACCCGGAGCTTCAGCTACGCCTTGCCATCCAGGCTGTCTTTGGCAGCTGGATGAACGAGCGTGCCTGCATCTACCGCAAGCAGCATGGCATTTCCGACGACCTCGGCACCGCCGTCAACGTGCAGGCCATGGCCTTTGGCAACAAGGGCGAGACCTCTGCGACCGGCGTCGCCTTTACGCGCAACCCGGCCGACGGCACCAAGGAGTTCTACGGCGATTTTCTGGTTAACGCCCAGGGCGAGGACGTCGTCGCCGGCATCCGCAACACCGAGCCCATCGCCGACCTCAAGACCACCCCGGGCCTCGAGTCCGCAGGTGAGGAGCTCGAGCGCGTGTTCCTGACGCTCGAGGATCATTATCGCGATATGTGCGATATCGAGTTCACCATCGAGCAGGGCAAGCTCTGGATGCTCCAGACCCGCGTGGGCAAGCGCACCGCCACCGCCGCCCTGCGCATCGCTATCGAAATGGTCGAGGAGGGCCTGATCACCCGCGAGGAGGCCGTGAGCCGCATCGATCCCGCGCAGCTCGACCAACTCCTGCACCCGCAGTTTGACGCCTCCAAGAAGTACGAGGCGCTGGCCAGCGGTCTGAACGCCAGCCCCGGTGCCGCCGTGGGCGAGGTCGTGTTCTCGAGCGACGATGCCGTCGCGCGCACCAACGAGGGCCACAAGGTCATTCTGGTTCGCTGGGAGACCAACCCCGATGACCTGAAGGGCATGGTCGCGGCCGAAGGTATCCTTACCAGCCACGGTGGCAAGACGAGCCATGCCGCCGTTATCGCCCGCGGCATGGGTACGCCCTGCGTCTGTGGCGTTGAGCGCTTCCATATCGACGCCGCCGAGAAGGTCGTGCGCATCGAGGGCAGCGACCGCGTGCTGCACGAGGGCGATGTCATCTCCATCGACGGTACCCAGGGCATCGTCGTCGACGGCGCCGTTGACCTGGTCTCCGCCGAGCTTACCGGCGACCTGGACACCATCCTGTCTTGGGCCGACGAGATTCGCCTGGACGAGACTTGTGGCCATGCCAACCATGTTCGCGTTAATGCCGACAACCCCGAAGACGCCGCGCTCGCACTCGAGTTTGGCGCCGAGGCCATAGGCCTGTGCCGCACTGAGCACATGTTCCTGGGTGACCGCAAGAACATCATCCAGAGCTTTATCCTGTCTGACGATGAGGCCGTGAAGCAGCAGGCCCTGGCCGACCTGCTCAAGGTTCAGACCGAGGACTTCCTGGCGATGTTCAAGACCATGTCCGGTCGCGATGTGGTCGTCCGCCTACTCGATCCGCCGCTTCATGAGTTCCTGGATAATCCTCGCGAGCTCGAGGTCGCCATCACCAAGAAGGAAGCCGCCGGCGCCAGCGAGGAAGAGCTTGCAGCCCTGCGTGCCCGCCTGCGTCGTATCGACGGCATGGTCGAGTCGAACCCCATGCTCGGCCTGCGCGGCGTTCGCCTGTCCGTCGTCTTTAGCGATCTGCCGCTCATGCAGGTTCGCGCCGTCGCCACGGCCGCTGCCCGCCTTATCAAGGAGGGCGTCGACCCGCATCCCGAGATTATGGTTCCGCTCGTTTCCATCACGGCCGAGCATGTCCAGACCCGCGAGGTTATCGAGCGCGTGATCGCCGAGGTTTCCGCCGAAGAAGGCGTCGAGCTCAATATTCCCGTGGGCACGATGCTCGAGCTGCCTCGCGCCTGCATGGTCGCTGACGAGATCGCCCATCACGCAGACTTCTTCTGCTTTGGCACCAACGACCTCACCCAGACGACCTTCGGTTTCTCGCGTGACGACGCCGAGGCTAAGTTCATCCCGCTGTACATGCATAAGAAGATCTTGAAGGACAACCCCTTCGAGACCATCGACACAGCGGTGCTCGAGCTGGTGCGTATGGCCGTCGAGAAGGGTCGCGCCACCAACCCCGACATGCACTTTGGCGTGTGCGGCGAGCACGGCGGCGACCCCAAGTCCATCAAGGGCCTGTTTAACGTGGCCGACGTTGACTACGTGTCCTGCTCGCCCTATCGCGTACCCCTCGCACGTCTTGCGGCCGCCCAGGCCAAGCTCGAGGCGGAGCACTCCGCGTAACGTTTTGGGTTTAGACGCCTAGCGTAGCCCCCTTCATGCCGCCCGTCTCATTCGTGAGGCGGGCGGTTATCATGTGCGGGTTTTGTCTTTTTGTCTGCGTAAAAAATTGTTCTTGCAGCGCAAACCCGCGCGTGTATACTCGAATATGTTTGTTCAACTACGTGCCGGCCAAGGTGGTACGGCACCTCTAGAAGAGTAAGGAATTGCACATGGATTACATCCGCGCAATCGAGCGTCAGCAGATCCGCGAGGACATTCCTCAGGTTCGCGTCGCCGACAACGTCAAGGTTCACTACCGCATTAAGGAAGGCGACCGCGAGCGCATCCAGGTCTTCCAGGGCGACGTCATCCGCATGGCCGGCGCCGGTGCCCGCGAGACCTTCACCGTCCGCAAGATGTCCTTCGGTGTCGGTGTTGAGCGTACCTTCCCGCTTCACAGCCCCAAGATCGCCAAGCTCGAGGTCGTTCGTCATGGTCGCGTCCGTCGCGCCAAGCTGTACTACCTCCGCGACAAGGTGGGCAAGGCTGCTCGCATCCCCGAGAAGCGCTAAGAAGATCGCAGCGTCTGTCCACTCGTTTGGACACAAGGGTCACCTTCGGGTGGCCCTTCTTTTTATCTGATTTGTATGCAAGGAGGGCCTGGTATGGCCAATATGACGAGCTCGGTTTCGGCATCGCAGGTCGCCGGAGAGCTGGCGAGCGCAACGTTTGAGGAGATCCCCGCCCTCGTGGAGCATTATCGCGAGGACCCGCGCCAGCAGGTGATCAAGGCTTGCGAGCGTGCTCTTAAGCGCCATGCCAAGGAACTTGCCGAGCGCGAGCGCGTCAATGACATGTACGAGCTTATGCATGAGCTTGGTGGCGATGGGGTGGTCGTTGGTGTCGACGAGGTGGGCCGCGGATCGGTGGCCGGTCCTTTGACGGTATGCGCCGTCTGCCTTCCTATGGAGCCGCGCGTCTGGGGCATCAACGATTCCAAAAAGCTCACGCCGGCGCGCCGCGAGTTGCTCTCAGTGAAGATTGCCGAGGTGGCGACGGCGATCGGTTTTTGCCATATCGCGCCTAAGGATATCGATGAGATGGGTATGGCCCGCGCCATCCGCGTTGCCGTCGCGGGCGCCGTGGCCGATACGGGACTTGAACCCGACTGCGTCCTCATGGATGGCAACCCCTTGGGCGCCGTTCCCAATGAGCGCGACGTGGTGAAGGGCGATGCCAAGATCGCCTGTATCGCCGCGGCGTCCATCATGGCCAAGGTCACGCGTGACGAGATGATGGTCGAGTACGACGCCGAGTACCCCGAGTACCATCTGGCCGAGTCGAAGGGCTATGCGAGCCCCGAGCACATCGAGGCCATTCGCAAACATGGACTTTGTCCGCTGCACCGCGTGAGCTTTTGCGGAAACTTTCTGCAGACTGAGCGCCTTTTCTAGGTCAATTGTGGAGACAGGGACCTCTGGGGTTTTATAAACCTGCTGGTAGCGGGCCGTATGCAACACCATTGCTGCGTACGGCCCGTTTTTTGACGGCATTTGGTCAGCTTTTGGTTTGCTTCCGGTACTTACCCGCATGAAAGGTGCTCTCATCATCGGGGCAATGCAGTGTGCGGGAAAGGAGACCCCATGAGTGCCGCAAGCAAAAAGAGTAAGACGCAGCAGCTCAAGGAGTGTTGGGAAAACGGCAAGCTCGACTGCGGGGCGATGACGCCCGAGTTTATCAAGGGACTCAGTCCTCGCGAGCTGGGCATGCTGGGCGAGCTGATCACCATCGACTACTTTAACGAGCGCGGCTACACCTTGCTGGAGCAGGGTTATCGTTGCACCGAGGGCGAGGCCGACCTGGTGCTGCTCGATGAGCTCGACGATGTCGTGGTGATGGCCGAGGTCAAGACCAGACGCGTTGCGCTGGATTGCAGCACGCGGGTCTTTCCCGAGGAGGCCGTGGACGCCCAAAAGCAACGTCGCTACCGCCGCATCGCAAGTTGCTATCTCATGGAGCATTATCCGCTCAAGGCGATTCGCTTCGATGCCGTGGGCGTTACCATTCGCGGCGGGCATATCGCCGAGATCGAGCACCAGTACAACGCGTTCGATTGGCAGGTGTCGTGATGGCGTTCGAGACGTTTGCCGTTCACGCGGCCTGCATCCGCGGCGTCGAGGCGATTCCCGTCACGGTCGAGGTCTCGCTTGCCGGCGGCGTTCCGGGCATCCAGATGCTCGGCATACCGAGTATGGAGGTGATGGAGTCGCGCGGTCGTATTCGCTGCGCGATGCGCTCCGCCGGGTTCGAGATCCCGCGCTCGGGCATTACGGTCAATCTGGCGCCCGGCGATATCCGCAAGACCGGTAGCGGCTTTGATCTGCCCATCGCCATCGCGGTATTGGCGGCCGATGGGCAGATTCCCTGCGACAACCTCGATCGTTGTCTTATCGCTGGTGAGCTTGGCTTGGACGGTACGGTGCTTCCTGTCAAGGGCGAGGTGGCGTTTCAGTTATTGGCGCGTGATTTGGGGCTGTCCTTTATCGCCGGCAGGTCAGACCAGCATGTGCCACTCGCGGGCGTGGATTGCGGATTCATCGATCATTTGTCTCAGCTTGCTCATGGTATGGGCGATGCCGCGCGGCACTACATGGATTCCGAGGGCGTCGAGGCGACCTTTGAGCCTGAGCTCGACTATGCCGACGTGCTGGGGCAGGAAGTCGCTAAACGCGGCATGGCGCTTGCGGCGGCAGGAGAACTCGGCTTGCTCATGATCGGGTCTCCGGGATCGGGCAAGACGATGCTCGCACGCCGTATGACCGGCATCCTGCCCGAGCTTTCCGTTGAGGATCAGCAGGAGGCACTGTGCATCCATTCGGTTTTGGGTGAGAACATTGATGGCTTGTTGGCGGGGCACCGCCCCTTCCGCAGTCCCCACCACAGTATTTCGACCGCAGGCCTTATCGGCGGCGGGCGCCCGGTGCACCCGGGTGAGATCAGCCTTGCTCATGGCGGCGTGCTCTTTTTGGACGAGCTTGCCGAGTTTCCCACTGGCGTGCTGCAGACGCTGCGTCAGCCCATCGAGCGCGGCTACGTGAGGATCGTACGCGTCGACGGGGCTTTTACCTTCCCGTCGCGCTTTCAGCTGCTGGCTGCGAGCAATCCCTGCCCCTGCGGCTTTTTGGGCGATCGCGAGGTGCCGTGTCGCTGCTCGGCGGCGATGGTCGAGCGCTATCGGTCTAAACTGCGCGGTCCTTTGGCCGACCGTATCGACATGATGATCGATGTGACCCGTCCCGACCCCCAAGTGATTATCGAGGGTGCGGAGGGCATGTCGTCGGCCGAGTTACGTGACTACGTTGTGCGCGGTCGCGCCTTTCGCGCTTGGCGCGAATCCCGCATGGACGATGCGGATGCCGAGGCCGAGGATGACGAGACACGGTCCATTGACGGCGTCGTTTCGACCTTTGAGCTCGATGATGCGGCGGAGAAGTGTGTGCTCGGCCTGTCGAAGCGCACGCATCTCACAGGGCGTGGCATCGTGCGCCTTGTTCGCATTGCGCGCACGATCGCAGATGTCGCCGAGAGCGAGCAGGTGACGCAGGACCACGTGCTCGAGGCGGCGATGTACCAGGGAAGGAGGGACCAATGATGGCTGAGGGGACCTTCGAGCTGCATCCAGGTGACGCGTTGTATCCCGAGACCGTTTTGGAGCTTTCTGATGTACCTCAGACGCTCTATGTGCGCGGCAACCCCGAGGCGCTTTCGACGCCCGCGCTCTCCATCATCGGTGCGCGAAAGGCCTCGCCGTATGGTCTTGCCGTGGCAGAGCTTGCGGCGAAGGTGGCGGTTGAGGCGGGAGTGACGGTAGTTTCGGGCGGTGCGGTCGGTTGTGACCAGGCCTCGGGTTGGGCTGCGGTCAACGCCGGCGGCAAACACGTTGTGGTGCTGGGGACGGGCGCCGACGTGGTCTACCCGCGTTCGAGCGCGGGGCTGATTACGCGCACGCTTGATACGGGTGGCGCGGTCGTGTCGATCTCTCCGTGGGGCATGGGTCCGCGCAAGTTCGCCTTTCCGCGCCGCAATCGCGTAATCGCGGCCCTGTCGCAAGCCCTCTTTGTATCCGAGGCGGGTATGCCTTCTGGGACGTTTTCCACAGCCGAGGCTGCTATGGATTTGGGGCGCGAACTTCTTGCCGTGCCGGGGTCGATCCTATCGCCCGAGTCGCGTGGCACGAATTACCTCATTGCGAACGGTGCCTGCTGCATCGTCGACGAGGAATCTATCGAGATGGCTATCTCACGCATCTACGGAACCCTGCGCTACTCGCGCCCCGATGCTCCCGGCATTGCCGACCTGGATCCAACGCAGCAGACCGTGATGCATGCGCTCATCGCCTCTCCGCTCAAGGTCGACGACATCGCGGCGCTCGTCTCGCTCGATGCTGTCGGCGTACTCAAACTCTTGGGTTCGCTTGAACTCGAGGGTCTTATCGAGCGCATGATGGATGGAAGGTATGCGCCCTCCAAGTTTGCCCTTCACGCCCAGACACCCTTCGGTCACAATGGAAAACGTGTCAATTAGAAAGGTGTTTGCAGATGCAGTTCGATCAGGTGACAGTTATCGGTGGCGGTCTGGCGGGTTCGGAGTGCGCGATCCAGCTGGCAGATCGCGGTTTTGCCGTAAAGCTGTGCGAGATGCGCCCCCAGGTGAGCTCCCCGGCTCACCATACCGATCACCTGGCAGAGCTCGTCTGCTCGAATTCGTTTAAGTCGACCCGTCCGGATTCCGCGGCTGGTTTGCTGAAGGCCGAGCTTGAGCGCATGGGTTCAGTCCTGCTCGATTGCGCCCATCGCGCGGCTGTTCCCGCCGGTGGCGCCTTGGCGGTCGACCGCGTCAAGTTTTCCGAGCTTGTCGAGGCCGAGGTTGCCGCTCGTCCCAATATCGAGGTCGTGCACGGTGAGGTCACACAGATTCCCGAGGGTCACGTGGTCATTGCCGCGGGCCCGCTGTGTTCACCGGCGCTGAGCGAAGAGGTTATGAAGCTCGTCGGTGGCGATGCCCTGGCATTCTTTGATGCGGCGGCGCCGATCGTCGATGCCTCCACGCTCGATATGGACGTGCTGTTCTCGCAGTCGCGCTACGAGGAGCAGGGGAGCGGCGACTATCTCAACGCTCCGCTCAACAAGGAGGAGTACGAGGCCTTTATCGAGGCGCTTACCACGGCCGACCGCGTGGTGCTCAAAGACTTTGAGGGCGGCGATCTGTTCCAAGCCTGCCAGCCTGCCGAGGAAGTTGCGCGCACCGGCAAGGACGCCATTCGCTTTGGCGCCATGAAGCCCGTCGGCCTCACCGACCCGCGTACCGGACGTCGCCCCTGGGCGGCGATTCAGCTGCGTGCCGAGAACAAGGAGAAGACCGCCTATAACCTGGTGGGCTTCCAGACCAACTTGACCTTTGGCGAGCAGAAGCGCGTCTTCCATATGGTGCCGGGCCTGGAGAACGCTGAGTTCTTCCGCTACGGTGTCATGCACCGCAATACCTTTGTCGACGCCCCTCACGTGCTCGATAGCACCTTTGCCGTGCCCGGTACCGGCGTGCGCCTGGCCGGTCAGATCACCGGCACCGAGGGGTACATGGAAGCCGTGGCGACAGGTCTGCTCGCGGCGCTCAACACCTATGCCGAGGCTATCGGTGCCGCGGGCGTCGAGTTGCCGCGTGTGGGCGCCCTGGGTGCGCTCGTGGGCTATGCGACCGATCCTGCCACCGTGGGCTATCAGCCTATGCATGTCAACTTTGGCCTGGTGCCGCCACTCGAGGATGGTAAGCGCCGCAGCAAACGCGACCGCTATCAGGCTTATGCGGATCGCGCCCTCGAGGCCCTTGATGCCTACTTGGCCACGCGCTCCGACTTGTTTGGAGGCGACCGGTCATAGCCTTTGACCTGTACGACACCGTCGACTCGTTTATCGCCTATATCGCACGTGTTGAGGGACTTTCTCCCAACACGGTGACGGCCTATGGCTCGAGGCTAGAGCGCTTTGCTGTCTGGTGCGAGCGCGAGAATATTGATGCTTTCGCTGCCGACGTGCGCACCATTCGTCGCTATCTTGCCGAGCTTTCGCGTGAGCAGGTGGCTCCCCGAACGCTTGCGGCGCACCTGTCGGCTATTCGATCTCTCTATCGCTGGATGGCTGCCGAGGGGATTGTCGAGGGCGATGCGGTCTCGGCGATCGCATCGCCCAAGCTGCCACGTGACCTGCCGGGCGTCCTTACGACCCAGCAGGTTGAGGCGCTGCTCAAGACGCCTGATACCTCGACGCCCGCGGGACTGCGCGATGCGGCGATGCTTGAGTTGCTCTATGCCTCCGGCGCGCGAATCTCGGAGCTCGCGGCGCTCAACGTGGAGTCTATTGGTTGGTCCGAGCGAACGCTGCGACTTTGGGGCAAGGGGAGCAAGGAGCGTATCGTCCCTCTGTATCGTCGCGCACTCGAGGCGACGCGTCTCTATATTGAGGAGGGGAGGCCGGAGTTGCTCGCTCAGGCAAAGCGCCGTGACCCCGCTACCGGGCCGCATCCGCTGCTTATATCGGCGCGCGGCAATCGCATGAGTGCCGCCATGCTCAGGCGGCGGTTCCATACGCTGGCGACGCTCGCCGGCATTCCGGCCGACATTGCCCCGCATGCGATGCGCCATACCTTTGCGACCGATTTGCTCGAGGGCGGTGCGGACCTGCGCTCGGTTCAAGAGCTGCTAGGTCATGCGAGCCTGTCCACGACGCAGATCTACACGCATCTCACGCCCGATCGGCTCAAACGTGCCGTGGCTCAAGCCCATCCCCGCGGCGAATAGTGGCTGGGACGTCCCGCGCCGCACTCAGGTGTGTGGTTTTGATTGCGGGTTGGCAGGAAGATGCATTCCTGCTATCATTCATCGGGTTGCTTCACGGCAACATGTTTTTATCACGCACGCGCGGCTACTTCATACCGTGGTGCCCGGGCTTTGGTAGCACATGTCCGGGTTGGTTTTGGAGGATGACCCCGCGCGGAGGCAAACCACAGGAGGTTTAACATGGCTACCAAGATTAATATCCGCACCCTGCTCGAGGCCGGCTGCCACTTCGGTCACCAGACCCGTCGCTGGAACCCCAAGATGAAGCCGTTCATCTTCGGTGAGCGCAACGGCATCTACATCCTCGACCTCAAGCAGACCATCCTCGACGCCGACCAGGCCTACACCTTCGTCAAGAACGTCGCCAAGGGCGGCAACGTGCTGTTCGTCGGCACCAAGAAGCAGGCTCAGGAGGCCGTCAAGAACGCTGCTGAGCGCGCCAACATGCCTTACATCAACCAGCGTTGGCTCGGCGGCATGCTGACCAACTTCGTCACCATCCGCTCCCGCATCAACCGCATGGAGGAGCTCGAGGCCATGGTCGAGGACGGACGCATGGCTGTTCTGCCCAAGAAGGAGCAGGCTGTTCTCGGCAAGGAGCTCACCAAGCTCCAGACCAACCTCGGTGGCGCCCGCGACATGAAGGGTCTGCCCCAGGCTCTCTTCGTCATCGACACCAAGCGCGAGGAGAACGCCATCAAGGAGGCCCAGCGCCTGAACATCCCCGTCGTCGCTCTGATCGACACCAACTCCGATCCCGACGAGGTCGAGTACGGCATCCCCTGCAACGATGACGCTATCTCCGCTGTCACCCTTATGTGCGAGCTCATGGCTGACGCCTGCCTCGCTGGCTCCGGCAAGGAGCAGGTCTCCGAGGCCGAGATGGCCGCTGAGCCCAAGGCCGAGTAAATCAGTCTTAGTTAATTCTTTTTCATCTCTTTGAAAGGAACCACAATGGCCCAGATTACCGCCGCTATGGTCAAGCAGCTCCGCGAGATGACCGACTCCCCGATGATGGAGTGCAAGAAGGCTCTCGTCGAGGCTGACGGCGACATGGACGCCGCTGTCGACGTTCTGCGTAAGAACGGCCTTGCCAAGGCTGCCAAGAAGGCTGGCCGTGAGACCAACGAGGGCGCTGTCGCCGCGTTCGTCTCCGAGGATGGCAAGACCGGCGCTCTGCTCGAGCTCTCCTGCGAGACCGACTTCGTTGGCTCCAACGCCAAGTTCACCGGCTTTGCTTCCAAGGTCGCTGAGGTTGTCGCTACCACCGAGCCTGCTGACGTCGACGCTCTGCTCGAGAAGCCGATGGGCGAGGAGACCGTTTCCTCCGAGCTCACCGAGATGATTCACATCATGGGCGAGAACATGAAGATCTCCCGCTTCGCTGCCCGCAAGGCTGAGAACGGCGCGCTCGCTTCTTACATCCACATGGGTGGTAAGATCGGCGTCCTCGTCGAGTTCGCTTTCGAGAAGGCCGAGACCGCTCAGGCTGAGTCCTTCAAGACCTTCGCTCACGACGTTGCCCTTCAGGTTGCCGCCGTCGCCCCGATCTGCGCTACCCGCGATCAGGTTCCGGCCGAGACCGTCGAGCACGAGAAGCAGATCTACATGGCCCAGGCTGCCGAGTCCGGCAAGCCCGAGGCTATCCAGGAGAAGATGGCTGTCGGCCGTCTGGAGAAGTTCTACAAGCAGTCCGTGCTCACCGAGCAGGAGTTCATCAAGGACAGCTCCCTCACCATCAAGAAGTACGCTGAGCAGGTCTCCAAGGAGCTCGGCGACACCATTACCGTCGTTGCCTTTGACCGTCTGGTCCGTGGCGAGTAAATAAGCTCTTGTAGCTGGTAATGAGCAGGCTGTGGGTTTTACTCACAGCCTGCTTTTTCATGGCTCTTATGAGAGCCTTTGATATCATATTGAGAGTCTAATTAAAGGAGGATCGCTTTGTCCGACATCCGATATAAACGCGTGCTTCTTAAGCTTTCCGGCGAAGCACTCATGGGCGACGGCCAATATGGCATCGACCCCAAGGTTACCGACCATCTTGCCAAGCAGGTCAAGGAGCTGCTCGCCGTTGGCCATGAGGTCGGCGTCGTTGTCGGCGGCGGTAATATTTTCCGCGGCATGGCCGGCGCCGCCGGTGGCATGGAGCGTGCTCAGGCCGACTACATGGGCATGCTGGCAACCGTTATGAACGCGCTCGCCCTGCAGGATGCCTTCGAGCACAACGATGTTCCCTGCCGCGTTATGAGCGCTATCCAGATGAACGAGATCTGCGAGCCCTATATTCGCCGTCGCGCCATCAACCACCTTTCCAAGGGCAACGTTGTTATTTTTGCCGCCGGTTCGGGCAATCCGTACTTTACGACCGACACCGCCGCGGCTCTTCGTGCGTGCGAGATCGGCGCCGAGATTCTGATTAAAGCCACCAAGGTTGACGGCATCTACGACAAGGATCCCGTCAAGTGCGCCGATGCCGTCCGTTTTGACAAGATTACCTATCACGAGGTTCTCGTCCGCGGTCTGCAGGTTATGGATTCCACGGCTACGGCACTGTGCCAGGATAACCGTATGCCGATTTTGGTCCTCAACATCGATGGCGAGGACACCGTCAAGCGCGCGCTCGCGGGTGAGCCCGTCGGCACGCTCGTCTATCAGGAGGATTAAGCATGGCAGAGAACATCACCGCCCATATGGACAAGTCGCTCGAGTCCCTCAAGCATAACTTCTCCAAGGTCCGTACCGGCCGCGCCAATGCCAACATTCTGTCCGACATCACCGTCGATTATTACGGTGTTCCCACGCCGGTCACGCAGGTTGCCGCCGTCAAGACCCCCGAGGCCCACATGCTGCTCATCGAGCCGTGGGACAAGGCACTCATCAATGCTATCGTCAAGGCCATCGGCGCTTCCGATCTGGGTATTACCCCCAACTCCGATGGCACCGTCGTTCGTCTTCCGTTCCCGGCTCCCACCGAGGAGCGCCGTCGCGAGCTCGTCAAGGAGTGCCGCGAGTACGCCGAGCAGGCCAAGGTGTCTATCCGTAACATCCGTCGCGACTTCAACAACAAGCTCGAGCGCGATGAGGAGCTCACCGAGGACGATGTCCGTCGCGAGCAGGCCAAGGTCCAGAAGCACACCGATGAGTATGTCGCCAAGGTCGAGGAGCTTCTGAAGGAAAAAGAAGCCGAGGTCATGGAGATCTAAGGTGCAATACGACGAGCATAAACTGGTCGAGTACTTTGCCGACGCCCCTGCGGGCGTCGGTTTTTCCGACCTTGACCTCAATAACATTCCGCACCATATCTCGTGCATCATGGACGGCAACGGTCGTTGGGCCACGTCGCGCGGTCTTGCACGCACTGAGGGCCACAAGGCGGGTATCGTCTCGCTGCGCGAGATCATTACCGCCTGCGTGCGCCTGGGCGTCGACGTGCTTTCGGCCTATGCGTTTTCTACCGAAAACTGGAACCGCCCGCAGCATGAGGTCAACGTCTTGATGCACCTGTTTGCCAAGACGTTCATCGACGAGTTGCCGCTTCTGAAGCGCGAAAACGTGCGCGTTGTCTTTTTGGGTGATATTTCCGCGCTGCCCAAGAAGACCCGCGACGTTTTTGAACGCGGTCTTGCCGAGTGCGCCGATCACACCGGTATGACGCTGGCGCTTGCCGTCAACTACGGCGCGCGTGCCGAGATTACCCGCGCTGTCCGTCAGATCGCACTCGACGTTGCCGCCGGTAAGATCGATCCTGCCGCAATTGATGACGACATGGTGGCTTCCCACCTCTATACCGCCGGTCTTCCCGATCCTGAGCTTGTGATTCGCACCTCTGGTGAGCTGCGCCTTTCGAACTATCTGCTGTGGCAGGTAGCTTATTCCGAGTTCTACGTCACCGATACCTATTGGCCCGACTTTGATCGTTGGGGCCTTGTCGACGCCATTTTGGCCTATCAGGGCCGTGACCGTAGGTTTGGTGGACTGAGCAAGACCGAGGAGGCTTAATCGTGTCCGATCGTCCCAAGGCATCTGCTCCCAAGACGCCTGCGCGTAAAGCTGCCACTGCGGGAGCGCCTGCAGCGAAGAGCGGCAGCGGTTCGTGGCTGGCGGGCTTTATTACCCGTGCCGCCGCCGGTATCGTCTACGCCGTTGTCTTTATCCTGTGCCTGGTTTTGGGTATCGTGCCCACTGCCATCTTTGTTTCCGTCATGAGCGGTCTGTGCTGTTATGAGTTTTTCCGTATGACGAGGCTCGATGGCAAGATGGCTAACGAGCGCATGGGTATCGCTGCCGCCGTACTCTTTCCGCTGTCGGCGTTGGGCGATTCGATGTTGCTGAATGCCCTGCTTTTTGCCCTGATGCTCGCTGTGGGCATTTGGTATGTCTGGTCGCCGCGTACCCGCATCTCTGATGTGGCCGTGACGCTCATGGGTCCCATCTACACTGGCTTTATGCTGTCGGCTATCGTGCTGCTGCGCGATGCCGTGCCCGGTTTTGCCGGCGCCCTGCTTTCAGTGGGCGTTTGCGCGTCCCTTTGGGTCTCCGATTCGTTTGCCTACATTGTGGGCAGCCGTATCGGCAAGCACAAGATGGTTCCCAAGATCTCTCCCAAAAAGAGCTGGGAGGGGTTTGTCGGCGGCATCCTGGGCTCGGTTTTGATTTGGCTCATCCTGTGGGCGACGCACTTCTACAAGCTCAGCCTGCCCTATGCGCTGCTGTGCGGCGTGGTCGTGTCCATCCTGGGCGTTATCGGAGACCTCATCGAGTCGCGCATCAAGCGCGGTGTGGGCGTCAAGGATTCCGGTAACCTTATCCCGGGCCACGGCGGCATGCTCGATCGTAGCGATTCGCTCATCTTTGGCTGCATTACCGCTCAGCTGCTTTTGATGATCGGAGGCGTGCTGTAATGTCATTCCAGACGACGTATGGCCCCGATGGACGCCTCCGTGTTGCCATCCTGGGTTGTACGGGCTCTATCGGCACCCAGGCACTCGATGTGTGCCGTCAGCATGCCGATCGCCTGCAGGTGACGGCGCTGTCCGTTAATTCCAGCACCTCTGAGCTCGTTGCCGCTGCCCGCGAGTTCTCGGTTCCGGCGGTTGCCGTGGCCGATGTCGCTCACGGCGATGACGCCGTGCTGCAGGAGTTGCCCGAGGGAACGAAGCTCGGCGTTGGCGCGCAGGCGGTTTGCGAGCTCGCGCGTCGCGACGATGTCGACTGCGTGCTCGTTGCTATTGTGGGCGCCGCCGGTCTCGAGGCGAGCCATGCGGCCTTGACCTCTAATAAGCGCCTTGCCCTTGCCAACAAGGAGTCCCTCGTCGTCGGCGGCGACTTGCTTATGCCGTTGGCGCAACCGGGCCAGCTTATTCCAGTCGACTCTGAGCACTCCGCCATCTACCAGTGCTATCTGGGGGAGAACCCACGCGAGGCTCATTGTATTTGGCTCACCTGCTCGGGCGGTCCGTTCTTTGGCCGCACCCGCGACGAGCTCGACCGCGTGACGCGTGCCGATGCCCTCGCACATCCCACGTGGGCCATGGGTGCCAAGATCACCATCGACTCCGCCACCCTCATGAACAAGGGCCTGGAGCGCATTGAGGCCATGCATCTGTTTAACTGCGACCTCGATTTCATTAACGTGGTCGTGCAGCGTCAGTCCAAGATTCACTCTATGGTCGAGTTCGCCGACGGCTCCGTGATGGCGCATCTCGGTGCTTCCGACATGCGTATTCCCATCCAGTTCGCGTTCTCGTATCCCGAGCGTTGGGATACCCCGGCGCCTCGTATCGATTTCCGCGAGCTGGGGCAGCTCACGTTTGATGCTGCCGACATGGATACCTTCCGCGCTCTGGCACTGGCCGAACGTGCCGGCAAGACGGGTGGCACCATGCCGTGCGTGCTCAATGCCGCCAACGAGGTCGCCGTCGATGCCTTCCTGAACGATGGCTGCAGCTTTACCGATATCGATCGCATTGTGGAATCCTGCATGGATTCCCACGATATGCAGGCGGTCGATTCGTTTGAGCAGCTTCGCGACATCGATGCATGGGCGCGTGAAAAGGCTGCGCAGGTGCTCGCCGCAACCCGTTCCTAACCCATAAGGATTGCTTTTTCGTTTTATGGATACTGTTCTGAGCGTTCTCTCATCGGTCTTTTGGGGCCTGCTGATGCTTTCCGTCCTTGTGTTTTTGCACGAGGGCGGCCACTTTTTGGCGGCGCGTGCCTGCGGCGTCCGCGTGACCGAGTTCTTTTTGGGCCTGCCGTGTCGCTTTGACATCCATTACACGTCACGTCGCATTGGAACCAAGTTTGGCGTGACCCCGCTGCTGCTGGGTGGCTACGCTGCCATCTGCGGTATGGATCCGACCGACGTCTCGTGCGCCGATCGCGTGCTCGCGGCTATCTATCGTCATGGTCGCGTGACCGTGGCCGACCTTGCCGCCGAGCTCGAGCTATCCGAGGAGGTTGTGCTCGAGGCATGCGCCTTGCTCTTGGGTTGGGGCTCTATCGCGCCTTGGTATGAGGAAGGGGAGAAGCCCTCGCCGAGCTACTATCCCGCCAAGTATCAGACGCTGCCACGAGATGCGGCGGGTTACACCACCTTTGACGGCCGCCGTTTCGATCGAGAGCATGCGACTACCGAGGGCGATGTGTGGGAGCTGCCGTGCGGCGAAGCCGAGTTCCTTGCGCAAGAGCGTTCGCATACCTATCTGGGCCAGGGTTTTCTCAAGCGCGCCTTTATGCTGCTCGCGGGCATTCTCGTCAATATCCTGACGGGCTTTTTGCTGCTTATGAGCATCTACTCTATTGCGGGTGTCACCGTGCCGATGGATACCAACGTGATCGGTCAGGTTGACGAGGGGTCTATTGCCGCCAAGGCGGGTATCGAGGGCGGCGACGCGATCCTTTCGGTTGACGGAGTATCGTGCTCTACCTGGATGGACGTTTACGATGCCATCGGCAAGGCCGCCGGTAAGGACGATATCGCCATTGAGTATGAGCGCGACGGCAAGCAGCATTCGACCTCGGTTGCGCTCAAAGAGGACGAGCGCCTAGGTGTGTATGCCTCTACGCAGGTGGTCCGTTTAGACCCCATCACGTCGGCGCGTCTGTCATTCTCCTATGTTGTGCAGACCGCGGAGGGCGTGATGCGCCTGCTCCAGCCGCAGCATACGATGGAGATTCTCGATCAGTCTTCTTCGATCGTGGGTATTAGCGTTATGTCCTCACAGGCTGCTGCTGCCGGTCCTGCCACGTTCCTTTCGTTTGCCGCCCTCATTTCGTTCTCGCTTGGCTTTATGAACCTGCTGCCCATCCCACCACTCGATGGCGGCAAGCTGGTCATCGAGATCATTCAAAAGATTGTGGGCCGCGAGCTTCCGCTCAAGGTCCAGACGATTGTGAGCTATGTGGGCATCGCGCTCTTTGCGCTGCTGTTTGTCTATATGCTTCGTTCCGACATCCTTCGATTTATTCTGTAGGGGAGTGTTTGGATTGTCTTTATCCCATCCTTTGCCTCGCGATTTGACGCGCCCCGTGCATGTGGGCGGTGTGCAGATCGGTGGCGGTGCGCCGGTGGTGGTCCAATCCATGACCTGCACCGATACCGCTGATGCCCAGGCAACGCTTGCGCAAGTGTGCGCGTTGGCGCAGGCTGGCTGCGATATCGTGCGTGTGAGCGTGCCCACCGAGGCCGCGCTTGAGGGTTTCCGCACCATCTGTGCCGAGTCTCCGGTGCCGATCGTCGCCGATATTCACTTTAACCATAAGCTCGCCATCGGCGCCGTCGAGGCTGGTGCCGCCAAGCTTCGCATCAATCCCGGCAATATCGGCGATTGGGCTAAGGTCGATGCCGTGATCGATGCCGCGGGCGCCGCTGGGTGCGCGATTCGTATCGGCGTCAATGCCGGTTCGCTCGAGCAGGATATCGCCGAGCGCGACGACCTCACGCAGCCCGAAAAGCTCGTGATGTCGAGCGAGCGCTTCGTCAAGCACTTTGAGGACCGTGGTTTTACGAACATTGTGCTTTCGGCCAAGGCCCATAGCGTGCAAACGACGCTTGATACCTATCGAGCCCTGTCGCGTGAGATTCCCCACGTTCCGCTTCACCTGGGCGTGACGGAGGCGGGGACCAAGCTCCAGGGCACCATCAAGAGCTCTGTAGGCTTGGGTATCTTGCTTTCCGAAGGCATTGGCGACACCATGCGTGTGTCGCTCACAGCCGATCCGGTTGAGGAGCCGCCGGTTGCCTGGGGTATTCTGCAGTCGTTGGGCCTGCGTCGCCGTGGCCCCGAGATTGTCTCGTGCCCCACATGCGCCCGCTGCCAGGTTAACCTTATTCCCATTGCCGAGGAGGTTACCGAGCGGCTTAAGAACTACTCCGCGCCGCTTTCGATCGCTGTGATGGGATGTGCCGTTAATGGCCCCGGCGAGGCTTCTGATGCCGATCTGGGCGTTGCTTGCGGACGTGGTCAGGCCTTGCTCTTTTCGCATGGCCAGATCATTGGTAAAGTAGCTGAGAACCAAATTGTCGACGCGCTTATGGCCGAGGTCGACAAGCTTATTGAGGAGAAATAAATGACCCGAGCAATGTATATGTCTAAGCTTTATGCGCCGACGCTTAAAGAGGATCCGGCGGACGCTGAGCTCGCCAGCCACCGTCTGCTGCTCCGTGCCGGCATGATCCGCAAGGAGGCCGCCGGTCTATATTCCTACCTGCCGCTTGCTTGGCGCTCGATTCGCAAGATCGAGAACATCGTGCGCGACGAGATGGACGCTGCTGGCGCCCAGGAGCTTATGATGCCTATCATGGTCGATGCCGAGTTGTGGCGTGAGTCCGGCCGCATCGACGCCTATGGCAAGGAGCTTGTGCGCTTTGACGACCGTCATGGTCGCGAGTTCGTCCTGGGTCCCACCCACGAGGAGACCGTCACGGCCCTGGTGCGCAATGAGCTGCGCTCCTACAAACAGCTGCCCGTCAACCTGTACCACATTCAGGACAAGTTCCGCGACGAGTTCCGTCCCCGCTTTGGCCTGATTCGCGGTCGCGAGTTCATCATGAAGGACGCCTACAGCTTCTCCGCCACGCAGGAGAGCCTGCAGGAGGAGTACGACAAGATGAAGCAGGCCTACGCTAACATCTGCGAGCGCTGCTACATCAAGGCTCTGCCCGTTGTCGCCGACTCCGGCGAGATCGGCGGCGACACTTCCGTCGAGTACATGGCTCTTGCCGACGCCGGCGAGGCTTCGCTCGTCTACTGCGACGATTGTGGCTTCGCTGCCGACGATGAGGCCGCAAGCACCAAGGTCGTTGTGACTGAGGGCCCCGGCGACGGTACGCTCACCAAGGTCGAGACTCCGGGCATGGGCACCATCGAAGCTGTTGCTAAGTTCTTTGGCTTCCCCGAGAACGGCACGCGCAAGTCGCTGGCACTCATCGACGCAGAGGGCAAGCCGGTCGTGGCCATTGTTCCGGGCGACCACGAGCTCAACGACTGTAAGGCCGAGCATGTCTTTGGCAAGGGTTATCGCATGATGACCGACGAGGAGCTCCAGACCTACGGTCTGCACAAGGGCTTTATCGGTCCGGTTAACCTGCCCGATGGCATTCGTCTGGTGTGCGACGAGAGCCTGCGCGATTCCAAGCAGTGGGCCTGCGGTGCCAACGAGGTCGATTATCACTTTACCGGTGCCTGCCCCGAGCGCGACTTTACCGTCGATGAGTGGGCCGATCTGGTCACCGTTGTCGCCGGCGACCCCTGCCCGCACTGCGGCAAGCCGCTCTCCGCTGCCCGCGGCATCGAGGTCTCCCAGGTCTTCCAGCTGGGCACCAAGTATTCCGAGGCCATGGGTGCCACCTTTATGGACGAGGACGGCAAGGAGAAGCCGCTCATTATGGGCTGCTACGGCGTTGGTGTGTCCCGCTCGCTCGCTGCCGTCGTGGAGCAGCACAACGACGAGCATGGCATTGTCTGGCCGGTGTCCGTTGCCCCGTACGAGGTCGCGGTGATTCCGCTCGATCCCAAGAAGGAGGAGTGCGCTACCGTCTGCGAACAGATCGTTGATGGCCTGTGTGCCGAGGGCATCGAGGTCGTCGTCGACGACCGCGACGAGCGTCCCGGCTTTAAGTTTGCCGATAACGACCTTATGGGCTTCCCGTATCAGGTCGTTCTGGGTAAGCGTGGCCTTAAGAATGGCACCGTTGAGCTCAAGGACCGTGCTACGGGCGAGCGCGAGGATGTGGCGATCGACGAGGTCGTCGCCAAGGTCGCCGAGCTTGTTAAGGCAGCCCGCCGTTAATCGAAGATTTCGCTTGTAGTTCGATATGTGGGACGGCCCCGCATTTCTCCAGATCGGGGAGATGCGGGGCCGTCCTATTATCTTGTAGCATCCTCGATATCTAAAAGGAAAACCCCACAGCCCATGCGAGCTGCGGGGTTTTCCATTGTGCCTCCGATGCGAAATAAATAGCTCAGATATTACTGATAATCGACGACGTCGATCCAGTTCTTAAGGAACTCATCGTTCACGTTGCGCTTACGAGCGAGCTCGGAAGCGGCGACGATGCTCGTCCACTGACGCACGACCTGCATGGGCATGTCGGCGCGGTCGCAGTAGAGCTCCAGGTAGGCCTCAGCCTGGTCCTTGCTGTTGAGGGCGAAGAGCAGGTAGGTGGTGGCAACGTCGGCAGCAGGGGAGCCCTGGGTGGCGTGTGCCCAGTCGCACACATAGAACTGGCCGTCGTCGCCGACGATGACGTTGGAGGGGTTGAAGTCGCCGTGGCAGACCTTGAACTCCTTGGTCATGCCGTCCAGACGCTCCTGAAGGTTGTAGCGCGTGGTGGCATTGAGCTGATCAAGGCTGTCGATCATGCGGGCGAACTTGTCGCGCTGACGGTTGAGCAGCGGGGAGGTGTAGCCGTGGATCTCAATCTGAAGGTCGACGAACATCTCGAGGTACTCACCAAAGCGCTGGGGCTCGGCAGTCATCTTCTCGGCAAGGGTGGTGCCCGGAACCTTCTCGGTCACGAGCGCCCAGCCGTTGGCGTTCTCGAGCTGGGAAACCTCGAGCGCCTTGGGGCTGCGGATGCCGCACTCATTGATGCGGGCAAGATTCAAAGCCTCGTTGAACACGTCGGAGACAGGCTTGGTCTCGTTAAAGACCTTGACGATCTTGTCGCCCAGGTCGTAAACGACCTTGTTGCCACGGCGGACGAGCTCGGTCTTGGAATCGGGTAGCAGCATGGTTGCATCCTTTCAACGATGCGATAGAAGCGGCGGCGGGGGTGTGTGAAACACCCGTGCACCCCCGCCGTTAAAAACCGTGCTAAAACTAGCAGACGGCGTAGTCCTGAGGCTCGCGGCCGTAGTAGGCGTCCAGGTAGAGCTCCTTGATCTCGCTCATGAGCGGGTAGCGCGGGTTGGCGCCGGTGCACTGGTCGTTGAATGCCTGCTCGGTCATCTCGTCGAGGGTGTCGAGGAAGTACTGCTCGTCAACACCGTAGTCGGCGATGGTCTTCTTGACGCCGATGAAGTCCTTGAGCTCCTCGAGCTTCGTGATGAAGTTCTCGAAGACCTCCTTGTCGTCCTTGCCCTCGATGCCGCAGTACTTGGCCATCTCGGCGTAGTTGTGCAGTGCGTTGGGGTAAGGATACTGGGAGAAGGTACCCATCTTGACGGGAGCCTCGGCGGCGTTGTAGCGCATGACGCGGGTCAGGATGACGGCGTTGGCGAGGCCGTGGGGCAGGTGATGGAAAGCGCCGAGCTTGTGAGCCATGGAGTGGTTGAGGCCCAGGAAGGCGTTGGCGAAGGCCATACCGGCCATGCAGGAGGCGTTGTGCATCTCCTCGCGGGCATGCGGGTCCTTGGCGCCGTTCGTGAAGCTGGAGGGCAGGTTTTCGAAGACGAGCTTAGCAGCGCGCTCGGAGAGGCCCTTGGTGTAGTCGGAAGCCATGATGGAGACGTAGGACTCGATGGCGTGGGTCATGACGTCGATGCCGGAGGCAGCGGTCAGGCCGCGCGGGGCGGTCATGCAGTTGTCGGCGTCGACGATAGCCATGTTGGGGAGCAGCGCGTAGTCGGCGAGCGGCCACTTGATGCCGGTCTCCTTGTCGGTGATGATGGCGAACGGCGTGCACTCGGAGCCGGTACCCGAGGAGGTCGGGACGGCGACGAAGTAGGCCTTCTTGCCCATCTCGGGGAAGGTGAAGATACGCTTGCGGATGTCCATGAAGTCCATGGCCATGTCCTCAAACTTGCACTCGGGGTGCTCGTACATCATCCACATGATCTTGCCGGCGTCCATAGCGGAGCCACCGCCGACGGCAATGATGACGTCCGGCTCAAAGAGAGCCATCTGCTTGGCGCCGCGACGTGCGCACTGCAGCGACGGATCGGGCTCGACGTCATAGAAGCAGTCGTGGGCGATGCCCATCTCGTCGAGCTTGGCCTCGATGGCGCGGGTGTTGCCATTCTTGAAGAGGAACTGGTCGGTGACGATGAAGGCGCGCTTCTTGCCCATGACGTTGCCCAGCTCGTCGAGGGCGACGGGCGTGGAACCCTTCTTGAAGTAGACCTTCTCGGGAGCGCGGAACCACAGCATGTTCTCACGGCGCTCGGCCACAGTCTTAACGTTGATCAAGTGCTTCACCCCAACGTTCTCGGAGACGGAGTTGCCGCCCCAGGAGCCGCAGCCCAGGGTCAGAGACGGCTTCATGCCAAAGTTGTACAGGTCACCGATGCCGCCGTGCGAGGACGGGGTGTTGATGACGATACGGCAGGCCTTCATGACGTGCTCGAACAGGCTGATCTTCTCGGCCTGGGCGGGGTGCACGTACAGAGAGGCGGTGTGGCCCGGGCCACCGGCGAGCACCAGGTGCTCGGCCTTGTCGACGGCCTCCTGGAAGTCCTTGGCGTGGTACATGGCCAGGACCGGGGAGAGCTTCTCGTGGGAGAACTCCTCCTTGGCGGGGTCGGTGGAGGTGACCTCGGCGATCAGGATCTTGGTCTTGGCGGGAACCTCGATGCCGGCGAGCTCGGCGATCTTGGCGGCAGCCATGCCGGGGATGCGGTGATCGAGGGCGCCGTTCTTGAACATGGCGGCACGCAGGGCCTCCATCTCGGCACCCTGCTTGACGAAGTAGCAGCCGCGCTTCTGGAACTCGGCCTTGACCTGGTCATAGATGGTGTCGATGACGGTCACGGACTGCTCGGAAGCGCAGATCATGCCGTTGTCGAAGGTCTTGGAGTGGATGATGGAGTTGACGGCGAGCAGCACGTCGGCGGTGTCGTCGATGACGACCGGGGTGTTACCGGCGCCAACGCCCAGGGCGGGCTTGCCCGAGGAGTAAGCGGCCTTGACCATGCCCGGGCCACCGGTGGCGAGGATGATGTCGACGTCGCGCATGACCATGTTGGTCAGCTCGATGGAGGGGACATCGACCCAGCCGATGATGCCCTCGGGGGCGCCGGCCTTGACGGCGGCGTCAAGCACGAGCTTGGCGGCGGCGATGGTGCATTTTGCGGCTGCCGGGTGCGGGGAGATGATGATGGCGTTGCGGGTCTTCAGGCTGATCAGCGTCTTGAAGATCGCGGTGGAGGTGGGGTTGGTCGTCGGGATGACGGCGCCCACGATGCCGATGGGCTCGGCGATCTTGGTGATGCCGTAAGCCTCGTCGCGCTCCAGGACACCACAGGTCTTGGTGTTCTTGTAAGCGTTGTAGATGTACTCTGCGGCGTAGTGGTTCTTGATGACCTTGTCCTCAAGAACGCCGCGGCCGGTCTCCTCGATGGCCATCTTCGCCAACGGGATACGAGCCTTGTTGGCGGCCATGGCGGCCTCATAGAAGATCTTGTCGACCTGCTCCTGCGTGTACGTAGCAAAAAGCGCCTGGGCCTCTCGCATCTGAGCGAGCTTAGCCTCAAGCGCCTCTACGTTGTCCACAATTGCGGGAGTAGTGTTTTCCGGTGACTTTTTCACCATTTGTGTCTCCTTGCGATCGGAGATTTACCCTACGTCTTGCATGATAGCAAGAAATAATTCGGTGAACGGCCAGATTCCTCTAAAAGGCACACTAAAACGCTTCAATAAAATGAAGCGTTTTAACTAGAACTATCTGCCTGCTGCATCTCTCCGCTTACGCTTACGCTTATTGGGGACAGACTTACATGAGTGCTTTCACTCATTTGGGACAGACATCGTTTTGCCATTTTGCCGTTCTGGGCCTGTTTTTGCCGCTTATTGGATATAAATAGGTTGCAGGCTCAGCATTTCGCGTTGCTTCTCTCCTTTTAGGTGTTGCCTGAACAGTTTTGAAAGGAGAGATTATGCCCCGATGCGCCCGCCCCGTTTCGATCACCGGCTATTACCACGTCTTTGACCGCGGCAACTCCAAACAGATTATTTTTGAAGATGACTCCGACCGTTATCGTTTCTTATCGGATATCTCGGACAGGTTTGCGCGCCATGAAGTAGCGGTGTTGGCTTGGTGCCTTATGGACAACCACTTCCATTTGATGGTTGATGACCCATTTGACAACCTTTCAAAGGCAATGCAGTGCGCGCTGACGGCATATGCTAAGTATTTCAATGGAAAAACGGGGAGAACGGGACATCTGTTTGACAATCGCTATTCGCGGGTCGCGGTTGAGTCGGACACGCAGGCGGTGCAGCTGCTCGACTATATTCATCTCAATCCCGTGAAGGGTGCGCTTGACTCGCTCGATGCGTACCGCTGGTCAAGCTATAAGGCGTATCAGCTGGGCTATGATCCCTTTGACATCTGTGATGCGGCCCCTATGCTCGATATTGTCGGTGGCTCCCGTTGCTATTGCGAGCATCTCGAGGAAGTTGCCGGGCGCATCTGGTCAATGGAGGTTCTTCCACGCCGGCGGATCCCCGATGAGGAGGCCCTTTCCGTTGCGCGCGAAGTTCTGCCGAGCATAGATCCTGCACTGCTCAAAGCCCTGCCACGCCCCGAACGCGATGCGTGTCTGCTGAGGCTTAGGCGGGCGCATCTCACGGTCAAGCAAATTGCCCGTATCACCGGCATCGGCGCTACAAGCGTGACCAAGGCAACTGCAGGCTGGAAGGATGCTGCGTGAGGCAGGGGCCGGAGCCAGTCAGTGCGTCGCATGCGTGCTTCATGTCTGTCCCCAATGCGTGAAAGCACTCATGTAAGTCTGTCCCCAATGAGTGTAAAAAGGCGCCCTCCGTAGGGGAGGGCGCCTTTGGTAAGTTCTATGTGAACGCGAGGTCTTTGACCCGGAGAGTCCGAGGTACTTGTTGGTAAGACCTTATTTAGGAGCGCGCAACCTTGCCAGACTTGAGGCAGGTGGAGCAAACGTTCATCTTGCGACGGTGACCATCGACGACGACGTAGACGCGCTGGATGTTGGGGCGGAACTTACGGTTGGTGACGCGGTGAGAGTGGCTGATGGAGCGACCGGCAACGGGGTGCTTACCGCAAACTTCGCAAACTTTGGACATAACTGACCCTCCTTGGGCGACAAACGAACATGTCGCGTTAACAAACAAGCCTGAACTATAGCACAGAAGCAGCTCCCTGTGCGTAATCTACACAGAGATATTCCTCTTTTGGCGATAGTGCTCACGCCACGGCCCTGGACGTAGATCCGATTTGCGTGCAGCAGAGGGGATTATGCCAGCTCGTGCGTGCGTTTTCAAGCTCGTCCCACAAATATATATAGGTTTATTGGGCTTTGGGCTCCGTTTACGGATTGCTCTGTATTTATGCTCGCAATTAAGCTCGAGGTTGGCTACACTATCCCTTGACCATTAAAGGGGTACGAGATACCCACATGGAATTACATAGCTGCCAAAGAGCAGTCCTTCCTGTGGGTGTCTGGTCCGCTTTAAGCGGTCGGGCATCTATTTTTTTGACTGTGTCAGCAGTCAAGACATGTGAGGAAGGAGATCGATGGGCACGACTTCCCCCAAGGCGGTCATCATGGACGAGACCGCCGTCAACCGAGCGATGACCCGCATCGCGCACGAGATTCTCGAGCGCAACGAGGGCTGTGAAGACCTCGCTCTGGTCGGCATCGTCACGCGCGGCGACCTTCTGGCAAAGAAGCTCGCCGAGGAGATCAAGGAGATCGAGGGCGTCGACGTTCCGCTCGGCAGCCTGGACATCAGCTTCTACCGCGATGACTATGCGACCAATTTCGCTCCCGCGATCCACGCTACCAACATTCCCTTCAGCGTCGACGGCAAGCGCGTCGTGCTGGTGGACGACATCCTGTATACGGGCCGTACCATCCGCGCCGCTCTCGACGCCGTTATGGACCTGGGCCGTCCGAGCCGCATTGAGCTGGCAGTCCTCGTTGACCGCGGCCACCGCGAGCTCCCCATCTCGCCGGACTTTGTCGGCAAGAACGTTCCCTCGTCGCATGAGGAGAACGTGCACCTATATATGAAGGAAGTCGACGGCCACACCGCCGTCGAGATTAACGACGTCGCGCCGGGTTCCCACGTGGGCTCCGCGCCGCTGGGAGGTGAGTAGTACCGTGGCGTTCAACCATAAGCACCTGATCGACATTACCGAGTACTCCGAAGAGGATATCAAGCTCATCCTCGAGACCGCCAAGGCGTTCTCCGAGGTCAACGAGCGTGCCATCAAGAAGGTCCCCACGCTCAAGGGCAAGACCATCGTCAACATGTTCAACGAGCCCTCGACGCGCACCCGCAGCTCCTTCGAGCTCGCCGAGAAGCGTCTTTCGGCCGACAGCCTTAACTTTGGCGGCTCCTCGACCTCCACGGTCAAGGGCGAGAGCCTTGTCGACACCGTTGAGACCCTCAACGCCTATAAGATCGACTGCATCGTCGTGCGCGACAAACACGCCGGCGCTCCCTACATCGTCACGCAGAACTCGCCCGCAAGCGTCATCTGCGCCGGTGACGGCAAGCACAACCATCCTACGCAGGCCCTGCTCGACCTGTATACCATCTGGGAGCACAAGGGTGATTTCCACGGTCTGAAGGTCGCCGTCGTCGGCGATATCGCCCACTCCCGCGTTTGCGGCTCGCTGATCCCCGCCCTTAAGATCATGGGCTGCGAGACCTACGCCGTCGCCCCCGGCACGCTGCTGCCGCCGTCGCCCGAGGTCCTGGGCTGCGACCACGTGACGAGCGACCTCGATTCCGTCCTGTCCGAGCTGGACGTCGTCTACATGCTGCGCGTGCAGCAGGAGCGCCTCGAGGGTGCCCCGTTCCCGACCATTCGCGAGTACCACAAGCTCTTCGGCCTGACCAAGGACCGCGAGAAGCTCATGAAGCCCGACGCGATCATCTGCCACCCGGGCCCCATCAACCGCGGCGTCGAGTTCGACTCCTATATGGCCGACCACCCGCAACGCTCCGTCATCCTGGAGCAGGTCTACGCCGGTATCTGCGTGCGTATGGCTATCCTGTATCTGCTGCTTGGAGGTGCCGATAATGGCCTTGCTTCTTAAGAATGCCCACGTCGTCGACCCGTCCGTCGAGCTTGACGGTGTCGTTGACGTCCTGATTGACGGCGATAAGATCGCCGAGGTCGGCGAGAATCTCACCGTCGAGGGAGCCGAGGTCCGCGACCTTTCCGGCAAGTACCTCGTCCCCGGCCTGGTGGATATGCACGTTCACCTTCGCGAGCCCGGCTACGAGGTCAAAGAGGACATCGAGAGCGGTACCCGCGCAGCTGCCAAGGGCGGCTTTACCGGCGTGTGCTCCATGCCCAACACCGATCCCGTCACCGATAACGGCACTGTCGTGGAGTTCGTCAAGTCCCGCGCTGCCGAGGTCGGTCACTGCCGCGTCTATCCGTCGGGCGCCATGACCCGCGGTCTTAAGGGCGAGGCCATGTCCGAGATGGGCGATATGGTCGCCCACGGCGCCGTCGCCTTCACCGATGACGGTCGCGGCGTGCAGGGCGCGGGCATGCTCCGTCGCTGCATGGACTACGGCAAGATGTTCGGCAAGGTCTTCATGAGCCACTGCCAGGACGAGGACCTGGTCGGCCACGGCCAGATCAACGAGGGCAAGGTCTCGACCCGTCTGGCCCTCGAGGGTTGGCCGGCTGCCGGCGAGGAGCTGCAGATCGCCCGCGACATCGAGATCGCCAAGCTGACCGGTGCCAAGCTGCACATCCAGCACATCTCCACCGCCCATGGTCTGGAGATCGTGCGTGCCGGTAAGGCCGCTGGCGTTCAGGTTACCTGCGAGGCTACCCCGCACCACATGTTCCTGACCGAGAACGACCTGGACGAGACCTACAACACCTCGCTCAAGGTCAATCCGCCGCTGCGTACCGAGGAAGATGCCGAGGCCATCCGTCAGGGCGTCATCGACGGCACCGTCGACGCTATCGTCACCGATCACGCTCCCCACACCCCGTGGGAGAAGGCCCGCGAGTTCGAGCTTGCGCCCTTTGGCATGATCGGCCTCGAGACCTCCCTGTCGCTCGTACTCACCGAGCTGGTCAACACGGGCAAGATGAGCGTGGGCCGCATGGTCGAGCTCATGGCCATCAAGCCGCGTGAGATTCTGGGCCTCGACCAGGTTCAGGTCAAGGCGGGCTCCGTTGCCGACCTGACCGTGTTCGACCCCTCTGCCACCTGGACGGTCGGCGAGGACGGTTATGAGTCGCGCGCCGAGAACTCCGGTTTTGCCGGCCGCACGCTTACCGGTCGTGCTACCGATGTGTTTGTCGGCGGTAAGCAGACGCTCGCCGACGGCTGCATCTGCTAGCATAGCCTTATCGCTTTTGTGCGCGGTGCCCTTGCGGTGCCGCGCTTTCTGTTCGTTTTGACCATGCAACCGCATGGGGGATTGGAGCGTCTATGCCCACACCTTCCACTGCACGCATGCACGACTTCGAGGTCGTCTCGAACCAGGAGATCGCCGACGGCATCTTCTCGCTCGTCATCTCGGCCCCCAAGCTTGCAAGTGCGCTCAAGCCCGGTCAGTTTGTGAACATTGCCGTGCCCGGCGATGCGTCCTCGCTGCTTCGCGTGCCCCTGAGCTTCTATCGCGCCGACGCCCAGGCCGGCACCGTCGAGCTGTGGTACGCCGTCGTGGGCGACGATACCCGTCGTCTGTCGCAGATGGCCCCTGGCTCCACCTCTAACCTGCTGGGCCCCGGTGGCCGTGGCTGGATGGTACCCGAGGGCACCAGGAAGGCCCTGCTCGTCGCCGGTGGCATCGGTGTTCCGCCCGTGCTGTGCCTCGCCGGCATGCTTGCCGAGCAGGGCGTGGATGTCGACGTGTGCCTGGGCTTTGGCTCCGTTTCCAAGGCCGTGGGTGTCGATGAGTTCCGCGCGCTGGGCGCCACGGTTAACGTGTGCACCGACGACGGTACGCTGGGTACGCACGGTTTTTGCACCGATCCGGCAGCCGAGCTGCTCGGCGAGGGCGGCTACGATTACGTCGCCAGCTGCGGCCCCGCTGTCATGATGAAGAAAGTCGCCACCGCTGCCGCCGAGGTCGGTGCGTACTGCGAGGTGTCGCTCGAGCGCATGATGAGCTGCGGCTTTGGCGCCTGCAACACCTGCAATGTCGAGACGGTCGACGGTATGAAGGGCGCCTGCATGTGCGGCCCCGTGTTCGATGCTTCCAAGGTGGTGGTCTTCTAGTGGGTACCGTGAACATGGCCGTCGATTTCGGCGGCGTCAAGATGCAAAACCCCATCAACACCGCAGCCGGCACCTTCGGCTATGGTTGGCAGTTCCAGAATTTCTTCGATGTTTCCCAGCTGGGCGCCATTACCACCAAGGGCTGTGCCGCCGAGCCCTGGCCGGGCAACCCCGCGCCCCGCATGGCCGAGATTCCCGGCGGTATGATCAACTCCGTGGGCCTTCAGAACCCCGGCGTGGCCGCCTTTGCCCGCGAGTCCGGTCCGTGGCTCGAACAGCTGTCCAAGGACGGCTGCCAGGTCATCTGTCAGGTTGCCGGCCACTCCGTTGACGAGTTTGTCCGCGCACTCGAGATGTATGTCGAGCTGTGCCCCTGGGCTGCCGGCTACGAGATCAACGTGAGCTGCCCTAATATCGCCGCCGGCGGTGCCGCCATGGGCTCCACGCCCGAGGGCGCCTCTTCCGTTATGGCTGCCTGCCGCAAGGTGACCGATAAGCCGCTGTTCGTCAAGATGGCGCCGGTCAACGTCGCCGAGATCGCCAAGGCCCTCGAGGCTGCCGGCGCCGACGGCCTTTCAGTCATCAACTCCATCCAGGGCATGGCCATCGACGTCCATACCCGCAAGTCCCGCGTGGCCAAGCCCAAGGGCGGCCTTTCGGGCCCGCTGTGCCACCACATCGCCGTGCGCATGGTCTGGGAGGTTGCCCAGGCCGTCAATATCCCCATCAACGGTGTCGGCGGTGTCATGACCGGCGAGGATGCGGCTGAGTTTATCCTGGCCGGCGCCACCTGCGTGTCGGTCGGCATGGCCAACTTCGTCGATCCGTGCGCTTCGCTCAAGATCGCGCATGAGCTCGAGGCTTGGGCCGAGTCCCAGGGCGTAAAGGACATCAACGAGCTGGTAGGTGCTTTCGAATGCTAGAGACCGATGCCCGCGACCGCGTAATCGTCGCCCTCGACTGCGATCGTGAGCGTGCGCTCGAGCTCGCCTACGAGCTTTCGGGCCATGCCGCTTGGCTTAAGGTTGGTATGACGCTCTATTACGCTGAGGGCCCCGAGATCGTCAAGACCTTTAAGGACCTGGGCTTTAAGGTCTTCCTTGACCTTAAGTTCCATGATATTCCGCATCAGGTTCGCGGTGCCGCCCGTTCGGCCTCGCTTGCCGGTGCCGACCTGCTCTCGGTTCACGGCTTGGGTTCGGGCGCCATGCTCGCTGCCTGCCGCGGGGGTGCCGAGGAGGCGCGCGAGGACCGCGCCAAGCTCGTCGCCATCACCGTGCTCACGAGCATGAATCAGGATGCCTTGAGCGAGATCGGCGTCGAGTCGCCCGTGGCCGAGGAGGCCGCCCGCCTGGCAAAGCTCGCTCAGGCCAACGGCATCGATGGCGTCGTGTGCTCGCCGATGGAGGCTCACGACATGCGTGAGCTGCTGGGCCCTGATGCCCTGATCGTGACTCCGGGTGTGCGTCCGGTGGGTGCCGCCCTTGGTGACCAGTCCCGCGTGGCGACGCCTTCCCAGGCTATCGAGCGTGGCGCAAGCCACATTGTGGTGGGCCGTCCCATCACCGGTGCCGACGATCCGGTTGCCGCCTTTGACGCCATCGTCGCTGAGCTGGTCGAAAACGTCGCGTAAAAGATTCCCCTAAGTCACCACTTTTGGGTTTCATTAGCACAAAATAGCCCCTGTGCCTGCGTAAACTTTCCCATCCTTTGTGTGGAATCGCAGGTCAGGGGCTTAACTTTGGGCGCAGTATATTGCACTTTTTGCGGGTATCGTCTAACCTATGGAGCCGCGATTGGGCATTTTGTACGTTCTACGTGCTAAAATGCCAATTATTGAATCAGATATAACCCAACTATTTGGAGGTACGAATGGCACTCCCTCAGCTTACCGATGAGCAGCGCAAGCAGGCTCTTGAGAAGGCTGCTGCCGCACGTCACGCCCGCGCTGAGCTTCGCGAGCAGATCAAGAAGGGCGAGAAGTCCCTCGAGTCCGTGCTCAACTCCGATGACCCCATCGCTTCCCGCATGAAGGTTTCCACCCTCATCGAGTCTCTCCCTGGTTATGGCAAGGCCAAGGCCGCCAAGATCATGGAGGAGCTCGGTATCTCCGCTACCCGTCGCGTCCAGGGCCTCGGCGTCCGTCAGCGCGAGCAGCTCCTCGAGCAGCTGACCAAATAAGTGAGCGCTCAGGATTCCAAGCTCTTTGTGATTTCTGGACCGTCAGGCGCAGGGAAGGGTACGCTCGTCACTCGTGTGCGCGAGCGCCGCTCGAACCTGGGCCTGACGGTTTCGGCTACCACGCGAGCACCACGCAAAGGTGAGGTCGACGGCGTCAACTACTTTTTTCTGACGCGCGAGGAGTTCGACCGCCGCGTGGCAAACGGCGAGTTTGTTGAGTGGGCCGAGGTCCACGGTAACTGCTACGGCACGTTGGTGAGCGAGGTCACATCCAAGCTCGCCTCGGGCGCGTCTCTGATTTTGGAGATCGATGTCCAGGGCGCCCTGCAGGTGAAGGAGCGTTTCCCCGAGGCCGTGCTGATCTTTATCAAGCCGCCTTCGCTTGAGGTGCTCCGCGAGCGTCTAGTCGGTCGCGGTACCGAGACGCCCGAGACGATTGAGCTGCGTATGGCAAACGCCGCCGATGAGCTTGCCCTTGCCGACCGCTACGACGACGTCGTGGTAAATGACGATCTCGACCGCGCGACCGATGAGCTCGTTCGCGTTCTCGATATGCATGAAAGGATCTGAGGTCCGTGTCCGTTGTAAAGCCTTGCATTGACGATCTTCTGGAGAAGACCGATCACAACCGCTTCCTGCTCGCTTCGCTTGCCTCCAAGCGCGCCTGCGACATCAATAGCATGCTGCGTGGCCAGCACAACCGCGTGCTTGCCGTCCAGGATGTCGATGACATCACCATCGGGCTTTCCGGTGCCGACACCATCTCGATGGCTATGGACGAGATTGTCGACGGCGACATCTCTTACGACGAGGCCCGTTACGAGAAGGCGCTCGGCCACAAGGTTGCTGAAGCCTAAATGGCGGCTCGCGTCTGCCTGGTCCACTATCACGAGGTTGGACTGAAGGGTAAGAACCGCGCACATTTTGAGCATATCCTCATGGATAACATCAAGGCGGCCTTGGCCGCCTTTTCCGTGAATGCCGTGTCTCGAATTTCCGGTTATATCCTCGTGACCTTTAACGAGCATCAGGCCGACGAGGCGGCGCGTGTCATTCGCACCGTTCCCGGCGTTGCTCGTGTGTCTTTGGCGTATCACACCAATCGTGACCCTCAGGAGTACTGTGCCGCCGCCGTGAAGGCGCTGCGCGAGTTTGGTTCCTTCGATTCGTTTAAGGTGCACGCCAAGCGCTCCAATACCGACTATGAGCTCACCTCGATTGACATCAATCGTCAGGTGGGCGAGGTGCTGTGTGAGGCCTTCCCCGATAAAAAGGTTCAAATGCATGACCCCGATGCGATGGTGCACGTACTGGTGGTCCAGGGTAGCGTTTATGTGTACGCGCGCTCCGAGCGCGGCGTGGGCGGTCTGCCGGTGGGTTCTGCCGGCAAGGTCGTGACGCTGCTGTCGTCGGGTATTGATTCTCCGGTGGCGACCTGGATGCTCGCGCGTCGCGGCGCGGTGTGCGTGCCGGTACATTTCTCAGGTCGTCCGCAGACGCCCGACACGAGCGAGTATTTGGTGCAGGACATCATCCGTGCGCTTGAGCCGGGTGTCCAGATCGGCCGCCTGTACGTGGTGCCGTTTGGCGATTGCCAGCGTGAGATTTCGGTCACCTGTCCCAGCAACCTGCGCGTGATCATGTATCGCCGCATTATGTATTCGGTTGCCGAGCGCATTGCACACATCGAGGGCGCCAAGGCTATCGTGACCGGTGAATCGCTTGGACAGGTTGCCTCCCAAACGCTTGAGAATATCATGGCCGTTAACGAGGCCGTGAAGATCCCCGTGTTCCGTCCGCTCATCGGTTCGGACAAGCAGGAGATTATCGCGCGCGCCGAGGAGATTGGTACGTTCGATATCTCGACTGAGGCCGCTCCCGACTGCTGCACGCTGTTTATGCCGCGTCGTCCCGAGACGCACGCTAAACTCGATGCCGTGCATGAGGCCTGGGAGTTGTTCGATCACGAGGAGATGATCGAGCGCCTACTCAAGCAGACCGAGTACATCGACTTCGAAAGCAACACGTATAAGGCCCCTAAGACCTTAAAACGCAAACATTCGGAGCTTGCTCCGCGTGAGATTTACCAAGATCACGAGTAAATTTGTGCATAGACCGACGATGCTCTTGCATCGTCGGTCTTTTGCTATCTGGGCATTTTGCGGCTAAGTGTTCATTTGCTGACGTGTGTCTGAATAAATGGACAGATTTGTGCAAGGTTTTGGTCAGCTTTTGGTTTGACTGCGAAAACCGGTTTTGAAGCATGGCTGTTGCAGGGCTCTTTTCCTGACACGATGTTGTTGGGAGGTTTTGCTATGGCGCAGCGCGAACAACACGAACGGGTCAAAAAGATGGACCGCTGGGCGGGCAAGCTGCTCGGTCATAAGGCTGTGGTGGTGGCGATGCTGGGCGTCATTGCGATGGCGAGCGGCTTGGCGATGGCGAACCTTGGCGGCGGTGCCGGCGGTGTGTCGTTTGAGCGCACTGATGGTACGGGCTCGTTAGTGGAGCCGGGATCCGGCGATGCTTCGAGCGGAAAGACATCCGAAGGCTCTTCGACTAAGGCTTCTGCCGCGGCAGAGGTCTATGTCGATGTCGATGGCGCCGTTGTGTCGCCCGGTGTATACAGGCTCAAAGACGGGGCACGGGTATCCCAGGCGATCGATGCCGCCGGCGGGCTGGCGCCCGAGGCTGACGTTACGGGGCTTAATCGGGCATCTAAGGTCACTGATGGACAAAAAATCCATGTTCCAACGGTAGGGGAGCAGCAGGCGTCCATTGCGGAAGCCGGTGTTGATGGTGGGGCTTCCACATCATCGGGCGTGAGTGGCGCAACAGGCCTAGTAAACATCAATACGGCAAGCGCGGCAGAGCTGCAGACGCTCTCGGGCATCGGTCCCTCCATGGCCCAGTCGATTATCGATGAACGGACAAAGAACGGTGCTTTTGCCTCGGTTGACGATCTGATGCGTGTGTCGGGGATCGGTGAGAAGAAGCTCGCCAAAATCAAAGATTGTATCTGCGTATGAGTGCGACCGAGCGCGAACATGTGATGCCTCCGCGACCCCTGATGCCGTGGACGATGGCCCTTTGTGCCGGCATGTGCATGAGCTGCGCCTTGGTGCTCAACGTGACCGCTGATGCGCTGCTGAGGGAGCAGGCGCCGGCAGTCGGGCCGCTATGGGCCATTCCCGTTGCGGCGGCGGTATTCGTTTTGCTGGCTCAATCTTGTGCGCGGCTTGCCCCTTGGAAGCGGTGGCTGTATGCCGCGTCCGTCGGTCTCGTGGCGGGAGCGGTCGTCTCGGCGTGGTGGGCTGTGGGCACGCTAGGCGCCTCGAAGGCGCTCGACGGTCGAGCGGCAAGCAGCCTCGAGTTTGTCGTGCAGGGTGATCCATCCATAAACGACGACGTGTGTTCCTATACCTGCGAGGCACGCGCGGACGGCAAGAACTTGGCAACGGTTCGCCTATCGTGTGACCGCGAGCTCAAGGTCGGGGCGCACGTGCGTGTTATCGGTCGTGTTTCACGTTTTGAGAACGATGCATATGGACGATCGCGCGTGCTCCGAGGCGAGGTGCGCAAGGTTCAAGCCGTTCGGATTGTGCCGGTCGATGAGGGCTCTCCGGGCCCGCTGCTTCGGCTGCGAAATGGGCTGCTAACGTCCATCGCGCCTGCGACCGACCCGGCGCGTGCGCTCATAGCTGGTGTCGTCTGCGGTCGTTCGGCCGAGCTGCGCGCCCAGCCGGCGGGCGACTGGTTTTCGTTGACGGGAACGGCGCATCTTATTGCCGTCTCGGGCAGCCATTTGGCTATCGTGGGGTTTGTAATCGAGGGTGTATTGCAAAAGACTCGGTGCTCACGTGGTCTTCAGCGGGCGATATTGGCGATAACGCTTGTTGGCTACGCTGCCTTTACGGGCGCGTCTCCCTCGGCCGTGCGCGCGTGCTGCATGGTGTTCGCGACGCTTGTCGTAAACGGCGCGGGGCGTCGCCGGCACGGCGCATCGGCACTCTTCGTAACCATGTCCATCTTTGTGCTACTGCGGCCGACGGTGCTGTTCGAGATGGGCTTTCAGCTTTCATGTGCCAGCGTCTTAGCCATTCTGTGCTTTTGCCCCTATGCGACCTACGCTTTGGGTGAACTGGGTGTGCCATCGGGCGTTGCCAGCATGCTTTCCGTCACGCTGTGCTCGCAACTGGCGACACTTCCCATTACCATTCCTGCATTCGGTACGTTCTCGCTCATTGCTCCGTTGGCAAATGCGGTCATCGGTCCGGTGGTGAGCGTACTGCTTGCTTTGTCCATCGTGCTGGTTCCCTTTTCGCTCGTGGGACCGTTGCGGACTTGGGCGCTCGTTGTGCCCATGATTGCCGCCCGTTGCGCGCTGTTTTTCGAGCAGCTGTTTGCCGCCGTGCCGGGTGCATCCGTGAGCGTGCCGCCCGATAGCATGTGGATTTACCTAGTGCCGTGTTTGCTGGCGGTTCTGCTTGTCCGGTGGCCGCGTCCCCGTGCACGTCCTATGGCGGTGGGGCTTGCATGCCTGGTGCTCTTGGCTGCGATTCCGTACGTCTACTGGGATCGATTCGCTCCGCCTTCGGTGACGGTGCTCGATGTGGGCCAGGCCGATGCGATTCTTATCCGCCAGGGCGGCGCAGTAGCACTCGTCGACTGCGGGCTCGACGAGCGCGTGGTGGCGGCGTTGGTCCGCAATAACGTGCACCATATCGATGCCGTCTTTGTGACGCATTGGGATGAGGACCACTGGGGTGGTCTGCCTGCCGTGCTCGAACAGTTTTCGGTCGGAACGATTGCCGTGGCGGCTGATGCGCTGGAGGATGCTCCTGCCGAGGTGTTGAACCGACCTGGCGTGGAGTATCGGCAGGTGCGCCGTGGGGATACAGTCGACATCGGCTCATTTTGCGCCCGCGTGATGTGGCCATTCGAGTCCGTGGATGGCGAGGGAAATGAGGACTCGCTTGTCCTGCTGCTCTCTTATATTCAGGAAGGCAAGGGCCTGCGTATGCTCCTCACCGGCGATGCCGAGCTCGACCAAGAACGGGAATTCGTGCAGGAGGTGGGGGATATCGATGTCCTTAAACTTGGGCATCACGGCTCTAAGGTTTCAGTCGATGGTGAGTTGCTGGACGTCCTGAAGCCCGAGCTTTCCCTCGCGAGCGCGGGCGAGGGGAATCGATACGGCCATCCGTCCGACGCCTGCATCGATGCCGTTAAGGAAGCGGGCGGCGTGTTCGCGTGCACTATCGAACACGGCGACATTACCGTCACGCCGACTGCGAATGGCTTTGCAATGCGATGCCAGCGACCGTGACGACGTCGTTGGCGTGTGGTGGGCCCCTGGGCTAGAATGGCACGGAGCGAATACGAAGGCCTGCGGGAGGGGAGCGCAATGTCCGAAACCGGTCTGCTGCCGGCATATCTGATCGTCGGTACCGACGGAGTCAAGCGCGATCACGCCGTCTCGCGTATGAAAGCGCGTCTGGAAAAGTCGGGTATGGTCGAGTTCAACCTCGACGAGCGCGACATGACCAAGGACCCCGATATCGAGTCGATTATCGGATCGCTTAACACCTTTCCGATGGGCAGCGAGTTTCGCTTGGTAATCCTTGATGGATGCTCAAAGCTCGCCAAGGCGGTCTCGGAGCCGCTCGTCGAGTATCTGGCGAGTCCCAGCCCCACGACGGTCTGCCTCATCATCGCCGACTCGCTTGCCAAGAACACGCGCCTGTATAAGGCGATCGCCAAGATCGACAAGAAGGCCTTGATCGATTGCTCCGGCACCAAGCGCTGGGAGCTACCGCGCCGCGTTCAGCAGATGGCGACGCAGCATGGCAAGTCGATCTCGACGGCGGCCGCCGAGGAACTCGTCTCGCGTTCGGGTGAAAACACTCGCATGCTCGATAACGATTTGGCTAAGCTTGCCCAGATGGTCGAGGCGCCCCAGATTGAGCTTGCCGACGTTGAGCGCTGGATTGTACGTACGGCCGAGGTTCAGCCCTGGGACTTTCTCAATGCGGTCTCGGCCCGTGACATGCGCCGCTCGCTCGAGCTCTTCAATCTACTGCCCGCCAAGAGCTACGTGTGGACTTACACATTGCTGTGCGGCCGTATTCGCGAGCTTATCGTTGCCAAGGCGCTCGATGCGCGCGGACAGGGTCGTGAGCTGGCCGCAACGCTTAAGCTCCAGTCCTGGCAGGTCAAGAATCACCTGACCTGGGCTCGCCGCTTTTCGATGGCAGAGCTCGTCGCAGCGCTCGAGGGAGCGGTCGATGTGGAGCTCGCGCTGAAGGGTTCGGCCGATTCTGAGACCGCGCTTTTGCTCTGGATTACGAACATCTTGAGAAAATCGTGATGATACCTGCCTATTTGGCAAATTCGTTCTATCCCTTTGAGGGGGAGCGTGCTATAGTAGGCGCTTGCATGACCTCACCGTGTCTCAGAGGTGTCATACATTTTTTGCAAGGAACTCGAAAGGAACTCCAGAAGTGGCAAACATCAAGTCTCAGAAGAAGCGTATCCGCACCAATGAGGCAGCTCGCATGCGTAACAAGGCTGTCAAGTCCGAGCTCAAGACGCTGACCAAGCACGTCCAGTCCGCCGTCGCCGAGGGCGACGCCGAGAAGGCCCAGGCCGCCCTCAAGACCGTCACCAAGCGTCTCGACATGGCTGCCGCCAAGCATGTTATCCACAAGAACCAGGCTTCCAACCGCAAGTCCGGTCTTGCCAAGCTCGTGAACAGCATCAACGCCTAAGTTGTAAATTTCACACCACACAGATTACGCGCATAAATGGAGCCTGTTTTATGGAACAGGCTCCATTTTTTGTATCGCTCGGGTAAGATAGTCCGCATGAATACTTCAAATGACATTTCCCACATCCGCAACTTCTCGATTGTTGCGCACATCGACCATGGCAAGTCAACGATCAGTGACCGCATCCTCGAGCTCACCCATACCGTCGACGAGCGCGACATGGAGTCGCAGCTGCTCGACACCATGGATATCGAGCGCGAGCGCGGCATTACGATCAAGTCCAATGCCGTTCGCGTGTCCTATGACGCCGACGATGGCGAGACGTATCAGTTCAACCTGATCGATACGCCGGGCCACGTGGACTTTACCTATGAGGTCTCGCGCTCGCTGGCAGCCTGCGAGGGCGCGGTGCTCGTTGTCGACGCCACGCAGGGCGTCGAGGCGCAGACCGTCTCCAACGCGACGCTCGCCATGAACGCCAATCTGGACATTGTGCCGGCCATCAACAAGATCGACCTGCCCTCGGCACACCCCGACGAGGTTAAGACCGAGATCGAGGATGACCTGGCGATCCCTGCCGATGATGCCGTGTGTGTCTCGGGCAAGACCGGCGAGGGCATCCACGATCTGCTGGAGTCCATTGTCTTTTTGATCTCTCCGCCCAAGGGCGATGCGAACGCGCCGCTCAAGGCACTCATTCTGGATTCGTACTTCGACGAGTATCGTGGCGTCGTCGCCACGGTGCGCGTCTTTGACGGCTCCATCAAAAAAGGCGATACCTTGCGCATGATGCAGGCAAAGGGCGACTTTTTGGTCGATGGCGTGGGTGTCAAGCGTCCTGCCGAGACCCCGGTTGACGCGCTGACGGTTGGCGAGGTCGGCTACGTGGTCACGGGTCTGAAGGACCCCGAGGCCGTGCGCGTGGGCGACACTCTAACCTGGGCGTCGAATCCCTGCCCCGAGCCGCTGCCGGGCTACCGCGAGGCCAAGCCCATGGTCTACACGGGTCTGTTCCCCATCGACAATAAAGATTACGAGAACCTGCGCGATGCCCTCGATAAGCTGCACGTCAACGACCCGTCGTTGGTGTGGGAGCCCGAGACGTCGGTGGCGCTGGGCTTTGGCTTCCGCGTGGGCTTCTTGGGCCTGCTGCACATGGAGGTCGTCAAGGAACGCCTGGAGCGCGAGTTCAACTTGGACCTCATTGCCACGAGCCCCTCGGTGGACTATCACGTCTACAAGACTGACGGCGAGATGATTGATGTCCGTAGTCCGCAGGATCTTCCCGAGGCCACGCGCATCGAGCGTATCGAGGAACCCTACCTCAAGGCTAAGATCATCTGCCCGCCCGAGTATACGGGTGCCGTCATGCAGCTCGCTATCGAGCACCGTGGCATTACAACCGACATGATCCATCTCACGAGCAAATCGGTCGAGATGCGCTTTGACATGCCGCTCGCCGAGCTCATCCTGGACTTCTTTGACCAGCTCAAGAGTCGTACCAAGGGCTATGCCTCGCTCGACTACGAGTTCAACGAGTACCGTCCCTCCGAGCTCGTTAAGCTCGATATCTTGCTTTCGGGCGACGAGGTGGACGCGCTGTCGTTTATCGTCCACAAGGACAAGGCCTATGGTCTGGCCCGTGGCCTGTGCGACAAGCTTAAGGAGATTATTCCGCGTCAGCTGTTCGAGGTGCCCATCCAGGGTGCTATCGGCAACAAGATCATTGCCCGCTCCACCGTCAAGGCGCGTCGCAAGGACGTGCTTGCTAAGTGCTACGGCGGCGATATCTCGCGTAAGCGTAAGCTGCTCGAGAAGCAGAAAGAGGGCAAGAAACGCATGAAGGCCATCGGCTCGGTCGAGGTCCCGCAGGAGGCCTTTATGGCGATCCTCAAGGTGGACGAGTAGGTCTATGGCGCTTTCTGAATACAGCAAGCGGCTGCTGGGCGCCTATGCCGAGCAGCCGTTCCTTATGGCTCCCATGGCGGGCGTGACCGACCCTGCCTACCGCATCATGTGTCGTCGCCGCGGTGCCAACCTTGCCTACAGCGAGATGGTGAGCGTGGCGGGCCTTGCCTATGCCAGCAACAAGACCTGGCGCCTGGTGCTACCGGCCGACGAGGAGCAGCAGATTTGCGTGCAGCTCTTTGGCTCCAAGCCCGATCAGTTTGCGAGTGCCGTCGCCGCCGTCGAGGAGCGTGTGGGCGATCGCCTGTCGCTCATCGATATCAACATGGCTTGTCCTGCCCGCAAGGTCGTTACCAAGGGCGAGGGCTCGGCGCTCATGCGCACGCCCGACCTGGCGGAGAAGATCGTCGAGGCCACGGTGGGTGCGGCGCACGTGCCCGTGACCGTAAAGATCCGCAAGGGCTTTTACGCCGAGGACCGTAATGCCGCGACGTTTGCCCAGATGCTCGAAGGTGCCGGTGCCGCCGCGGTGGCGGTGCATGGTCGTTGCGCCACGCAGCTCTACACGGGCCAGGCGGATTGGTCGGTCGTCGATGAGGTCGCAGATGCCGTCGAGATTCCCGTGATCGGTTCGGGCGATGTGTTCTCGGCCGAGGACGCTGCTGAGCATCTGCAAGGCTCGGGTGCCAGCGCGGTGTTTATCGCGCGCGGCATCTACGGCAATCCGTGGGTGTTCGGCGATGCTCGCGCCCTTGCGCTCGATGGCACGCCGGTGCCGGCGCGCAGTTCCGTCGAGCGCCTGGACGCCCTGCGTGAGCACCTAACGCTGACGCATGAGCTCCTGCCGCTCATGTCGCGTGCCCGTACGTACGCAAGCTGGTACTTAAAAGGCATGCCCCATGCCGCCGCTTGGCGTGCCCATGTGGTGCGCTGTTCCACTTACGAGGAGTTTATGGCGCTGGTCGATGAGATCGAGCGCGATGTGGTGGCCTGCGAGGCTGCCCTTGCCGCCGGCGAATCGGTGCCCCCTCATCCGCTGGAGGCTTAAGGGTGGCCGTTACCGCACTGTACGTGCACGTGCCGTTTTGCGCCCAAAAGTGCCGGTACTGCGACTTTGACTCGCGCAGTTTTGCTCCGTGCGACCTGAGCGCTGCGCTCGATGTCTATTTTGAGCAGTTGTACGCGCGCCTCGATGCTTTTGGCAAGGCTGGGGCCCTCGACCAGATCCGCACCGTCTATGTTGGCGGCGGTACGCCGTCGCTGGCGGGGGAGCGCCTGGTGGAGCTGGCGCGGCGTATTCGTGCGTGGTGCGCCCCCGTTGAGTTTACCTGCGAGGCCAATCCCGAGTCGCTGACCGCCGATCTTGCCACTGCACTTGTCAAGGTTGGTGTCACACGCGTCTCTTTGGGCGTGCAAACGCTCGATAATGCCGAACTTACTGCCATCGGCCGTATTCACGATGCCGATCGGGCGCTCGCTGCCATCTCGACGGTCAAGAACGCTGGGCTTGACGTGTCGTGCGACCTTATGTGCGGACTTCCCGGGCAGACCGCAGTGAGTTGGAAGCGCACGCTCGATGGCGTGCTGGCGGCGGCTCCGCATCATGTGTCGGTCTACCCGCTCACGCTTGAGGAGGGGACGCCCCTTTATCGCATGGCGTGCCGCGACGAGTCGCTCGAGCCTGATGAGGATTTTCAGGCCGCATGCATGGACGTGGCACGCGAGCTCCTGGGTGCCGCCGGCTATCACCCGTATGAGGTGGCGAGCTACGCGCTCGACGGCTATGAGTGCGCCCATAACATTGCCTACTGGACCGGACGGGGCTACCTGGGCCTGGGTCGTTCTGCCGCGGGCATGCTCGACGCCGAGGATTTCGACCGTCTTGCGGGTTTGTTCCCCGGCGTGTCTTCTCGAGGCGATGCGTACCGCGTGCGTCTGGTGCAACGTGACGATGACGCGACGGCGTTCGAGGCCGAATATCTCTCGCAGCGCGAGGCCGCGGCCGAAGACCTGATGCTCGCTTGTCGCATGACGCGCGGTGTCGCGTCCGACCTGTTGGTTCGCGCGGTTCGTGTCATCCCAACGGGCGAGCTGGCAGCTGCCTGCGATCGCACGCTCGAATTGGGTCTTGCCACTTGGGTGCCCGAGACGCTCGGGGTCCATGAGGAACCCTTCACTTCGGCAGATGTCGTCGCGGGCCATGTTCGAGCTCGTCTGGCGCCGACACACCTGGGCTGGCTCGATGGAAATGTTCTGTTCGAGCTGTTTTGGGATCTAGCTTAGGCCGCTCGGGTAGAATTACCGGAATATATACGCTGCTGTGAGCAGGAGGTTGCCGCGCATGGCGACGATGAACGAAAAAGATTACTACGAGATTCTGGGTGTCTCCAAGGACGCCACCTCGCGTGATATTCAAAAGGCCTTCCAGCAAAAGGCCCGCAAGCTCCATCCGGACGTCAACAAAGAGCCGGATGCCGAGGAAAAGTTTAAAGAGGTTTCCGAGGCTTACGCCGTGCTTTCGGATGAGCAAAAACGTGCGCGCTACGACGCCATGCGTTCTGGCAATCCCTTTGCCGGTGCTCCTACGGCTTCGTCCTATGGTGGCGGCTACGCCGGCAACACGGGCTATGGCAATCCCTTTGAGGGCGGCTTTCCCTTTGGTGGCGCCTGGGGCCAGCAGCGTCGCGGCCAGGCTGCCTACAATCCCGAGAACGGCGCCAATGTGGTCGTCGATATCAAACTCGACGCCAAGGAGGCCAAGGGCGGTGCCCGCAAGACCGTCCGCTACACGCGTTTCGATACATGCGGACATTGCGGCGGCTCGGGTTCTGTCTCCTCCGAGCATGCCCATACCTGCCCAAGCTGTGGCGGCCGCGGTCACATCGACGTCGACCTGTCCTTCCTGTTTGGTGCGGGTACGTTCCAGTCGGTCTGCCCCGAGTGCGGCGGTTCCGGTAAAGTCGTGGCCGACCCCTGCCCCGATTGCGGTGGCAGCGGTCGTACTCGCGTAACCTCCGAGCAGACGATTGAGTTTCCTGCCGGCACGCACGATGGCGACGAGGTCCGCATTAGCGGCATGGGGCATGCTGGCACCAACGGTGCCGCGGGCGGCGACCTGGTCGGCCGCGCCCATGTTGAGGCCGAGCGCTTGGAAGGTAAAGCTCGTACCGGTTTTTACCTGATGGGCATCGTGGCGCCGTTTTTGGTACTCTCGGCCATCTCGGGCGTGTTCTCGGCCTTTGCCATGATGTGCTTTATTCCGTTTGCCATGGGCCTGTTCATGGTGCTTTCGGACGGCGTGCTTCATCGCAGCCTGCTGTGGTGGAAGCGCGGCGCGATGCAGTTTGCCAACGGTTTTGCCAACGGCTTCATGTTCGCGCTCGTGTCGGTTTGGTTCGCGAGCTGTTCGCAACGGGCCATGCTTTCGCCGTACCAAATGCAATAACATCAAACCCTCTGTTTGCGGTCGGCCCTGCTTGGGTATAGGACGCACTGTGACAATAATGAAAGTCGGAAGGATTCGGTCGTGTCGGAAAATAGGGATTACTACGAGGTGCTTGGCGTCGACAGGGATGCCGACGCGCGGACGATTAAGCGTGCGTTTCTAAAGAAGGCCCGTACCGTACATCCGGATGTTTCGGACGACCCCGAGGCCGAGGCCAAGTTCAAGGAGCTCAACGAGGCCTATTCCGTTCTTTCCGATGAGCAGAAGCGTGCTAACTACGACCGTTACGGCACTGCCGACGGCCCTGGTGGTTCGGGCTACGTCGATATCAACGATATCTTTGGTGGCATGGGCATGGACGACTTGTTCTCGTCGTTCTTTGGCGGCGGTGCCGGCGGTGGCGCCCGCAGCCGTCGTGAGCGTCGTCGCGGACGTGATATGGCCATCTCGCTTTCGGTGACGCTCGAGGAGGCGGCGCTCGGCTGCAAAAAGACGATCAGCTATGACCGCCTTGCTCCTTGCGAGGACTGCAACGGCACCGGTAGGGCAGAGGGCGCACAGGAAAAGCAGTGCGGCCGATGCCACGGTACGGGCTATGTCACGACGGTTCAGCGATCGTTTTTGGGCCAGGTTCAGTCCTCTTCGCCTTGCCCCGACTGCCATGGCGAGGGCACGGTCATCGACCATCCCTGCGAGACCTGCGACGGTCAGGGCCGCACGCCTTCGCATGAAAAGATCGACATCGATATTCCTGCCGGCGTTTCGACCGGTCGCCAGCTGCGTGTGAACGGCTTTGGCGAGGCCGGTCTTCGCGGCGAGCCTTCGGGCGACCTGATTGTCAACGTGCGCGTTGCCGACCATGAGCGCTTTAAGCGCAACGGGGACGACCTGTACCTGGTGAGCGATATCTCGATTGCGCAGGCTGCGCTCGGCTGCGAGATCGAGGTCGAGGGCATTATGCCCGACGAGGTCGTTAAGGTGACGGTTCCCGCCGGCGCCCAGTACGGCGACACCGTGAGCGTCAATAATTACGGCATGCCGCGCATTGGCGGTGGCGGTTCGCGTGGCCGCCTGATCGTGCAACTGCGCGTGGTCGTTCCCACCAATCTTTCCAATAAGCAGCGCGAGCTGCTCCGTGCTTTTGCCGATGAGATTGGCGATGACGTCGCTTCCGGTAAGAAGTCGGTGACCGACCGTATCAAGAGTGCCCTCGACGATATCCTCGATTAAGGAGCCCGCGTGCTCGCACCCCATATTTCCGTCGTCAACCTCGGCTGCCGTGTCAACCGGGTTGAGTCTGACCGTATCACTGCCGATCTTATGCGCTTGGGCTTTGCTATTGTGGAGCCCCAGGATGCCGATCTGATCGTCATTAACACTTGTGCCGTTACGGGCGAGGCCGAGGCCAAGACCCGTAAGGCCGTCCGTCATGCGCTGGCCCATCCAAACGAGCCCTATGTGGTCGTGACCGGATGCGTGGTCAATTTGCATCCCGAGGAGCTGTCGGAGCTTTCGGATCGCGTGATTGCCGAGCCGTCCAAGATAGATGTCGCCGAACGTGTATGCGAGGTGCTGGGTGTTGAGTCCGATAGCGTTCCCGCCTGCAGCGATGGCGAGGTGGTCGATGCACTCGGTCGCTCTCGCCTGGGCGTGAAGATTCAGGATGGCTGCAACCATCGCTGCACCTATTGCATTGTGTGGAAGGCGCGCGGCCCCGAGCGCTCCGTGCCCGTCGAGTCCGTGCTCGAGCAAGTTCGCGAGGCCCAGGAGGCCGGCGTGCCCGAGGTGGTGCTGACCGGTGTGAACCTGGGTGCCTACGATGGCAAGAGCGCGACCGACGAGCACGTCGAAATCGATGAGCTGCTCGTGGCCATCATGGAGCGCACGTCTATTCCGCATGTGCGCATTTCCTCGGTCGAGCCCATGGATATCTCCGAGCGCCTGCTTAAGGTTATGGCGCGCTACCCGCAGCGTATCGCCCCGTTTTTGCACCTGCCCGTGCAGTCCGGCTGCACGGCGACCCTGCATCGCATGGGCCGTCCCTATAGCGCCGAAGCCTTTGAGGACACGGTGCGTATGATTCGCGCCAACTTGCCCCAGGCGTCCCTTTCGTGCGATGTCATCGTCGGTTTTCCTGGTGAGACGGACGAGGAGTTCGAGGAGTCGCTGGCGCTGTGCCGCCGTGTGGGTTTCTCGCGTATGCACGTGTTTCGCTACAGCAAGCGTCCCGGTACCCTTGCTGCCGACATGCCCGACCAGGTGCCACCCGAGGTTATGGCCGAGCGCAGCCGCCGTATGCGGGCCGCCGCACAGGAGCTCGCTATTGCCGACGCTCGTCGTCGCGTGGGCACGGTCGAGCGTGCCGTGCTCGAGTATGGTGACAACCTGACGCTCGGCTCGTTCCATCATGCCCGTCTTGACGATACCTGTGGACTTACAGCCCCGTGCCTGCTCGATGTTGCTATCATCGGAGTCGATGATTCCGGCTTGGTCCATGCACGCAGGGAGGTTCATGGAAGCCTCGAAGATTAGACTTACCGTTCCCGAGGGAATTGATCCCTCGTGCGTTTTGGGCGCCGGCGACGGCGTCCTTCGCGTGCTCGAGAGCTTGGTTCGCGCTCACGTGGTCGCCCGTGGCGATAGCATCGCCGTGAGCGGCGACCCGGACGAGGTCGAACTCGTGGCGCGCTTTTTCGAGCACGCTTTTCGCGAGGCGGCCGCCGGGCGCACGCTGTCTGCCGACGATGTCTCTCGCTGCCTGGCCGTCCTGCGCGACGGTGAGCACGAGGCTACGTCGCTTCGCGATGACGTGCTGCTTTCGTATCGCGGCCGCGTCATTCGTCCCAAGACGCTCGGGCAAAAGCGCTACGTGGATGCCATTCGCTCGCATACCATCACCTTTGGCTTGGGTCCTGCCGGTACCGGTAAGACCTATCTGGCCATGGCGCTCGCCGTTGCCGCGCTCAAGCGTCACGAGGTGGGCCGTTTGATCTTGACGCGTCCGGTTGTCGAGGCGGGGGAGAATCTGGGCTTTTTGCCCGGTACCCTTGAGGAAAAGATCGACCCCTACATGCGTCCGCTCTACGACGCCCTTTTTGACATGATGGATCGCGAGCGCACCGATGAGCTTATGGAGCGTGGCGTGATCGAGATCGCCCCGCTCGCCTACATGCGCGGTCGAACGCTGAGCGATGCCTTCGTGGTGCTCGACGAGGCGCAAAACACGACGCCCGAGCAGATGAAGATGTTCCTGACACGTCTGGGCTTTAATTCCAAGTTCGTGATCACCGGCGACCTGAGCCAACGCGACCTGGTGGGTCGTCGCGGCGGTCTGGCCGATGTCGAGCGGATTTTGGGCCGCGTCGATGATTTGGCGTTTTCGCACCTGGAGCGCGCCGATGTGGTGCGCCATGCCCTGGTGGGCCGTATTGTTGAAGCCTATGATGCATACGACGATGCACGCGAGCAGCGTGCATGCGACCGAAAGGAGTCCCGTTGAGTGTATTGATCAGCAACGATGCCGAGCTCGATACGCTGCTCGAAGCCCCCGAGGTGGAGCACATCTGCGAGGTTGTGCTTGCCGCCGAGGGCGTTGAGCGTGAGGTCGAGATCTCCCTTTCGTATGTCGATGAGGACGAGATGCACGAGCTCAACCACGAATGGCGCGGCATCGATCGCACGACCGACGTGCTCTCGTTTGAGTGTGACTCGGCTTTTGACGAGGATATCCCTGCCGATGAGGCGCTCGAGCTCGGCGATATTATCCTGGCCCCGCAGGTCATTGCCCGCCAGGCCCCCGGCTTTGGCAACAGCCCCGCCGACGAGTGCCGCCTGATGCTCGTGCACGGCATGCTGCACCTGCTGGGCTACGATCATATCGAGGACGACGAGGCCGAGGTCATGGAGGCGCGCGAAGACGCTATCCTGCGCGATCTGGCGCTCGAGCGCGGCGAGGATCCTAAGCTTGTTCACGTCGGTCCCATCACCAACCATGCCCACGACTAGGAGCCGTCTATGATTCCCGGATCGAACAAGGACCATCCGTCCTTTTTAAAGTCGTTCTCCTACGCCATGGAGGGCTTCGTCACCGCCGTCAAGACCGAGCGCAACATTAAGGTCATGCTCGTGGCCGGTGTGTGTACCGTCATTGCCGGGTGCATCGTGGGACTCGACATTGCCGAGTGGGGTACGGTCATCATCTGCTGCGGCCTGGTGATTCACGGCGAGCTGTGCAATACCGCCATGGAGGCGATTGTCGACCTGGCAACCCAGGAGCTCCATCCGTTGGCCAAACGTGCGAAGGATATCGCCGCCGCCTCTGTCTACGTTCTTTCCATTACCGCCGCGATTGTGGGCTTGCTGGTGTTTGCCCACGCGCTCGGCTTTATTTAGAAAGGGATTCCCATGTCCGACATTATGCAGCCTGCCGATGAGATTCTGAACGACGAGGTCCTGGACGAGGTTGAGGATACCGATTCTTTTGACGAGGTTGAGGAATTCGACCCGTTTGAGGGTATGAGCGATGAGGAGCTCGACGCTCTTTGTGACGCGGATGAGGTGTCCATGGGCTTTGGCGACGTGGAACCCGGCTTCCGCAGCGGCTTTGTTGCCCTGGTCGGTCGTCCCAACGCCGGCAAGTCCACGCTGCTCAACGCCTGCTACGGCAAGAAGGTCGCCATCACCTCTCCGGTGGCCCAGACGACCCGCCGCCGCATGCATGCCGTGGTCAATCGTCCCGGCTACCAGCTGGTCTTCGTTGATACCCCGGGTATTCATAAGCCCAAGGACGGCCTGGGCTCCGAGCTTAACAAGAGCGCCCTGTTCGAGCTCAACGACGTCGACGTCGTCGCGTTTTTGATCGATGCCACCAAGCCCATCGGCAGGGGAGACGCCTGGGTCGCCGAGCGTGTCAGATGCGCTCGTTGCAAGAAGGTCCTGGTGCTCACCAAGGCCGATGAGGCCGATCCCGCTCAGGTCATGGAGCAGCTCAAGGCGGCCCATGAGTTGATGGAGTATGACGACGAGATCGTGACGTCGTCGGTCAAGAACTTCAACGTCGATGCCTTTATCGAGACCGTTGCGCACTTTTTGCCTGAGGGTCCGCGTTGGTTCCCCGAGGATATGGGTACCGACGCTTCCGATGAGACGCTCGTTGCCGAGTTTGTGCGCGAGAAGGTCTTGCGCCGCACCCGTGATGAGATTCCGCACTCCGTTGGCGTGATCTGCGATGCGCTCGAGCAGACCAAGAAGGTGCTGCGCGTTCACGCCACCATTTACGTCGAGCGCGAGGGCCAAAAGGGCATCATCATCGGCAAGGGCGGCGAGATGATCAAGCATATCGGTATCGACGCCCGCCGCGATCTAGAGCGCATCTTTGGCTCGCAGGTCTTTTTGGAGCTGGACGTGAAGGTTAAGGCCGGCTGGCGTGACGACGAGGCCCAGATTCGCCGCTTTGGCTACAATGCCGAGGACTAAGGGCGCGCGGCGCGCATGGCAGGCTCCCGGACATATCGCACGAAGGTTCTCGTCCTCGACAAGACGAAGCTTAAAGAGACGGACCTGATCCTGACGATGCTTGACGAGCGGGGTCGGCAGGTTCGTGCCGTGGCAAAGGGCGCCCGCAAACCCGGTGGGCGCCTGGCTGCGCGCTGCGAGCTGTTCTGTACCGTCGATATGCTGCTCGCGCATGGACGGTCGCTCGACGTGGTTTCTCAGGCCGAGCTTATGGAGGCGCCGCTCGGCGCTGCGCCCGATTACGAGACGACCTGCGCCGCAAGCGCGATCGCCGAGGTCGCGCGCGTGTGCTCGTTCGAGGACGCCGAGGACCCGTTTACCTTTGCCATAACGCAGCGAGCGCTTGCCCTGGTGGGCAGCGGGCTTGACACGGCACATATGGACCTACTTGTGGCGGCATATGTCTTTAAGCTGCTATCGCACGTTGGCTATCGTCCCGATTTTTCGGCCTGTGTGCTGTGCGGAGACCCCATGCTGTCGTATTTTTCAGCCCAGGCGGGCGGTCTCATGTGCGGGTCGTGCGCGTCGAGCGTTCCAGGTGCCGAACTGGTGTCGACCGGTGAGACCGCATGGCTGCGCGCCCTCATGTCCATGACCTTCGATGCGCTCATGGCCGAGCGAATCGACCAGCATACGGCGGCATTCTTGCTCGGGCTTTCGCATGTTTGGGCCGCCACGCACACCGATCAGCGCCTCCGTGCGATGGAATTCATGTTGGGTCGGTGATGATGCGCAGGGGCGGGCTGCTTGTGGTAACATATCGGCCTGTTGGTACCTCGACCTTGGTTGCTCGCTCCACCGGCGGCTTCCCAGTCCGAGGCGAATCGAGTCGCCCGATGGCGACGCAAAACGAAAGGTGAAACAATGACTGTTTCCAAAGAGCGCAAGGCGGAGCTGACTGCCCAGTTCGGTAACACCCCGGTCGACACCGGCAACCCCAAGGTTCAGGTCGCCATCCTGTCCGAGCGCATCAAGGAGCTGACCGAGCACATGAAGTCCCACCAGAAGGACTTCCACACCCGTCGTGGCCTGCTCATGCTCGTCGGTCGTCGTCGTCGTCTTCTCTCCTACATCAAGAAGAACGACATCGTCGAGTACCGTGAGCTCATCAAGGCTCTGGGCATTCGCGACAATATTCAGTAGCGAACTTGTACATGCTAAGAGCGTCCTGCATGCGGGACGCTCTTTTTGTGTAAGGGCGTGAACAATCACGCTCTGAAGCGTGGCGGGGGCAGGGGGCCCGCGTCACATGAGAAGCCCGCAGGCAAGGGGCCTGTGGGGTAAAGGAGAACAATGACACTCGTATCCAAGACCTTTGAGCTGTACGGCAAGACCTACACCTTTGAGTCCGGCGAGCTTGCCAAGCAGGCCACTGGCGCCTGTCTGGTCAAGCAGGGCGACACCACGATGCTCGATACCGTGGTCGTCTCCAAGGAGCGCAAGAACTATGACTTCTTCCCGCTGACCGTCGACTTCAACGAGAAGATGTACGCTGCCGGCCGCATCCCGGGTGGCTACCTCAAGCGTGAGGGCCGTCCCAGCGAGAAGGCCACGCTCACCGCGCGCATGATCGACCGTCCGATTCGCCCGAGCTTCCCGGACGGCTTCCGCAACGAGGTACACATTGTCGCTACCTCGCTCGTCGCCGACCAGGTCAACCCCTTCGACGTCATCAACGTCATGGGTGCCTCCCTGGCCATGACGCTCGGCGGCGTGCCCTTCGAGGGCCCGCTTGCCTGCGTGCGCATCGGCCGTAACGTGGAGACCGGCGAGTTTATCGTCAACCCCACCTACGAGGAGCGCGAGAACTCCGATCTGGACCTGGAGCTGGGCGGATCCGCCGACTTCATCTCGATGGTCGAGGCCGGCGCCGAGGAGATCTCCGAGGACGACATGCTCGCCGCTATGAAGTTTGGCCAGGAGGCCCTTGCTGCTTTCTGCCAGGCTCAGGACGAGTTCGTCGCCGAGTGGGAGCAGGTTAACGGCCCCATCGTCAAGAAGGAGTACCCGCTCGACCAGCCCGTCGAGGAGGTCCAGGAGCGCATCTTCGCCCACTACGACGAGATGGCTGCCGCCCTTCGCGACGCCGACAAGCTCTCCCGTATCGGTAAGGTCGAGGCTCTGAAGGAGTCCATCCGCGCCGAGTTCACCGAGGAGGAGCAGGCCGCTTGGGAGCGTGAGATCCCCGTGGTGCTCAAGAAGCTTGAGAAGAAGGCTATGCGCACCATGGTCGTCGAGACCGGCGAGCGCGTCGACGGCCGTGCCGCCGACGAGATCCGTCCCATCATGGTGAAGGACAACTACCTGCCGCTCGTTCACGGCTCTGGTCTGTTCCAGCGTGGCCAGACCCAGGTGCTTTCCGTCCTGTCGCTCGGTATGCTCAACGAGGGCCAGCGTCTGGATACCATCGAGCCCACCGAGGGCAAGCGCTACATGCACCACTACAACTTCCCGCCTTTCTGCACCGGCGAGACCGGCCGCATGGGCAGCCCCAAGCGCCGCGAGATCGGCCATGGCAATCTGGCCGAGCGCGCTCTGCTTCCGGTGCTTCCCGACGAGAACGAGTTCCCCTACGCCATCCGCGTCGTCTCCGAGGTCATGGAGTCCAACGGCTCCTCTTCGATGGCTTCGACCTGCGGCTCCACGCTCGCCCTTATGGACGGCGGCGTGCCCATTAAGCGCCCGGTCTCCGGTATCGCCATGGGCCTGATCCAGGAGGAGGGCAAGACCGTGGTCCTGTCCGACATCCAGGGTCTCGAGGACTTCCTGGGCGACATGGACTTTAAGGTCACCGGCACCAGCGAGGGCATCACCGCCCTGCAGATGGACAACAAGGCCACCGGCCTCACCTTCGACATCCTGGCCCGCGCCCTGCAGCAGGCCAAGGAGGGTCGCGCCTTCATCCTGCAGAAGATGCTCGATGTGATTCCCGAGCCGCGCCACACCACGCGCAGCACCGCCCCGCGTATCGTCTCCATCCAGGTTCCGACCGACAAGATCCGCGACGTCATCGGTTCCGGCGGTAAGGTTATCCGCGGCATCCAGGACGAGACCGGCGCCTCGGTCGACATCCAGGAGGATGGTACCGTCTTTGTCGGCGGCACCGGCGAGTCCGTCGACCAGGCCGTCGAGCGTATCAAGCTCATCATCAAGGTTCCCGAGCCGGGCGAGGAGTACACCGGTCGCGTGGTCTCCATCCAGCCCTTCGGCGCCTTCGTCAACCTGCTGCCCGGTAAGGACGGTCTGCTGCACATCTCCCGCGTCGCCAAGGGCCGCGTGGAGAAGGTCGAGGACGTCCTCAACGTGGGCGACGAGGTCAAGGTCGTCGTCATCGAGGTCGACGATCGCGGCAAGATCTCGCTCGATCGTCTTGACAAGCCCGAGGCCCCTGCTCGTGCCGAGGGTGCCTCTGAGGGCGACGGCGAGCACTTCCAGCGCCGTGAGCGTCCGCGTCGCGAGCGCTCCGAGCGCAGCGACCGTCCGCGCCGTCCCGGTGACAACGGAGGCCGCAAGCCCCGCCGCCACCACGACGCCGAGTAACAGCTAAACATAAGCAGATCAACAAGGGCGACTCCGTACAGGGGTCGCCCTTTTGCTATTCCCGGCGGGGTCCGCGGATAAAGTTTCCTGCTCTACAGTCCTGCTCACGACGGAGGCCACATTAAGTGGCCTCCTGTTCGTGCGGAACTCGCGATAAACTTTAT
>JAGZKE010000052.1:0-6118 GCA_018365375.1 Collinsella sp. | reverse complement strand
GAAATGGTGAAAATGCGTTGGCGCGATTGGGGAAATTGCGTTGGCGGAATCGGCTAAAGTGCGATGGCGAAATTGGTTGTTTTTACAGTAGCGCTAACACAGGCGAGCGGCACCCAGTTCAGGGGCGTCGCCAGGGCACCGGTGAGCTCGCCGGTCATGAGGCCGTGCGCAAGTCCGCCCACCGAGAAGAACGCGAGGAGCACCCCCGCCGCGCCGGCGCCGATGGCGGCGTTGCGGCCGAGGCGCAGGGCCACGCCGAGCTCCAGCGCATAGAGAGGCAGGCTGCCCAGCACGATGCCCACCCAGGCGGCCGCAAGCGGCGCGGGCCCGAGCGGTAGGCGCCCGGCGACGGCGAGCACGGCCCCGAACACGCCGAGCGCCACGGCCAGCGCGCCTGCGCCGAGCGCCGCAAGGGCGAGCAGCTTCGCCGCGACGGCGCGCCCGCGCGAGGGGACCGCCGTGAGGTTGGCGAGGCGCCCGGCAGCACGCTCCTCGTCCACGGCGAGCCCGCAGACGATGGCGGACATGAGCGGCATGAGGGCGCCGAGGAACTGGGCGTAGGCGTCCGCGCCCAGCGCCGGGTCCCATCGGGTTATGGAGAAGTACTCGCCGCAGGCAAGACCGGCTGCCAGGCCGCAGACGAGGTGCACCACTGCGAGCGGGGAGCGCGCCAGGCGCAGGGCCTCGGAGAGCAGGGCCCGCGGGAGGGTCATGCGCGGCGTCGGGTCGGAGAGTCGTGTCATGGCCATCACCTCTCCTCGGAGCGCGCGAACCAGGCCGCGCCCGCCGCCGTGAGCGCGGCGAACGCGATCGCGCAGACCGCAAGGCCCGCCAGTGTGAGCATGCCGTCCGCCGCGAGCGCCCCGCCGAGCGCCATGTCCGCCGCGAGTGGCTCGCCGCTCGGCAGCACGGGGATGAAGCTCGTGGGGGTGACCATGCTCGCCGACGGCGGAAAGAGCTGCGGCAGCGGCATCAGCGACCAGGCGAACCCACCCACGAGCTGCGTGGCGAGCGGGCAGAAGATGCCCGCGAGCATGCCGAGCCGCGCCGTGAGGAAGAGCCCTGCGGGGATCATCCACGCCGCGGTCACCGTGTTGGCGAGCGCGCAGAGGAGCATCGTGAGCGTGCCCGCGGCCGTGAGGCCCTGCGAGGAGAACGCCGAGCCCGCGAGGTAGATGCCGAAGACCACGAGGTTCGAGAGCGTGCAGAGCGCGAGGCACCAGAGCGCCTTGGCCCACCAGGCGCGCCCGAGCGGGAAGCCCAGGCCCAGAAGCCCCCGCATCCGCGTGCGAGCGTCCGCCCGCGCGACGCACGCCACCACGAGTGAGAGAGACACGGGCAGGAAGAGCGCATACCAGTAGTTCCACGCGCTGAAGATCTGCACGCCCCGGTAGGGCATCGCGCCGAGCAGCGGCATCGGCAGCGCCATGAGCACGGCCAGGCGAACCGGTGCCGCGTGGCGCGACTTCAGGGCCTCGGCGCGCAGGCCCGCGAGCAGGCCGCCTTTCTCGCCCGTCATGCCGCCACCTCCCCGCGTGCTCGTCGCCCTTCCCGGCAGAAGCTCATGAAGAGTTCCTCGAGGTCCTGCCCGGGCCGAAGCGCATCCTCGTAGGCGAGGCGCCCTCCGCAGATGATGCCGATGGTGTCCGCCATCTGCTGCACCTCGGAGAGGATGTGGCTCGAGACGATCACCGTCGTGCCCGCCGCCGCGAAGCCGCGGATCTGGTCGCGCAGCTCCTCGATGCCGATGGGGTCGAGGCCGTTGGTGGGCTCGTCGAGCACGAGCAGGCGTGGCCGGGCGATCAGCGCCAGCGCGAGCCCCAGGCGCTGCCGCATGCCCATCGAGAAGCGCCCGGCGCGCTTCTTCCCAGTGTCTGCGAGGTCCACGGCGGCGAGCACCTCATCTATGCGGCTCTCGGGAAGGCCCAGCAGCGTGGTGCGCACGCGCAGGTTCTCGCGCGCGGTGAGGTTGGGGTAGAGCGGCGCCTCCTCGATGAGGCTGCCGATTGCGTAGAGGTCCTCGCGGCGCCAGGCGTGCCCGGCAAAGAGGATCTCCCCGGCCGTCGGCCGCAGCATCCCGCAGATTATCTTGAGCGTTGTCGACTTGCCGGCGCCGTTGGGGCCGAGCAGCCCGTACACCTCGCCCTCGCGGATATGAAGGCTCACGTCGGCCACGGCGTCCTGCGCCTGGTCGCCGCGGCCGAAGCGCTTGGTGAGCCCGCGCGTCTCGAGCATGTAATCCATGGGCTTATCCTTTCTCTTCCGGGCGCGCGGGCCGAGTCGCCGTGCCCGCGCGCCTTACCTTTCGGGTTCAACATCCATGGTGGGGCGCGTTTCTAACGAAGCTGTAACGGCCGTTGGGCTCTTTTGGCGCCAGCCCTTCTCGACCCGTACGCCACTCATGGTATGTTTATCGCGATAACAAGGACGGAGGTGCTCGTGGCACGCAATAAGTACCCGGAGGAGACGGTCGAGAAGATCAGGGGTGACGGCCCGGCGAGTGTTATTTTGCGAGCTAGGCGCATCGAAAGCGACCTTTCGTGGTATAAACTACTTGCCGGAAGCCGCGGCTTTCAGAGTACGGCTTACGTGTACGTTTAACCTCCGTGGGCGACGGGGTGCCGCAAGGCGTAGAATATCGCCCACCTGTAGGGACCTGCAGCGATGCGGGCCCCGCTTCGTATGAAGGGGGTGTAACCGATGAAGATCGTATCCATCCCCAGGATTTCTTCGACCTCGTCGATGGCGACCGCGAGCTCATGCTTAAGCACAATCGCCCCTGCATCGTGGTGGTGAGGCTGCGTTTCCGTGGAAAGCGCAGGGACTTCGCCGTGCCGCTGCGTTCCAACATCGCCCCCAACGTGCCCAAAGACCAGTGCTTTGCGTTGCCGCCCCGCCCCACGACGCGCCCCGGCTGCCGCCACGGCATCCACTACATCAAGATGTTCCCCATAACCAAGGCCTACCAGCGCCGCTTCAGGACCGAGGGCTCGGCCTACTACGAGACGCTCCAGCGCATCATCGACGGCAACACCAAGCGCATTGTCTCCGAGTGCCAGGCATACCTCGACCGCTACGAGCGCGAGGGAAGGCCTCGCTTTGCCGTCGACATCGACCGCATCGTGGGGCTGCTGGAGGGCGAGAAGTAGGGCACCTCGGCTCAGTCTCGAGCCATGCGGAGTCGCTCCGCATTTTTGAACGCCGCGTGTGCGTCCCAAATACTTGAGAAACAAGCTGTGAAGTGCGGTGGCGCGCCCGTGCCCGTGCACAGCCGTCACCATCAGCGTCTACGCGGCGTCGGCTTCAAGTGGAACTGACGCCGCTGCTGTATATGGTTTGCCTTGCTGCGAATGGCGATCAATGCCCGCGATGCTTCTGCTTGCGCTTCAGTTTTCTCTGCTCGTAGCGCGCATCAGCCTCTTCCACACGGCGTCGGTTTCTTGCATGAGCCGACTCCCGCTTCATTGCTTCCCGCTGTGCCGCGAGCGCCTGTTGTGCCTTGGTGCTCACCGCGGGCCGTTTAAGGGCTTTCGCTGCCTCGCGAGCGCGCCGCTTGGGGTTCTTCGCGGGCTTGCTTACCTCAGCCGGTTCGCCACCGAAGAATGAGAACTTCTCCCATTTGCTTGTAACGAATCGCAGAATATCCTCATCGGACGGCTCCGCGCCGAAGACGATGCGGGCGACGCCATACCTTCCGCCCTCGACGTGCTCCGCCAGCCCGACCCAGAATTGACCGTCGTGATATGACGATGAGCAGCAAGTCGCTGATAGCCGCCCTGCGAAGCTAGTTGCCTTGTTCGCAGCCGGGCCGCAGGCCGCACCTACGCTCGAGCTCTGCCACGAGGGCATCGTTGTCGGTCACCGAGACGATGGCGTCGCCGTCGTAGGGCGCCTCGATATAGACGCGGTCGAGCGAGTTGGCCGTCCCCGCCCAGAGCGTCCTGGTGCGCCGGACGCCCCGCACGTGGGCGTAGGGTATCACCGAACGCATCCCAGCGTACACGACGACGAGGCGGTCTCCGTAGAGCTCGAGGCGGTTGCTGCGGACGGGAAGGGCGGCCAGGGCCACGAGGGCCGGGACGGGTAGCAGCGCGAGCCAGCCCCATAGGAGCGCGGGACTCGAGCTCAGGAAACACGCGATACACGCCGCGGATAAACCGCCCGCCACAATCACCATGGCCGCTATGAACCACGGGTCTGTCCTGCCGGGGAACACCCGCTCCGGCCGCTCGCCCTTCTCACCCATTACGGCCTCCCTCCCGACGCCCTCCCTAGCGGAGCGTGGGGCCGGAGAGTGCCTTGAACCCGTCGCCGACCATCTCGCCCCCCGTTCCGTGGGCCTTCTGTAGTGGTGTGTACCCCCGACTGTTCGACGGATGTCGTACGATTGAACGGTTTTCGAACTTTTTTAAGATGGGTGCGGCAGGATCGAGCAGATTGTTCGCACGAGAGGCTCCCCGCCGCCGCGCCCGGTCTCGGGTTCGATGCATCGACATCCGTCTCAGGTGGTGTCTCCGCTGCGCGACATTGCAGGGGGCAAAGCCGAGATGTCATGGGGCGCGCCGAGGCTTTGCCCGCGGGGCGAAGATTCTAGGGGTCCGACGTGGCCTGGAGGGGAGACGGACATGCAAGCGCTTATGACTGAGGAGCTGGCCGAGTGCCTGCCGCCGCTGTACGCGACCGAGGGAGGGGCACTCGCCCTCGACCTCACAAACCCGGAAGGCGAGGACCACCTTGACCTCTGGTGCTCGCTTACCATCAACCTTTCGGGTGACCCCTTCGCCTCCACGTGGCGCATTCACACTTGTGCCCGGCATCATGGGCATGGGCGTCGCCAAGTCGGCCGACGGGGCGCAAGCCCCTGTTGACTCAACGTTCGACGAGATAAACCGCATGTTCTCAAAGCTCGGCTTTATCGATTACAATTCACGCCTCGCGCAAGGGCCGTTCTACTCCCCAAACCTAATCTGCCTGTCGCACGCATCGAGGCGACGGGGCGGCGCCTCCTCGCGTGAGTCAATTCCTGTTTTACTGGTGCGGATCCCAACATGCCCTTATGCATGGTGCCCTGCCGCTTTCGAAACTTCAAAACCATTCGATTTTCGAAACTGAGTGGGAATAAGCTATCGGTACGCTTTTTTATAAAATGTAAAAAAGCACCCCCATAACTGATGAAATGGACGCTGAGAAAAAGGGGTGCATCTTGCGTATATACCGACGTGAAGATCTACCTCTATCTTGCATCGCGCGGGTACGAGCTTTCTGTGGGCCGTATTGGGAAGCTCGAGTGTGACTTCATCGCTCGTAGGCGCAATGCTTACGCCTACATCCAGGTCTCTATGTCGATTGCCGACAGAGGCGTCGAGGAGCGCGAGTACAGGCCGTTCGGCCACATCAGGGATGGGTATCCGCGCTACTTGTTCACGCTTGATCCTCTATTGCAGGAGAGGGATGGCGTCAGGCACCTTAACATGGCGTCGTTTATGCAAGATGGCGGTGATCTTATTTGAGCGGCGGCCAGATTCTTTTGCTCCCTAGTGCGCAAACAGTGCGGGCATCAAATGGGGACCATTGCCTCACGTAGAATCGATAGATTGAAAACTTGTTTTGATGTTGACAGGCTTTTGACCAGTGGCTCCTATTACTAAGTGGGAGTAGCTGAAACGAGGCGACTGCATAGCTCCATCTGTTTTGGTTACAACAAAATGTGTGCCGCGCGCCTGCGGCATGAAGGAGGGAGATTTCTATGAATATCGTTGTATTGAGCGGCAGCCCGCGTAAGGGCGCCAATACCGATACCATGGTCGAGGCGTTTGCCGAGACCGCGCGTGAGGGCGGCAATACGGTCGAGGTCGTCCGTGTTGCCAGCAAGAAAATCGCTGGTTGCCTGGGGTGTCAGTATTGCTTCGCCCATGAGGGCACTTGCGTGCAGAAGGATGACATGGCCGACGTGATCGAGTCGCTGAAAGGCGCCGATATGGTTGTCTTCGCTTCGCCTATCTACTGGTTTGATATCACTGCGCAGGAGAAGGCCGCCATCGACCGCCTGTACGCCTTCGGTGCTACGGGCTTCCCGTTCACCAAGACGGCCCTTTTGCTCGATAGCCACAGCGAGGGC
>JAGZKE010000019.1:0-34657 GCA_018365375.1 Collinsella sp. | reverse complement strand
ACGGCGCCCCGGGGGCCCGGATGGGGCCTCGGGGGCGTTCGGCTAGCTGCGGGAACGGCCTGTCCGCCTAATGTGTTCGGCTGAGATCGGAAATCAACCAATTGCAGACCTCTCCCCATGGTTTAAGGGTAGTCAATTTGGGATGGAGCTCTATTAACTGGTATTTTGCATCAGATACCAGTCTTTATAGTCCGTGCCTAGATTAGCCGCTCTGTTATAGAGAAAGCCGATAGCAAGGCATCTTTGATTGGTATCCCCGAATAACGAGTGAAACTCCACCGTGACACAGTGGTGCTGTAGAATCCTTACAACACATCACACTATTACGTATCTAGAGGAGCACGATATGCGCGTCGACGAGGTTTTTAAGCAGGCAGCATCCCAGGGCACCGCGCCCGTTTCGTTTGAGATGTTCCCGCCCAAGGGCGAGCTCACCCTCGACACGGCTCGCGAAGTGGCAGGCAATCTGTGCAAGCTTTCGCCGAGCTTTGTCTCGGTCACCTGCTCGGCCGGCGGCTCGGGCAACGGTGCCACCACCGCCCCCATCGCGCATATGATTTCGAGCGAATTCGACACGCCCTCGGTGGCACACCTTACCTGCGTGGGCCGCTCGCATGCCGATATCGCCGCCAAGATCGACGAGTATCGCACCGCCGGCGTTGAAAACATCCTGGCCCTGCGTGGAGATCTCCCTGCCGGCGCGACCGAGGACGACAAGCCCGCCTCCGACTACGCCTACGCCCGCGACCTCATCCCCGAGCTCGTCGACGCCGGCTTTTGCGTGGGCGCCGCAGCCTACCCCGAGGGCCACATTGCCTGTGAGGATCTCAACCTCTCGGTCGAACACCTCAAGCAAAAACAGGACGCCGGCGCGAGCTTCTTTGTGACGCAGCTCTTCTTTGATAACGAGTGCTTCTACCGTTTTCGCGAGCTTGCCGACAAGGCCGGCATCACCGTGCCCATTACCGCGGGCATCATGCCGTTTATGGGCAAGTCGCAGATCAGCCGCATGGTCTTTATGTGCGGCGCGTCGCTGCCCTCCCCCGTCATCAAGATTCTCGCCAAGTACGAGAACGACCCCGAGAGCCTGCAGGCAGCCGGTGTAGATTATGCCGCCCGCCAGCTTTGCGACCTCAAGGAGCACGGCGCCGACGGCCTGCACCTGTACACTATGAACCGTCCTGCGATCGCCGCGACCATTATGGAGCGCCTGGGGTAATGGAAAAACCGCACATCGATACAACCGCTGTCGAAGTGCCGGCCGACCTTGCGTCGCCGGCGCTTTACCGTGTCGATGCTGCGCACCATCCCCGTGTCGACCGTGCCGAGATGCTGCGGTATCTGGGTTACGGCGGCCAGCAGATCGAGCCCGAGCTGTCACGACGTATTGAGCTTGTGGTCGAGCGTCTGGAACTTGACATTGAGCCCCGTGGCGTGCGCCGCGTGTTTGCCGTCGATGCCACGGGCGTGGACGAACAAAGTGAGCCTTGCATTCGCTTGGTCGGCACCAACGTTGAGCTGCGAGGTCGCGATATCTATCGACATCTCAAAGATGCCCGCTTTGCCGCGCTCATGGCATGCACCCTCGGCATGGACGCCGAGCGTCGCCTGCGCACCACGGGAGCCCAACATCCCCTGGAGGGCGCCGTGCTCGACGCCGCGTGCTCCGCTTACGTGGAAGCCGCCGTTGAGCAAATGGACCAGCAGGTCAAGACGGACGCCGCCACACACGGACTCGCCGGCAACTGGCGCTTTAGTCCCGGCTACGGCGACTGCCCACTCTCGGCCCAGCGCTCGATCGTAGCTGCGCTCAACGCCACGCGGCTCATCGGGCTTACCGTCACGCCGACCAGCCTGCTCATGCCCACCAAGAGCGTGACCGCGGTGATCGGTCTGTTTGACGGCGAAGTCCACGACGCCCAGAGTCGCCCCACCTGCAATATCTGCCGCATGCGTGAGCACTGCCGCTTCCGCGCCGCCCACACCACCTGCTATTCCAGCCATTAGGAGCCCTCGATGTTTACTCCGCTTATCACTCATGATCTGGACGGCGCCGCGCTGGCGGCGCCTGTTGATGCCGCACGTCGCAACGGTGCCACGTACAAGACGCGCACGATCGACGATCTGCGCATTAAGGACGATCGCCTGCGTGCGGCCATCGATGGCACGGGACACCTGCTGTTCGACGGCGGCATGGGCACCATGTTGCAGGCCGCTGGCATGAAGGCGGGCGCCCTGCCCGAACTGCTCAACTTTGAGGAGCCCCAGGTCATCACCGATATCCAGCGCCAGTACGTCGAGGCTGGCTGCGACGTGATCACCGCCAACACCTTTGGCGCCAACGCCCACAAGCTCGACGGTGCCGCCACCGTGGCAGACGTCTTTGCCGCGGCCGTCGCCTGTGCCCGCGAGGCCGGCGCCCGCTACGTCGCCGGTGACATCGGCCCCATCGGCGCGCTGCTTCGCCCCCTGGGTACCCTGAGCTTCGACGAGGCCTACGACCTCTTTGCCGAGGAAGTGCGCGCCGGCGTCGCCGCGGGTGTGGACCTCTTTATTATCGAGACTATGACCGACCTGGCCGAGATCAAGGCGGCGGTCCTCGCCTGCCGCGAGAACTCCGACCTGCCCGTCTTTGCCACCATGACCTTTGAGGAAGACGGTCGCACCTTCCTGGGCACGAGTCCCGAGGTGGCCGCCATCACGCTCGACGCCATCGGCACCGATGTTTTGGGCATCAACTGCAGCCAAGGACCGGCCGAGCTCCGAGGACTCGCCGCGCGTATGCTCACCGTTACCGACAAGCCTGTTATGGTGCAGGCCAACGCAGGACTGCCCCACGTGGACGACGACGGCAATACCGTCTTTGATATCCAGGCCCCCGAATACGCCGAAGCCGTCGCCGGCATGATCGCCGACGGCGTGAGCGTCGTGGGCGGCTGCTGCGGCACCACGCCGGCGCACATGGCGGCCTTGCGCACGCTTATCGATAACCACACGCCCAGCCCGCGCCACCGCAAGCCCAGCATGTCGGTCACGAGCGCTCAGACGGTCGTGGACCTTCCCTGTGACGGTCACAAGATTGCCGTCATCGGCGAGCGCATCAATCCCACCGGCAAAAAGCGCCTGCAGCAGGCCCTGCGCGACGGCGACCTGGACTACGTTGTGAGCCAGGGCATCAGCCAGCAGGAACAGGGCGCCGACATTCTGGACGTCAACGTGGGCCTGCCCGAGATCGACGAGGTCAAGATCATCCAACAGGCCACCGAGCAGCTCCAGGGCTCCACGCTGCTGCCGCTGCAGATCGACTCCACCGATCCCGCCGCTGTCGAGGCCGCCGTGCGCCGCTACGCCGGCAAGCCCATCATCAACTCGGTCAATGGCAAGCAGCAGATCATGGATGAGATCTTTCCGCTGGTCGCCCACTACGGCACCAACGTTGTCGGCCTTACGCTCGACGAAGGCGGCATCCCCGATACCGCCGAGGCTCGCTTCGCCATCGCCGAGCACATCGTGGCCGAGGCTGCCCGTTACGGCATCGGACCGGACCGCATCCTCATCGACTGCCTGGTCATGACCGCCTCGACCAACCAGCGCCAGGCCGAGCAGATCCTGCGCGCCATGTCCCTGTGCAAGGAGCGCCTGGGCGTCAAATGCGCGCTCGGCGTGTCGAACATCAGCTTTGGCCTGCCTGCCCGCCCGCTGCTGGGTTCGGTCTTTTTGGCCGCCGCCTTTGGCGCAGGCCTGGACGCCCCCATCATGAACCCGGGTTCCAAGCGCTTTATGGACACCGTCTACAGCTATCGTGTGTTGAGCGTTGAGGACGAGGGCTCGACCGGATACATCGAGCGCTACGCCGGCTGGACCGATCCGTATAAGATCGCCGCAAACCCGATAGCAGCTCAGGCCGCATCGACCGACACCGTGCCCGCCGCCGGCACCGACGGCAACGACGACCCGATTCGTCGCATGGTCGTCTCGGGCCGCAAAGGCGAGATCGCTGCCGAGACCGAGCGTCTGCTGGCAGACCACGACGCTATGGATCTTATCAACAACCACTTTATCCCCGCCCTCGACGAAGTTGGCGTCCTCTTTGACCAGGGCAAGTTCTTCTTGCCGCAGCTTATGGCCTCGGCCGAGGCCGCACGCGTGGGCTTCGACACCATCAAGCGCCTGATGCCTGCCGGCGAGATTGCCGACAAGGGCAAGATCTGCGTGGCCACCGTTAAAGGCGATATCCACGATATTGGCAAGAACATCGTCAAAATGTTGCTCGATAACTACGGCTACACCGTCTTTGACCTGGGCCGCGACGTCGATCCGCAGGAGGTACTCAAGACCGTCAAGGAGCGCGATATCAAACTCGTCGGCCTCTCGGCGCTTATGACTACCACGGTCGTCGCCATGGAGGAGACCATCAAGCTGCTTCATTCCGAGGTGCCGGGCGTCAAGATCATCGTGGGCGGCGCCGTGCTCACCCCCGAATACGCCAAGCAGATCGGCGCGGACTACTACGCCAAGGACGCCGCCGAGAGCGCGCGCATCGCCGAAGAGGTCTTTGGGCAGTAACACAACGGAAACAACCGAGCACCAAAACGTGCCGCATGCGCCACTTGGCACGTGCGGCACGTTAGAATAGATAAGATTATGCTCGTTTTGGCAGATAGGAGCGCAAGGATGGCGATCACGCCCGCAGAAATCGCGGAAACCCGCGGCATGGTTGAGGAACAGAACCTCGACATCAGGACCATCACCATGGGTGTTTCGCTCATGGGTTGCGGTGACGAGAACCTCGACCGCATGTGCACGAAGATCTACGACCACGTGACGCACACGGCTGAGCATCTGGTCGAGACCGCCGAGAACCTCGAGCGCGAGTACGGTATCCCCATCGTCAACAAGCGCGTTTCCGTCACCCCGGTGGCGCAGATCGCCGCATGCTGCAAGGATGAGGACCTCACCCCCATCGCGCATGCCCTCGACCGCGCGGCCGAGACGCTCGGCATCGACTACCTGGGCGGCTTCTCCGCACTCGTCCAGAAGGGCATCGGCGACGCCGACCGCCGCGTCATCCAGTCCATCCCCCAGGCGCTCGCCACCACGAGCCGCGTCTGCTCCAGCGTCAACGTCGCCAGCCTGCGCGCCGGCATCAACATGGACGCTGTGCTCATGGCCGCCCAGACCATCATCGACGCCGCCAAGCTCACGGCCGACCAGGATTCCGTCGGCGCTTCCAAGTTTGTCTGCTTTGCCAATATGGTCGAGGACTCCCCGTTTATGGCGGGCGCCGTCCACGGCGGTGGCGAGGCCGACGCCGTCATCAACGTTGGCGTCTCGGGCCCCGGCGTTATGGCCGCAGCCCTGGAGACGCTGCCCGATTCCGCATCGATGATGGAGGTCGCCGAGAAGATCAAGCAGACCGCCTTTAAGATCACCCGCGCCGGCGAGCTCATGAGCCGCGAGGCCGCCCATCGCCTGGGTGTCGAGAAGGGCATTGTCGACCTGTCGCTGGCTCCCACGCCTGCTATCGGCGACTCCGTTGCCCGCATCCTCGAGATCATCGGTGTTGGCACCTGCGGTGGTCCGGGCACGACCTGCGCACTCGCCATGCTCAACGATGCCGTCAAGAAGGGCGGCGTCATGGCCAGCTCCAGCGTGGGCGGCCTCTCGGGCGCTTTTATCCCCGTGTCCGAGGACGCCGGCATGATCGCCGCCGTCGAGGCCGGCGCGCTTTCGCTCGAGAAGCTCGAGGCCATGACCTGCGTGTGCTCCGTCGGCCTGGACATGATCGCCATCCCCGGTGACACCCCGGTCGAGACCATCGCCGGCATCATCGCCGACGAGATGGCTATCGGCGTCATCAACAACAAGACCACGGCCGTCCGCGTGATTCCCGCCATTGGCAAGGGCGTGGGCGACTGCGTCGAGTACGGCGGCCTGTTTGGCCGTGCGCCCATCATGCCGGTGAACCCCAACGCCGGCACCGTGCTTGCCCACCGTGGTGGTCGATTCCCGGCGCCGCTGAACTCGCTGAAGAACTAGCTGAGGGGTTCGGGCGAGGAGCCCCGGGGAGGGCAAATATATAAGGTCGCCTGCTCGGACAGTCCTGACTCGCACGGAGAGCACATTAAGTGCTCTCCGGCTCGTGCGGAACTCGCGATCGACCTATATTTGCCCTCCCCGGGGCTCCCGCACAACGGGACCTCGGTTGGGTTCTATCCCTTTGGCAGTCGCTTCGCTCCTGCCCGCCTTGGTTGTGAGGGCGGTTTGGCGTTGGAACGGTTCTTTCTGATATATGCTGGTTGCGGCTCTTCTTTTGGGAGGAGTCGCTTTTTTGTTGCTAGGAGGTTGGCCCGTGGTTGATGGGGAGAATCGTTCTGAGCTGCTTGCTGCGGATTGGAATGGCGAATGGATGCGTCTGCAAGCTGATCGGCGGCGGGCTGATGATTCTTTTGAATGGGATAAGCGGGCTCGGCATTTTCGTCCACTGGAGACTGCTCCGTATGCCCAGGATTTTATGAAATTGCTGGCTCTTGAGCCTGGTGAGTCGGTGCTGGATATGGGATGTGGGGCTGGGTCGATTGCTATTCCGCTTGCTCAGGCTGGGCATCCTGTGATTGCGGCTGATTTCTCCCCCGCCATGCTGGGCACGCTTGATGCCGGCATTGAGTACTACGGGCTCGAGGGGCGCATAACGCCGCTTGAGCTTGCTTGGGATGATGATTGGGATTTGGTTGGACCGGTCGCGAAAGCGGTGGATGTTGCCTTTGCCAGTCGTTCGGTTACGACGACCAATCTAAAAGACGCGCTTGCCAAGCTTGATCGTACGGCTCGTCGTCGTTGTGCCGTCACGATGGTCGCCAACTCCAGCCCGCGCTATGACCTGCACCTGATGAACGCCATCGGTGCCTCGGTTACCCGCAGCAATGGCTTTGTGTACGCCTTCAATATCCTCATTCAGATGGGTGCCCTGCCGCAGGTTACGTACTTTGAATCGCCTCGTCGCGATACCTTCAATAGCCTTGAGGCGGGCGTGGCAGATTTTTCCCGTATGCTCGAGCATGGCAACGAGGATAAGATCGACTGCCTGCGCGACTATATCGCCCAGCACATGATTGAGAACCCCCATGCCGGTGAGCCGGGCTCCAAGGGCGTGCCGCAGGGGCGCTATATGCTTGACCATATCCGTAAGGTTCGTTGGGCGTTTATTGCATGGGATCCGGTCTCTGCGCTCAGCTCATAGCCTGTTCGTAGCCCGCACCGTCCACCCGCCCGGCATCCGCATTCTTTTTGAACTGGGCAAATGCGCTCCACACCGCGCCGTTCCTGCGCTATCGTGGGACAGCTCACGTAGATTAAGGCCCCGTCGCGGGGCGCCCCATACATAGAAAGCGAGAACCCATGGCACTGACAGGAGCCCAGGTCAAGCAGCTTCGCAGCATGGCCCATCACCTCAACCCCGCCATCATCATCGGTAAGTCCGATGTCAACGAGGGCACCGTCGAGCAAACGGTCGCCTACCTGGAGAAGCACGAGCTTGTTAAGTGCTCCGTGCTCGATGGCTCCAGTCTTTCCGCCCGCGAGGCCGCCGAAGAGCTCGCTGAGCGTTGCCACGCCGAGGTCGTCCAGGTCATCGGCCGCAAGTTCTCGCTGTATCGCGAGTCCTCGCGCAAGGACATCGAGAAGATCAAGCTCGTCTAAGAGCCAATGATCCGGCGAGCCAACACATAGCAAGCTTACGGGTGCCCAAGTACTTCGGGCGCCCGTTTTTTATCGCTCGACTAGCACGCGATTGAGCCGACCCTCCACCAAGCGCTCGTATAGACGCCGCGTCTCGGGCTCGGGCACGCCATTGACCTGCTCCCTCAGATGGTGCATATGCCCACTGTATAGCTCGACGATATCGCGCCGCCGCCCCGCCGCACTGTAGACGCGCATGGCACAGCGCACCATATCCTCGCGCGCCGTTTCCTGCCGAAGCCCAGACTCCGCCAGCCAAATCGCCGACTGCAGATCGTTTTCTTCTAGAGCGGCATTTGCTCCCTTAATCATGCAATCGATGTACTTTGACTGCATAATGCGTCGCATGCGCAAAAAGTAGGTGGGATTGCAGCCATTGGGAACATACAGCGGTCCGGCATAAAGCTGCTCAATCTTAAGGCACAGCTCAACTAAATGGGGCCCGCGCGCACCCGTGCGATTTCCCAAAACCTCGCGGCTTATCTGGTCAAACAGTCGTACATCGGTCTTGACGTAGTCGCCGTTGAGTCCGATGCATTCATTTTGGATGAGCACACACGACTTGCCGTCTGGCGTCGGCCCCAAAGCCGACCGCAAGCGCGATATCGTCGAGTACAGGTTATTGCGGGCGCTATTGAACTCGGCATGGGGCCACAGCTCCATGGCCAGCGTCTCACGATCGACGAGCGCATCCATGCCCAGCGCAAGCCGCTCGGCAAGTGTCGCCGCCTTCTTGCGGCGCCACATTTTGTCCGTGATGGGAAACCCGTCGCGCTCGGCGCGAAACGCACCAAACATGCGAATCTCGATATGGTCGATGGTATCAACGGCTTTAACCTCGCCGGCCTGGAACAGGCGCTCGCCCTCCCCTTCCAAATCGTCGCGCAGCGAGTACCGCGACAGCTCGCGCACGGGAAGCTTCTTGCGTATCCTGGCCGCCGGCTCGCCCAGACAATGCATGGCAAGGCGCGCAAAGAGCCGATACGATGGCTCTAGAATCCCCGCACGATTCATGGACATCCAGGCCGCAAGGTCGCTGTCTCGGCCCGCACAGGCCAAATGCAGCGCCACCATCCAGGCCTCCGCTCCACCAACCTGCGTCTGGCTTATATCGAGTAGCTCCGCTTCCTCGCGCACCGAAACCATCGAAGTGTTACGTAGACATGCCGCGCGCTCTAGCAGCAATGCGTTATCGCGCATGTACGCAATCGACTCCTCGGCAAGTTTGAGCACTTGGACCGCACGGAACTTTGCATTAACCGGCCGTCCCTCTGCCAGCGACTGCCAGCCTTCTAACAACAGGCCAAACAGCTGAATCTGGTTGTCACGCATGCGCACGGCAAAACGATCGAGCTCGTTGAACGCCGCGTCGTCGGTTACCGGCAAGCCGGAAAGGAGCCGCCGTGCCGCCAGCACCATGCGCACCCAGATAGCCATCGCCTTAAGCCCACGTACGTCGAGCGCCTCCCGCACCACCGTCATCTCGTCGTCGCGCTCGTCGGTTCCCGCAAACGACCCGTCAAAGAGCTCCACCAGCATGCTATCGGCCCGTATAACAATCCCCGCGATGTCGAGCTCGCAGTCGTAGGCCCTGCTCGTTTTGAGCTGCTGTAGAACGCCGCCGTCATCTCCCCGCTCGGTCAGACAGCGCTTGACCTCGATATGCGCAGACAACATATCGAGTGCGGTATGGGATGTCTCGATTTCTGGCACGGCCAGGTTCGTAGGAAGCCCAAGCCCGTTGTCCCCATAGCAAACAGCCGTCAGTGTCTGGGCTACCCTCCATGAAACAGGATCTATTTCGCAGGCCGCCCGTTCGCCCCCGCGATCGATAACCGATGCCATATAGCGAGCGAGCTTTGTATTGGACACGCTGACCGCTGCCAGATATACGCCGAGTGCCTCGGCAGGCGTTGGCTCTGGAGCCGGATCGTCGGCATCGATCGTGCCCAGCGCTGCTCGGCAGATATCGGTCCCGTGCCCCGTCAGAGCAAGATCGACCCCATACTGTCCAGCAAGTTCAAGGACCGCTTCACGGTCCAAAAAGGCGTCCGCCAGGCCCATCGCCGCATCGCATCGGCCCGCCTTAAGCAAAATCCGGGCCGCCCTCGGAACAAGTTCGGGGCGAACCTCGGCCACCAACTTACGCAAACGCAAGCGTCCGTTATCCTCCGTGCCCAGACAGGTAAAACTCCGCTCGGCGGGGTCCAAGCCAAAGATCGGGTAGTCACGTACAAAGTAGGACTGGTCGACCATCGACAGCCTCACCCCACAAGCCTCGAGTTCTGCGATATTACCCTCGCCCATCAAAACCATGAGACATGCCACGCAAAACAGCGCATTATTGTCGAGCGAAGCCAGATCGACAAGTGCCGCGCCATATACGTTGACAATCTCGTTTTCGAGCAGACCGGCTACGTCGCCTTGGCCATACAGACCCGTCTGCAATGCCGAAACGAGCTCGGGCACGCCCTGCGTGAGCTGATAAAAGTCGAGCGATGTGCTGATCGAAAACGCCGATGCCCACGCCGAATACTCATAGGCATGCACCTTGAGCATCTGCGCATTGATCTTAACCGAATCGCCCAGCCCATGAATCAGCTGACGATTTGAAGGACGGCAGGAGATAAAGACCCCTATCCCCATAGCGCGCAGGCCGCGAATCCTGTCAATGAGGTCTTCGGTATCGTGCTGATCGAGGTTTGGCACATTATCAATCGCGATAAGGGAGTGCGGTTTGTCTTTGAGTTCTTCGGTAACCACCTCGAGCTGCATAAACACCTCGCGTCCAGTAGCGCGATCGGCCTCGATAATCCGCACGGGGCCTCGCGTCGGGTCGCATTTAACCTCATGGGTGTACTGCAGCAACACCGAGGTCTTCCCAAACCCGTCGGGCGCATAAAGAACCACGATGCCGGCCTTTCGGCCCTTGGCGATAAGCTCATTCATCAAGCGTTCGCGTCGCACCATATAGCCTCCGCCCAGCGGCATCAGCTCGAGGTCGTCTATACCGCTCAAATCGTTTACCATGCCCGCTCCTCAACTCGACCGTATGGACACTGTAGCCGCAAGACCATACAAGCCGCGCTATGAATAGAGCGACCTTGTGTTTTAGGTTGTCTTTTGGTACGCAAGCGGCAAGTTTTTGTACAGCGAGGGCCGATTGTTATTAATCCCCCGACTAATCGGTCTTTAAGCAGGTAAATGAGCTTGTCAGCTTGTCCCATCTAAGCGGCAGTGTAACGCAGATGAACAAGGTTCAGCCATGTCATTCAACTCGCCTAGCACCCGCTACCGTCTACGGCCTTCTAGTGGCATTTTTGCATAGAATCTGGTATGGAATGAATCAAGCTGTTGGGCATCCGGCATTCGTCAAGCTTGCGGCAAGATTTTGGTCAAGTGGGCGAAAAGGGATAGCAAAAAGGCCCCCGCAAAGCGGAGGCCTTAGGCAAGGCTATGTCGAGCTGCAGGATTCGCGCTACTCGCAGAGCGAAAGGGCGGCCTCGTCGGCAACGACAACGCAGTTGGTGTGCAGCTGCAGGATCGAAGCCGGGCACTCGGGCGTAACCGGACCATAGCACATGTCATGCACGGCCTGAGCCTTGGCCTCGCCGTTGGCGACGACCAGGATCATGCGGGCATACATGATGGTCTGGGTACCCATGGTGTAGGCCTGACGGGGAACATCGTCGATGCTGTCGAACAGGCGGCTGTTGGCCTGAATGGTGCTCTCGGTGAGGTCGACGCAGTGCGTGCCCTTGGAAAAGTGGTCATCGGGCTCGTTGAAGCCAATGTGGCCGTTGTTGCCAATGCCGAGCAGCTGCAGATCCGGATAACCGGCGTCGGCGACAATCTTGTCGTACTCAGAGCAGGCAGCGGCGGCGTCGGGGTTGGAACCGTCGGGCACATGCGTGTTGTTCAGGTCGATATTGATGTGATCGAAGAAGTTCTCACGCATGAAGTAGTGATAGCTCTGGGGATCGTCGTGCGAAAGGCCGCGATACTCGTCCAGGTTGTAGGTGCTGACCTCGGCAAAGTCGACGTCGCCCTTCTTGTACCAAGCAGCGAGCTGCTTGTAGGCACCGATCGGGGTGGAGCCGGTGGCAAGACCCAGCACACAGTCGGGCTTGAGGATAACCTGGGCCGAGATGATATTAGCGGCCTTGCGGCTCATATCCTCGTAGTCTTTAGCTTTAATGATCTTCATTACGCGTCCTTTCTCGTACAAGAGAGGCAAGGCTCCCTTACAAGCACTTGCCCGCGGCCCGCGTCGGCCGCAACCAACGTGTGCGGCCACCAGGGCGAGGTCGCGTAATGTATGTGTCTCGTGTCTAGCCGCGTCGAGGCCCCTGCCCGTCCACGGTGACCCAAAGCCTTTTAGCTTCGGACAAATCCCATCTTGCCACTGAGGGCGTCCTCTTTCAAGGGCGCCCTCCGTAAACGTGTTTGAATTGTAGGCTAATGGCCACGTGCACTTGCTAGCGCTCGCGAGCAACGATGAGCTGGTCCATCTCTTCGACATGCACGCCAACGGAGCCCTTGATGCTCGAGAACTCAACGGAGTTGCACACCAAGATGGGAACCGTCACATCGTAGCCCTCGGCAGCAATTGCCTCGCGATCGAACTCAATGAGCACATCGCCCTTATGGACGATGTCACCCACTTGCGCATGTACGGTAAAGTGCTTGCCCTCGAGCTGAACAGTGTCCAAACCAACGTGGATGAGCACGTCCAAGCCATCGACCGTGTTAAGCGCAACGGCGTGTCCCGTGGGAAAAATGGCCTCGACCTTGGCATCAGCCGGTGCAATCACACGCGTTCCGGTGGGCTGAATCGCCACGCCCTGGCCCAAAAGGCCGGTGGCAAACGTCTGGTCGTTTACCTCGGAAAGCGGAATGACGTCGCCCGAGATGGGAGCATCCAGCGTAAGGACTCGACCACGCATACCAAAAGACCTTAGGACTTTAGTGAACATGCTCCCCCTCGGACATACCAATCAATCAAAATAACCTTAACAGTTTACCACTTGGCACCCGTTTTTGACCATTAGGGAAGTTCGCGCTTGACAACCTCGACGATGTCGTCGACAACGCGCTGAGTCAGCTCGTGCGTCTCGGCCTCGGCCATCACGCGGACCAGCGGTTCGGTACCGCTCGGGCGCACCAGAATGCGGCCGCGGCCGTCAAGCTCCTTCTCGGCAGCAGCGACGGCATCCCAGATGGGCTGGCAATCGTCCAGACCAGCCTTGTTGTCGGAATGCACGTTGACGAGTGCCTGCGGGTACTTCTTCATGATGCCGGCAAGATCGGTGAGGGTACGACCGGTGCGCTTGAGCACGGCCAGCAGCTGCAGAGCCGTCACCAGGCCGTCACCGGTGGTGTTGTGCTCCAGGAAGATGATGTGGCCGGACTGTTCGCCGCCGATGACGGCGCCGTCCGCGAGCATGCGCTCCAGAACGTAGCGGTCGCCCACGGCGGTCTGAACCATCTCGAAGCCCTGCTCCTTCATAGCGATGGAGAAGCCCAGGTTGCACATGACGGTCGAGACGATCTCGGAGTTGGCGAGCTTGCCGCGAGCGGCGAGGTCAGAACCGCAGATAGCCAGGATGTAGTCACCGTCGATCTCATTGCCCTCGCTGTCCACGAACAGTACGCGGTCGGCGTCGCCGTCGTGGGCCAGGCCGATATCAGCATGGGTGCGCAGCACGAGCTCGCGAAGGGGCTCAAGGTGAGTGGAGCCGCACTCAACGTTAATGTCGGTGCCGCAATAATCGGTGTTGATAGCGTGCACCGTGGCACCCAGGCGCTGCAGCGCGGCGGGCGTAGTCTGGCAGGAGGCACCGTGACCGCAGTCGACGGCAACGACCAGGCCGTCGAGCCTCAGGCCATCAAGCGTATCGATGGCATGGTCGACATATGCCTTGCGGGCGTCCTTCATCTTGATAATGTGACCCACGCCGGCACCGGTCGGCAGCGTGTCGGCAGCCATGGCTTCTTCGGACATGACCCAGGCGCTGATCTCTTCCTCGACAGCATCAGGAAGCTTCATGCCCTTGCGGCTAAAGAACTTGATGCCGTTGAACTCCGGCGGATTATGCGAAGCAGAGATGACGATGCCGCCGTCGAGCTCGTTCTGAACGGTGAGCAGGGCCACGGCCGGCGTGGGGATGACGCCGCAGCAGTGCGGACGGCCGCCCTCGGCCATGATGCCGGCGGTCAGAGCACTCTCGAGCATGGTGCCCGAAAGACGCGTGTCGCGGCCGATGCAGATATCCGGACCAAGGAACTTGGTCGCCGCGCGGCCCAGGCGAAACGCGAGGTCGCACGAGAGGTCGGCGTTGGCAACGCCACGGACGCCGTCGGTACCGAAGATGTTCTGGGTCATAGGATCGCTCCTTCCCTAGCAGGCGATATGCAACCGCCCACCCTAGTCGAAAAAGAAAAGCGGGACCCGCCGAGGAATCGGCAGGCCCCGCTTGTACATTGTATCTCGAAAAGAGATAAAACCTTAGCGCTTGGAGAACTGGGGAGCGCGGCGGGCCTTCTTGAGGCCGTACTTCTTGCGCTCGACCACGCGAGCATCGCGCGTAAGGAAACCGGCCTTCTTGAGGTCAGCACGGTAGTCGCCAGCGTTCAGAAGAGCGCGAGCGATGCCCAGGCGCAGAGCGCCGGACTGACCGGAGATGCCGCCGCCATCGCACAGAGCGATAACGTCGAACTGACCGGCGGTGTCGGTCACCTTGAAGGGAGCAAGGGCGTTCTCAACGAGCTGATGACGGCCGAAATACTGCTCGGCGTCACGCTTGTTGATGGTCACCTTGCCGGTGCCGGGGACGAGACGGACGCGGGCGACGGCGTTCTTACGACGGCCGGTACCCTGGTAGACAACGGTGTTCTCAGCCATCTTTAAGCCTCCAGCTCAATCTTCGTGGGGTTCTGGGCAGCATGCGGATGCTCGGCACCAGCGTAGACCTTAAGCTTGGTCATCTGGGCACGGCCGAGGGTGGTCTTGGGCAGCATACCGCGAACGGCGCGCTCGATGACCTTCTCCGGGTGCTTCTCCATAGCCTGGCGGAAGCTCTCAGCCTTGAGGCCGCCGTTGTAGCCGCTGTGGCGATAATAGGTCTTCGTGTCGGCCTTGTTACCGGTAAGCTGGACCTTATCGGCGTTGATGACGACAACGAAGTCGCCGCAGTCGCTGTTGGGCGTGAACTGGGGCTTGTTCTTACCGCGCAGGATCATTGCGATCTGGGTGGCAAGACGGCCCAGGACAGCACCATCGGCGTCGACGAGAACCCAGTTGCGCTGGACCTCGCCCTGCTTGGCGTAGTGAGTCGATTTCGAAATCACTTAGACTCCTCCATGTACAGTACGTGTTGTTACAGAGATTCACGGGGCTCTGCAAGTAACCCGTCCATATTACCCCGCTCGCCGTACGAGTCAACAGGTATTTTGGCTCCGACCAGAGTTTCTGCACATGTCATCCACGAGCCGTGATTTTTCCAGCTCTTTAGCTGTTGTCATTTTTTTGAGGGTTCGCCGTCGCTAGCGCTCAACGAACTCTTGGATTTCCGCGAGCAGGTGCTTTGCCTCCTGACGGCCCTGGATATACAGGTCCAAAAGCTTTGCCGAATCGTGCTCGACATGGCCGACCTCGACCGGCTTTTGCGGAGCGACGACCAGCGCACGGCCCTCGCGCTCATACTTCCAAAGGTGCATGCGCTGTATGTTGTAGCGGTCGTGGCGCGTCTCGATTCCCTCGAGCAGATAGGGGTAGTCGGCATAACGCGCACGCGCGGCAGGCATAAACTCGTAGGGCTTTTTCTCGTACGAGCGGTCCTGCGTGACAATGACGACCGCGCGATCGAAGCCCGCCTCCTCCAGCACGTGCTCGATGGGGATCGAATCGGCTACGCCACCGTCGACGTATTTGTGCCCGTCAATCTCGACTGACGGCGTCACCAGCGGCAGCGACGTCGATGCGCGCACGGCATCGAGGTCAAGTACGGCGCTTTTGACCGGAAGGTACGTGGCGGTTCCAAAGAGCATGTCCGTAGCGACGGCGTACATCTCGATGGGGCTTGCGTCGAACGTCTCGTTGTCAAAGGGATCCAGGCGGTCTTGGACATCATTGAAGATAAAGTCGTAACCCACAATAGAGCCCGTGGACGCAAACGATGCGGCGCCCATGAAGCGGCTGTCGTTGCAGAAAGCCAGGTTGATGCGGTTGGCACGGCCGATCTGGTGCGACTTGTAGTTCACGCCGTTGAGGGCGCCGGCCGATACACCATATACCGCCGGAATCTCGACGCCGGCCTCCATGAGAACGTCGAGCACGCCCGCGGTAAACTGCCCGCGAAAACTACCGCCCTCCAAGACGAGCGCGACCTTGCCGGCGTTCTTTGCCTTATCTTCTGCAGTCATGTTGACCTCCTGCGATTGCGTTTTGGCCTTCTTCTACCCAGTTTTGGGATGGAGGGCGCGCAGGTTTTTCGAGGCGGCAGGTGAAGCGGAAAGTGTGTCCCAGTTTGAGGCGAGATTCCGGGATGCGGTTTCCGCTTGAGGCGTCATCCGGAAACTACGTCCCAGTCTGAGCGCGGATTCCGGGATGGATTTTCCGCCTGGGCCGCCATTGGGAAAGCGCGTCCCACTCTGCGCTGCCGCGACGTTTTCTTTACGCCCGCGCCCTGCATAGAGTTCGATTCTCCGCGGGTTTGGGATTCCGTTGATGTGGCGCATGGCAGGCTGGGATTCGATAACATCGCATCCATATCGGGTCGAGGCTTTGCGCGGAGAATCCGCGTGTTCGCTTCGCGAACCCGCACCGGCTTCGTCCGCCTGCCGGCGTCCTCGCCCGCTCGCTACAAACGCTCCGCGTTTGTTTAACGCTCGCGCCCTGCATAGAGTTCGATTCTCCGCGGTACGGACTAGAAATAAAAAGGCAGGTAGATATAAGTATCTACCTGCCTGTTACTTATGGTGGAGGCGCGGAGAATCGAACTCCGGTCCACGAAAGCCCCCTGATTGGCATCTCCAAGCTCAGTCGCTGGTTTAGTCTCGGACGCTTTGCGCGCAGCGACACGCTCGCGGCGTCCCAACCGGTTCGGTCTTAGCCTGCGCCATACCGATTACGTGCGCAGGAGCATTCCCCTAAAATGACGTCGCGCCGGTGTCGGGGAAATCACCGGGTTGACGCGCCGCTATAAACTAAGCAGCGAGAGCCATAGGCTCAAAAGAAGAGTTGTTGTCAATTCAATTTGACGGTACCCCTGTTTAACGAGGCGAGGAGACCTCGGCTTGCTTCCTCTCTCAGAGCTATCGTGTCGAAACCAGTCGCCCCCGAATGTCGGGAAAGTCTGGATGGTATCGGGTCTGCAAACACCCGATAACCGTCGACTTTTCAAGGAACACGCGGGTGAACCCCGCTCGTGGATAGCTATCTTACCACGTTCTAAAGGCAGGCAGCTGTTCTATGCACGAGCTGTGAAGACCCCAATGTGCGCCGCACTTCGCACTTTTGCTACCGATCGCGTCACGTATATTTTCGCCAAGCAAAATTGACCCGTCGAAAGGACCGTTATGGATACCAAACAGCAACTCGTCAATGCCCTCGCAGGCCTGGGCTCAACCATTACCGAAGCCATGGATGTCATCGAAGGCTTTGTCCCCTGCGGACATCCCGCCCTCACGGTATCGAACGCGCTGGCCGCGCTGGACGCTGACGATGATGCGGCTCTCGCCCAGCAGCTTGAGACCGTCGAGGGCTTTATCGACCACGTGAGTGAGAACCGCGGCGTGGCCGCCTACCACGGCATCGAGGTCGAGCTCGCGGGTCCCAAAGCCGATCTGCTCGCAGCAATCCGCGAGGTAGGCGCCCTTATGCAGACCGCAGGCGTCAAGAACACCCAGGTCAACGAGTGGGTCTACCGCAGCCTGGCAGCACTAAACGATTCCGACGAAAAGGCAGCCGAGCAGCTCGCAGAAAGTCCCGCCATTAAGGCCGAGCCTTTGTAAATAGCAGAAGCGGGTCCCTTGGCGCATCGTCCTCCAAGAGGCCCGCAAACAGTTCGCGTCAACCGATAGCCGCGCCGCCGCGTTCGGCCAAAGCAAGAATCGGCATCATTTGGCGCGGGGTCTTCGCTGCAAGATCGGCATGTTCGAGCAGCTTGAGATCGTTAGTCACCAAGTAATCGACCTGTGCGCGTTTGCATGCGGCGAGCACCAAGTTGTCCTCGTAATCGCGATGGAGCGCTAAGTATTTGTCGGCCAGCCAAAGGTCCGCCGCATCTGCACCCACGGCCGTGGCGTTTTCGGTCATGTTCCGAACAAACGCCAACGCCGCATCGCCAATCGCGCGGGCAGAAGCCTCGTCGAGTGCTCCCCCGCTGGCAAGAACGCTGCGCTTCAGCTCGTGTTGGACAACGTACAGTACGTCCTTAGCGATATGCACTGGGAAGAACAGCAACGCCCCCGTCTCCGTCGCCTGCCCAATAAACGCACGCGCGGCAAGCGACTCGGCATGGTCGACGCAAAACGAATCGACCCATACGTTGGCGTCTACCATGATCTTGAGAGGCGCCCCACTCACTGGATCATCCCCTTTTGGCGATAATGCTCATCCATGGCGTCGGAATAGATTACGTCCCAATCGCGATCATCGGATGCAGGCGACGCATCGATACCCAAGTCCGCGTAAAGCTGATCCGCCGCCGCCCACGATGTGGTGAACGGAGTATCGGACGCGACGGCCTGCTGCCGGCCATCAACGGCAGACAGTACTTCCTCACACTGCCCGCCACCCTGCGCGACCTTGGCCACCACCTTTTTGATGAGCTCGGGCAGCGACCCGCCCGAAAGCCGCAGCGCCTCCTCGGCACGCTCTTTAACCGAGCGATCTACGCGAACATTCACCTGTGCCATGCTGCCAACGGTAGCCATCTCAACCTCACCTTCAGCGTTTGCTAGCAGTGCTAGCACGAGCATATATCTGAGCTAGCCTCTCGTCAAACAAAAGAAGGCCTGCACCCTGGCGGCTGCGGTGCCACCCGAATGCAGGCCATATACTCAATCGAAAACGCTAGCGCAGGTACGCCTTCGCGTTGCTCAGACTGTAGGCAATCGTCGAGCCGTTGTGCAGCAGCGACGACGTCTGCGGGGTAATCGCGCCGGTAATACCCAATGCCAACAGCGCCGAGTTGGTGAGCATCACCTTGGAATACGAACTCGTCAGACGGTCGATAAGCCCCTGACTCATGCGGCGCAGGCGCACGATCGCAGCGAGATCCGTATCGGTCAGGATGATGTCGGCGACCTCCTTGGCGATGTCGCTTCCGCCACCCATCGCCAGGCCCACGTCGGCCAAACCGAGCGCCGGCGAATCGTTGACGCCGTCGCCCACCATGGCAACGTGGCGCCCCTCGCGCTTAATCCGCTCCACATAGGCGTACTTGTCCTCGGGCAGCAGCTCGGCCTTAAACTCGTCGACACCTGCCTCGCGAGCAATGCGCTCGGCCGTGCGCTCGGAGTCGCCCGTGAGCATGACCACGTGCTTAACGCCTAACGCGTGCAAGTCGGCGATGGCCTCGCGAACCCCGGGCTTAAGCGGGTCCTCGATACCGAGTACGCCCACAACGGTGCCGTCGACCGCCAGATACAGCGGCGACAGGCCCTGCATCTGGGACTCGATCTGCTCCTTAATGTCGGACTCGAGCTGCGCGCCCTCATCTTCGAATACAAAGTGCGCGGAACCGATGATGGCGCGGCGCCCTTCGATGGACGAAGCGATGCCGTGTGCCACGATGTACTCGACGGCGGCATGGCGCTCGCGGTGCTCGAGTCCGCGCTCACGTGCCGCATTTACCACGGCGCGTGCCACCGGATGCGGGAAATGCTCCTCCAAGCAAGCGGAAAGGCGCAGGACCTCGTCCTCGCCCCAGCCGTCGGTCGTCAGCACGCAAGCTAGGCGCGGCTGCGCCTCGGTCAGCGTGCCGGTCTTATCAAACACAATGGTGTCGGCCTTGGCAAACGACTCAAAGTACTTGGCGCCCTTGACCATCACGCCCATCTTGGCGGCGTCGCTCATGGCAGTCATGACGGCGACGGAACCCGTGAGCTTGAGTGCGCACGAGTAGTCGACCATCAGCGCCGCTGAGGTCTTGATGAGGCTACGTGTGGTAAGTGCAACCAGGCCCGCGAGCAGGAAGTTCCACGGGACGATCTTGTTGGCGAGGTCCTCCATATGCGACTGGCCCTCGGACTTGAGCGAGTCGGCCGTCTGCACGAGCGAGACGATCGAGCGGAGCTTGGTCTGAGCCGTATTGGCGCGCACGCGCACCAAGATGCTGCCGTTTTCCACGACGGTTCCGGCAAACACATCGTCACCTGCGCTGCGCTCGACGGCCAGCGGCTCGCCGGTCAGGGTCGCCTGGTTGACCATGGCGCTCCCCTGCTCGACCACGCCGTCGATGCAGATGGACATGCCGGTGCGCACGGCGACCAGATCGCCGGGCTCAAGCTCGGTGGCGGCAACGCTTACCTCGGTGTCACCGACCACTTTTTGTGCCTTATCGGGCACGTCGAGCAGCGAGTTAATGAGCTCGTTTTCGCTCATGGCGCGGGTGTAGTCCTCGAGCAGCTCGCCCACGTTGAGCAGGAACATCGTCTGGCCCGCGGTGTCGACATCACGTTTGACGAACGAAATGCCGATGGCCGAAGCGTCGAGCACGGGAACGGTCAGGCGCGGCTGCGCCAGCTCATGAAGGGCAGCGCGCAAAAATGCCATGTAACCGGCCACGACAAACACCGCACGCAGAGGCGTCGGCAAGAACCAGCGGCGCGCGTAGTGGGCGCCGATAAGTGTGGCAAGATCCATGACGAGCTTGTGCTTGCGCGGCTCAAGCTGCATCACGTAACCCGTCTTTGCGTCGGCAATGGCCTGGGCATCGAGCGCGTCCAGGGCATCGAGCACGGCCGCGCGACGCTGCTCGTCGTATTCGAGCGCCATCTGGCCAATACGGCCATACACGCGCACCTTGTGCACGCCGTCGATATCGCCGCCAAGCTTAAGAAGTGCATCGAGATCGCTCTCTGGCACAGGACCCGCCAACTGAAGACGGGTCCTGCCGGGGATCTCGCTAATAATCGAGAATCTCATAGTTTGTGCCTGGGAGCGTTACTCGGCTGCCTCGTCAGCAGCGGCCTCGCTCTGGGTAATGTAGGCAGCCTCGGCAACCATGTCATCGACATTGGCCTTGGCCTGCTCGACCATATCCTGGTAGCAGTTCTTGACGCGCATACCGCACGCGATACCCTGCACGCAGGCATTCTTGACCGGAGCGCTGGTAAGCAGCTTGATGCCGGCCGTGCCAAGCAGAAAACCGCCACCGACAAGCAGGGTGTTAAACGTCGACTTCTTCATGTTGTTTCTCCCTTTTGCCGCATTGGACGCGGCACGGTGCCTCAGCACCCGAGTAAACAAGTTTGCTCGAGCACACTTTTGGAAAATAGTTTAGTTTATCTAACTATCAAGTTCAACAAAGGTTAACTTTTTGGAAACTATGGGGGTGAACTCAATGTGACAAAGGGACTGCCCCTTTGTCACATTCCTACAGCTGCCAGTCCGCCGACTCCTTTTGCAGTGCGACCATACGGGCAAATTCTCCACCTGCTGCCTTGAGCTGCGCCGGAGCGCCCTGCTCGGCAACCACACCATCCTTGAGTACAACGATTTTGTCGGCATTTTCCACCGTACGCATACGGTGAGCAATAACGATAACCGTCTTGCCCGCGAGCAGGCGGGAAAGCGCCTGCTGAACCACGGTCTCGTTCTCGACGTCCAGGCTCGCCGTGGCCTCGTCCAAAAGGACGATGGGGGCGTCCTTAAGCAGCGCACGAGCGATGGAGATGCGCTGGCGCTCGCCGCCAGACAGCTTGGAGCCGTTCTCGCCGATCATGGTGTCGTAGCCCTGCGGCATGCGGTTCACGAACTCGTCGCAGTTGGCGGCACGCGCGGCCGCAAGCACTTCCTCGTCGGTGGCATCACGACGACCGAGGCGGATGTTTCCCATCACCGTGTCATCAAAGAGCAGCACGTCTTGGAACACAATGGCGTAATCGCGCAGGAGCACCTCGGGATCGACGCTCGCAACATCCACACCGCCCACGGTAACCTTGCCCGCAGTGGCATCCCAAAAGCGTGCGGCCAGGCGGCTCACCGTAGACTTACCGGAACCCGAAGGACCGACCAGTGCCGTGACCTCGCCTTCCTTGGCGGTAAAGCTCACATCGGTAAGAACTTTATCGCCGGCGCGTCCGTCCTCGCCCGCACCATAGCCAAATGCCACGTGATCGAACACCACATCGTGGCCCACGGGCTCAAATTTCTCGCTGCCCCGCGCCACAGGCTCTTCCATGATGGAACGCATGCGCTTGGCAGACGACTCGGCGACAAACAGCTCGGACATTAACATTAACGCCTGGTCAAAGGGCGCATAGATACGGCTCACCATAAGCAGGAAGGCAAACATCACCAAAAAGTCGACCTGCCCGGAGGCGACCATCGCGGCACCCGTGACCAGCGTGGTGGCAATGCCCAGACGCAGGATGACAAAGGCGGAGTTGACCAAAAGCCCGTTAACGAGTTCTCCCTTAGTGGTCTCGCGCTCCTCGACATCAATCACGGCGCCGAGTCCCTCAAGATAATAGGCCTCCTGGTTGGTAGCGCGGATCTCGCGCACACAATCGAGCGTCTCCTGGATCGCCTCAGTGACTTTGACCTTCTCGGCGCGAACACGGTCGAACACCGGGACCATGGGACCGCGCGTCAAATACAGCACGGCAAAGGCCACGGGAACGCTCCAAAACGCCGCTATCGCCAACTGCCAGCAAAAGAACAGCGATGCCACGAACACAATAGCACTTGCGATAATGGCACCCCAAAGCTCTCCCAACACGTGGCTGTAGGCATGCTCCATGGTCTGGACATCGCCCATGATGGTCTCGGTTAAATCGGCCAGATCGCGACGTCCAAAAAACGATAGCGGCAGCCTGCGCAGGCGCTCGGCAATTTCCATGCGCTGCTTGCCGCACTCCTCGTAAAAGATGCAGTAGGTGTAGTAATACTGCTGCCAGTTAGAGGCAAAGAGCAGCACGAAAAAGACCAGGAGGCCGCCCACGATCGGCAGGGCATCCGGCAGGTCAGCCCCGCTGGCGAGATGCTCGACAAAGTCGGCCATGACCAGGAATAAAAAGCCCATGCCGGCCATGGTAATGAGATTAGTGAGCGTGGTCCAGAAAATGCCACGTTTTACGCCGGCGACACCTTTATCGGATAGGAAATACTTCTTTTGGAATGAGGCGAACATTTAGGCCTCGCCTCCCTTCGTGACGGCGGCATCCGCGGTCGCTGCAGTGATTTTCCAGCTCGCAGCCTGTTCGTATTCGGCCCACATCTTGGCATACAGACCCTCTTGGGACAGCAACTCGGCATGGGTACCCGACTCCTGCACGCTGCCCTGGTTGAGCACCACGATTTGGTCTGCGCCCACTACAGTCGAGAGTCGGTGCGCGATCATAATGACCGTGCGGCCCGCCGCCAGCTTGCTAAAGGCGCGCTGGATGAGCGCCTCGTTCTCGGGGTCGGCAAACGCCGTGGCCTCATCGAGCACCACGATAGGCGCGTCTTTAAGGATCGCGCGGGCTAATGCCACGCGCTGGACCTCGCCACCCGAAAGATATGCCCCGCCGGCGCCGAGCATGGTATTGATGCCCTGTGGGAGCTTGGCCACAATGTCGTCGCACTGAGCTGCGGAGAGGGCCGCACGCACCTCGTCGTCAGCGGCCGCAGGCTTGGAGGCGCGCACGTTATCGGCAAGTGTTTGCCGGAACAGCTGGTTGGTCTGGAACACAAAGGCGACCTGGTCCATAAGCTCGTGCGGATCCATATCGCGAACGTCCACACCGCCTACGAGCACTCGACCCGAGGAAACATCCCAAAAACGCGGGATCAAGCTTGCGCAGGTTGACTTACCACCGCCCGAGGGACCCACCAGCGCAAGGGTACTGCCTGCGGGGACGTTAAAGGTTACGTGGCTGACGGCAGGTGCTTCGGCACCCTCGTACGTGAAGCTCACGTCCTCAAAGCGCACATCGCTGCCAGCGGGGTGCTTGGGCTGGGCAGGCACGGAGAGCTGCTTGGAATCCATAACGCTTCGGATGCGAGCCAGCGAATCAGCACTCATCTGAGAGGCCTCACCCACAAACATGAGCTTGGTCATGGCCGTCGGCACCACGGCCGAAAAGATCGCGTAAAACGTAAAATTGACCATAAAGTGCGCGAAGTCCGTCTCGCCCGGCGCCAGCAGGAGCGCCACAGGCAAAAGAAATGCCACAAGGCCGTTGAGCGCAGTAAGGTTGAGCACCTGCGGACCCCGGCAAAACGTACCCGCATAGTTTTGCGCCATATCGGCGTATTCGGCGATAGCATCGTGGAACGCCTTAAAGGAGTAGACCGTCTGCTGGAATACCTTGACCACGGGGATGCCGCGTACGTATTCGGTGCCGGTCTTGTTCATCTTGACCAGCGCGCCCATGTAGGCCTTCATAAACTCGCCGCCCTTGCCGCTCATCATGGTGGCCATGGCGCAAAACGAAACGACGACCGAGATTAAGCATGCCGCGCCCAAACGCCAATCGAGGGCAAATAGCAGCACAAGCAGGCCCACGACCATGGCGGTGGCACCGGCGATATCGGGCAGCATGTGCGCGAGCAGCGTCTCGGTGGAGGCGGCACAGCCGTCTACGATACGGCGCAGCTCACCGGTGGCGTGCGTGTCAAAGTAGCCGAGCGGCAGCTTAAGCAGATGCTCGCTCGTAGCCTTGCGGATATTGGATGCGCAGCGAAACGCGGACAGGTGCGTGCACATGAGTCCCACGAAATAGACCACGATGCTTGCCAGGGCAAAACCAACAGCCCACCAACCATACATCGCGATGTCGGCGGCCTCGCTCCAGTTGGGCGCCACGGCAATCAGGTCTCGCGCAACAAGCCAGATGCACACGTACGGGCCAAAGCTCAACAGCTGCGAGAACGCCGAGAGGGCCATGCCCAAATACGTTAGGAATTTACGGTCACCGGCATATGCAAGTAGCTCGCCGATGCCGCCGCCTTCCTTTTTTGGTCCCTTTGCCATGAGATTCCTTTCTAACGGCTTGAGAGTTAACCTTAATCAACTTATCATTGATATGTTAGCCAAGGCACACAATCGAGCCAGGCGTGGACGTTTCCGCAAAGGAAGGGGACGCTTTTGAAAATGCATCGGGCCGCGACCGACATAACCGAGCTCTATGCACCACAGTTTGAGCAGTTTGGCCTGGAGCTTTCCGGCAAGGGCGCCGTCTTTACCGGCGAGGTGGCAAACGATCGGGCACACGGCCGCGCATGGATCATGCCCCTCTCCCCTGCCTGCATCGTCATGGAGCATTTCATCACCCCGACGCACGATATGTACCTGGCCGAATACACACCCGAACCGTACGCGTGTGTGAGCGAAGTCAGCATGCCCACGCTCATGTGCATGCCCGAGGCTGGCATAACGCCCGCGAACCTTAAACCCTTGCATGGACCGTGGCCAAACAATGCCGTTTGCAGCTTTATCCAAGATAGCTGTGGCGAGGAATTAAGCCCGCTGTTTGCGGGGGAGCTCTATCACTCGTGCTCGGTGCTCTTTTTGCCTGGATATTTTGACGAACTGGAGCACCGCTATCCCACCGAGTTCACGGGAATCTTTGAGGCGTTTGCCGAGCCATGGCACGAGGAAGCGACGTCTGCCATCTGCCACACGCTGCGCCGGATTAACGAGGAACGCGCCCGCACCGTAGGCGGACACGTCTATATGCAGGGCATCGTGGAGACCATGGTCGCGGAGCTCGCCTGTTCGCGCGCGGCCCACAAGCAGGCGCGGCAGGCGGCAGACACACGCGCCAGCATAACCATTGCCGAAGAAGCAACGGCAATGATTGAGCGCGCGCTCGACAAAGGCAGACGTGTGGGTGTCAACGAAGTGGCCGAGAGGCTCTACACAAGCCGCTCCAAACTATGCGCCACCTTTAAGGCCCAAACTGGCGAGTCCCTGGGCGCCTACATTCGCAGACGCCGCATGGAGCGAGCACAGGACCTTTTGGCCGATAGCGCGCTCACGATAGCGCAGGTGGCAGAGCGTCTAGGCTACCCTCAGCAGGCCGCCTTCGCCCAAGCCTTCAAGCAACACACCGGCACCACCCCCACCACTTGGCGAAGCAAGCATCGCTAAGGCCCAAGCTCCCTGGCCGTAACGGAGCGATTAATTAGCCGCCGCCCGTCAGCTCACCCAGGATCTAAACGTCAAGATGCGCACAATCAAGCGCCTTTTTGATAAGAGGGACAGATCGATCAGCCAAATACAACGGAATGTTGAGCACCCCGTCGTCGAGCTTTAGGTTCTTAAGTGAGTAGCGGACCCTCAATGGAGTCGTCTCCGCATGCTTGTCGGCATAGTACTTAAGGCTCTTGGAATGAACGACCTCTCCCGATTTGACCTCGACGGGAACGATTTCGTTTCCGACTTGAATCAAAAAATCGACTTCGTGCTTCGGCTTCTCGTTTGTCCAATAACGCGGAGCAGCATCTAACTGTGAAAGTAATGCCTGAAGCACATAGTTCTCGGCGAACGAACCTTTGAACTCCGAAAAAAGCGCATCCGAGATGGCAAAAGCGGACGCATCCAGCCTTGCCATGCGACGCAGCAAGCCGACATCAAGACAGTAGACTTTAAATGCCTTGAGGTCATCGTACGCAGAGAGCGGCACACCACCGGCAGCATTAAGGCGAACCGCCGTGATGAGCCCAGCATCGGCAAGCCATTCCAGAGCATCCTCGTATTCTCGAGCACGAGCCCCCTCGCGCACCGCACCCCAAACGAACTTTTTGTTCTCGCGCGCCAACTGAGCTGGAATCGAGTTCCATATTTGCGAAAGCTTGGCGAACTGCGCACGGCCACCATGCTTGGCAAAATCGCGCTCGTAGGAATCCAAGAGATCAGACAACACCTTATCGACCTGAACGATATCGCCCGTCTCCACCCACCGGCCAAGAGCCTCTGGCATGCCGCCGCATGCAAAATAACGACGAAGATGCTCGACGAGACGGACATGGAAGAAATCGGGCACTGTCTCGATCTGATCCAGGCCGCCAAGGTATTCGTCGTAGTTTGCAGCGCCCTCGGCTTTCAGAAACTCGGAAAAGCTCATGGGGCGCATCTCCATGAACTCGACCTTTCCCACCGGAAAAGCGCTGGTCTCACGGGACAAGCGAACGCCCAACAAAGACCCTGCGCATGCGACGTGATACTCGGGGGCCTCGTCACAGAAGTATTTAAGGGCACCGACTGCAGAAGGACAATCCTGGATCTCATCAATAATAAGCAGCGTCTCGCCAGGATCGATAGACTGTCCAAGCGCCAGGGAAAGATTTGAGATGATCCGTCGAGGATCGCGCGTACCTTCGAAAAACTGAGCGTACTCGCTCTGTACCCCAGGTGACGGCTCCTCGAGCGTCAGATACACAAAATTGCGGTACGAGGTTCGGCCGAACTCCTTAAGCGCCCACGTCTTTCCAACCTGGCGCGCCCCCTTAAGGATAAGCGGCTTACGATATTCCGACGCTTTCCAAGCGTTAAGCTTGGCAATGATATCTCGCTGCATGACCGAACCTCCCGCAAAGAAACTTCCGTAAACGTGATATTTCCCACATTTTACCCTAGGTAAAACGTGACATTTATCACATTTACAGAAGTTTTAAGCTCATTTCGCCACACTTTCATCACATTTATTGCAATGTGACAAAGGGACAGTCCCTTTGTCACCCGCACAAAAATGGACGCGCCAACGGCGCGCCCATTCACTCTATTCCATTCAGCCCGCCTGACCTGAACGGCCGAGTCGTCACGGAACCGAGGGGCCGGGCGCAGGGCCTTGGCTCTCAATGAGTTCCGCACGAACAGGAGGCGCCAGTGGCGCCTCCGTCGTGAGTCAGGACTGTCCGAAATTGAGAGGCAAGGCCCTGCGCCCGGCCCCTCGGTTCCCGCTTACGAGAGCGACGTTCTCAGCAACTCGTTGAAGAGCTTCGGGTTGCCCTTGCCGCGACTCGCCTTCATGCACTGGCCCACCAAAAAGCCGATGACCTTTTGGTTACCGTCACGATACTGCTGCGCCTGATCGGCACAGTTCGCCAGCACCTCGTCCACGATCGGCTGCAGTGCGCCGGCATCGCTCACCTGACGCATACCGCGCTCGTCGACAATCTTGTTGGGGTCGTCGCCGGTCTGGGCCATGGCCTCAAAGACCTCGTGCGCCTGGTTGGAGCTGATGGCATCGGTCGCCAGCAGCTTGGCAAGGGCTGCCACCTGAGCCGGCGCAATGCCGGACTCGGCTAGTGAAACGCCTGCACCCTTAAGGTAGGCGATCATCTCGTTCACCAGCAAGTTTGCAACCGTCTGGGCCTCTTTGCCAGCCATACCGGCAGCGGCGGCCTCAAAGAAGTCGGCAAACTCGGGGTCGCCAGCAATCTGCTCGGCGTCGGCCGTCTTAATGCCAAAGTCGGCCTCAAAACGGGCACGCTTGGCATCGGGCAGCTCGGGGATCTCGCCACGGCAGCGGTCGATGAACTCGTCGTCCAGATCGAACGGCGCCAGGTCGGGATCGGGGAACAGGCGATAGTCGTCGGCCGTCTCCTTCACGCGCATGACCACGGTGCGCTTACGGCTGGGCTCCCAGTGGCGGGTCTCCTGGTAGATAATGCCGCCCTCCTCGAGCACCTCGGCCTGGCGGCAGATCTCGTAGGCAAGGCCGTCATGCAGGCTCTTAAACGAGTTGAGATTCTTGAGCTCGGTCTTGGTTCCCAGCTTGGTCTCGCCACGGCGACGCAGCGACACGTTGCCGTCGCAGCGCATGGAACCCTTCTCCATGGAGCAGTCCGAAATGCCCAGCGTCACAAAGATGCGGCGGAGCTTTTCCATAAACAGGCGCGCTTCCTCGGGCGTACGCAAATCGGGCTCAGTCACGAGCTCAATCAAAGGCGTGCCGCAGCGGTTGTAGTCGACGAGCGACTCAGCCGCGGCGGTAATGCGGCCCTCAGCGCCGCCCACATGGACCATCTTGGCGGCATCCTCCTCCATGTGGATGCGCAGAATGCGGATGGGCACCGTGTAGGAACCGTCCTCGCGGCGCTCGGGCATCTGCAGGTTGGACGCGTCGTAGCTGGCCAGATGGCCGGCGCGCTGATTGCCCTCGCGCATGGTCGACGTCATGGACGTGGACAGGCCCTCGGCGTTGGCCGAGGCGCTCGCCAGGCTCTGAGCCTCGGCCTCGCCAAACGCGCAGTCGGGGCGCTCGGCGGCACCGCGACCGGTCACATCCAGATCAAGGTGACCGTACATGGCAAAGGCGACCGGACCCTGCGTGGTCTGGAAGTTCTTGGCCATGTCGGGATAGAAGTAGTGCTTGCGGTAGAACATCGAGTGGCGCTGGATCTCGCAGTTGGTGGCGAGACCGGCCTTGACGATGCTCTCGATGGCGCGCTTGTTGGGCACCGGCAGGGCGCCGGGCAGGCCCAGGCACACCGGACACACGTTGGCGTTGGGCTCGTCATCGTGGCTGAGCTTGCAGTTGCAGAACATCTTGGTATCGAGTGCGGTGAGCTCGGTATGGATCTCCAGGCCGATCACGGCCTCCCAATCCTGCAGGACCTCGGAAAGCTCCTTCATTACAGCTCGCCTCCCTTCCCGGCAAAATCGGGCGCGACGGAAAGCGCGGGCGCACCCGTGGCGGCATCGGCAAAGCCGCGCTCCAGGGCGCGGGCAAACATGAGCAGCTGACGGTCCTTAAAGGCCGGATCCACCAACTGGGCAGAAACGGGCAGCTTGGTGTCCTCGCCCAGGCCCAGCGGCACCGAGATACCACCGTTGCCGCAAATGTTGAGCGAGATGGTGTACAGGTCGGAGAGGTACATCTGCGTGGGGTCGCTGATCTCGCCAAACTTAAAGGCCGTGCGCGGCGAGGCGGGCATGAGGATGGTGTCCACCTTGGCATACGCGGCATCGTAGTCCTGCGTGATGAGCGTGCGGGCCTTTTGCGCAGCGTAGTAGTACTTGTCGTACACGCCCGAGCTCAGCAGATAGGCGCCGAGCATCTGACGGCGCTTGGCCTCGGCGCCAAAGCCGTGGGCGCGCGAAAGCGAGCTCTGGTCGGACAGGTTGGCGCAGCCCTCCTCCTGATAGCCGTAACGAATGCCGTCGAAACGTGCCAGGTTGGAGAACGCCTCAGCTGGGCCGATGACGTAGTAGGCGGCGATAGCGGCGTCCAGGTGCGGCAGGTCGACCTCGATCAGCTCGGCGCCCTGGTTCTGCAGCTCCTGGGCGGCGCGCTGAACAGCGGCCTTGACCTCGGGCGTCAGGCCCTCGGCCTCCATAAACGCGGGGATGATGCCCACGCGCTTGCCCTCGATGCTGTCGTTGAGGTGCTCGGTAAAGTCGACGGCACAGTCCTGGCTGGTGCAATCGTACGGATCGTGGCCCGCACCGGTAAGCGCGTTCATGGCCAGCGCGACGTCCTCGACCGTACGACCGAAGGGGCCAACCTGGTCGAGCGACGAGCCAAAGGCCACCACGCCGTAACGGCTCACGGCGCCGTACGTGGGCTTAAAGCCCACCACGCCGCAGAGCGACGCCGGCTGGCGAATGGAGCCGCCGGTGTCCGAACCCAGCGAGAGCGCGACCTCACCCGCGGCGACGGCGGCAGCGGAGCCGCCCGAGGAGCCGCCGGGCACGCGCTCGGTATCCCAGGGGTTGTTGGTGCGGTGGAAGGCCGAGCTCTCGGTAGAGCTACCAAAGGCGAACTCGTCCATGTTGGCCTTGCCCATGGGCAGGCAGCCGGCGTCGAGCATGCGTTGGACGCAGGTGGCAGTGTAGACGCTCTGGTAGTCCTCGAGCATACGGGAAGCGCAGGTGGTGCGCGTGCCCACGAGGTTCATGTTGTCCTTGATGGCCAGCGGCACGCCCGCGAGCGGGGGCAGCGGCTTTCCGGCGGCACGGTCGGCATCCACGCGTGCGGCGGCCTCGAGCGCGAGCTCGGGCGACACCTGCAGGAATGCCTGGACCCCGCCCTCGCGCGCCTCGATGGCGGCAAGGGAGGCCTGGGCCACCTCGGTAGCGGTAAAGTCGCCGGCGGCAACGCCCGCGGCGATCTGGGCGGCGGTAAGGGAATCGAAGCTCTGGGCCATTACTCGCTCTCCCCCTCTCCCAAAATGGACGGCACGCGGAAGTAGCGGTCACGCGCGCTGCCGGCGTTTTCCAGCGCAACGTCGAGCGGCAGATCGCGCTCGGGCTCGCGCAGATCGTCGCCCATCACGTTGGACAGGCTTCCGATGGGATGGAACGTGGGCTCCACGTCGGGCAAGTCATATTGCAAGACGGGCTCGAGCATCTGGACGGCGTCGTTCATGTAGGACGTCATCTGGGTGAGCTCGTCATCGGTCAGTGCGATCTTTGCGTACTCGGCGATGCCGCGCACGTCTTTCTCGCTGAGTGCCATAGGCGCTCCCTTCCGCATAACAGATAAACCGCTCTAGTATACAAGCCAACGGCGCTTGGAGCAGGTGCTTTACCCAAATGCAGCGAAAACGTAACGAGGGCGGCGGTTTACAGGCGGCTGGCTGGCGGTTCCGCAGCGAAACCGCACCGTCCATAGCAAAAACCGTCTCGCCCACAACGAAGACCGTCTCGCTCACAACGAAAACCATCACAACATTCGACGCTTTTCGCCAAAATCGAGACTTTCATCGAATGTTGTGATGGTTTGGAAGTCCCGACCACCACAAAGGTGTCTGTCCCCTTTGTGGTGGTTCTGGAGAATGTCTTATGCCGAGGCCTTGGCCTTGCGGCGCTTGCGGACCGCGTGGATCACGATGTCCAGTAGCAACAGCACAATGGCCACGACCACGATGAGCACGGCAAACTCGCGCTTGCCCCAGTGGCGGCCGGCCAGCGACTTTTGCTTGTCGACATCCTTCTTGTTGTACTTGGTGCGCACGCAATGCACCAGCAGGCGGTGGTCGTTCACGCCGTAGGGCGTGCAGGTGACGAGCGTCACCTTGTCGGCTCCGGGCTCGATGGTCAGCGACTCCATCTCCTCGGGCAGCACCACCTCGGAGTCCACCATCTTGTAGGCGAGCGTCTTGTTCATGGTGTGCAGCAGCACCAGGTCGCCGGGCTCCAGCGAGTGGATGTCGTCGAACATGCTCAGGTTGCGCATGCCCGAGTGCGCGGTGAGCACGCAATGCGTCGAGGTGCCGCCTACCGGCAGGCTCGTGCCCTCCAGGTGGCCGACGCCCGCCATTAGGACTTCCTCGCTCGTGCCGTGGTAGATGGGCATGCTCACGTCGATGGAGGGAATCTCGACCCAGCTCATCATGGGGTCGCGGTCAAAGATAAGCTGCTGAGCATAGGACTCGATCTGGTCAGCGGGTAGCTCGGTGGCCTCGCCGGCAAGTTGCTCGTTATAGGAGCGCGCCTGCAACAGGATGCGCTCGCGCTCCTCTTCGGAGAGCGCGTCCACCGTGCTGGACACGGTGCTGATCTGGTTGAACACGCCCGAGGCCTCGAGCCGGTCCAAGATCCACGGCCAGGTCATAAGACCCACGCCAATAAGGATGATGACGATAGTGATGAGCCGGTCGGCCCAGCGCGGCAGCCGTTTGCGACGACGCTTAGGCTTTGGTCGAGGTTTGGGCTGGGGGCTTGAGCCACCGTTTGCCGCGGTGTTATTGCTCTTCATATGTTTGGCGCCCTGCACCATCGCCTGTCACTCCTCTAAAGCTCAGGTTGTCTAAACAAATAATAGCCGATTCGCGAGCCCCTATCCCGGACAGCGCAGCCAGGACCGAAGCACCGCCTACGGTCGGAATTCTTAGAGACCTTCTACAGCGCTTCCTGCCATGGATATTCCTTTCCAAACATGCGATCGACTTCGAGCTGAATTCGTTCATCGTCGATTGCCGCCAAAGATAGCGCAAGTGAAATGTCGTCGATACGGGAGGAGTCGGCAAACACGGGCGCATAGCGCCACACTTGGATCATCGCCGTTTCGTTATCCGACAATTCCCCATCTGCGACTTCAAGGCCACGCAGTTCACGCCATACGCTTCTTAAGACCGCCTTTTGATCCATGCCCGGAGCCGCGAGCATCGAACGCGCAGCGAGCGCTGTCTCCCCAGCGTCAGCGAGACAGTCGATCTGTGGTGCCCTCCTTGCAAAAAAGACCTTCGAGACAGGCGAGAAGAGCTCTGCCATGTGCTCACTGAGCAGAAGATCCACGGCCACGGGAAACACAATGACACGTCGTTCGCGCCGTTCGCGCTTTGCGAGCCCCCTGTCTACAAGCTCGGTTATGGCCTCACTCGCGCGGCTTGCCGAAATCCCAAGCGCACGACAAAGGTCATCGGAATGATATGACTCCTGCCCTGCCCCCCAGATTGCGGCAGCCTGCGCGTTGGGTGACATCTTGGTCGCGCGATTATGAAATCTAGTGCCGCCCCTCTCCGTGCAGGCCGCGCCCATAAATGGAAGAAAGGCCTGTCTACCAGAGCAAACAAAGGGGATTCCTTGTGCGACCAATGCCTTGCGTTGGCGCGCATCGGCATCAGGAAACGAAACGACGACAGGAGCCTCCGCACGCAAGGCTAACTGGCTATAGACTCTCTTAGCCTCGGGAAGTCCTACGCCAGCAGGCAAACTTGCAAGCAAAAAAGAAAAACCATTTGCGTCAACGGCGCGGACCTCAATCGACCGTAGATGCAGTGGCAAGTGTGCGGATCCAAGCCAAGTTTTAGCCTTGGCGGAGAGGCCTAGTGCTTCTTGTAAGTAGGTAAGCGCTTCGTTCATTTCCATCTTTTCGCTTAGTTCCAGTTAATATTGGAATTATACATAATTTTCGGAAATAACGAAATTTCTATCAGGTATGGACCCGCATTTGAGTTTTCAAAATATCTCGAATCAACTGAGCGATTCGGGATACAATGTTTATAGAAAACGACGCATCCCGCGTAAGTGTTAAGGAGCGCGGGCAGCCTAGTTTTCTAACGTGTTAAACGGCCGGGCTGCAACCCCGGCCGTTTTTATTTGCGCTTGCGGCGCAAACGCCGAGAACCGTCCGCACCGCGCGTGCGCCTACGGACCTTAAACCGAACCTCATACGAGTCAAAAAACGCGATGACGAACGAGCCCACCGCCGCGAGGGCGGCAAGCACGTTAAGGAATTTCAGCATTTGGGGACCTCCGATCGAGTCGTCGGCCGCCCGCGCACGGGATGCGTCGCAAGGGTATTTTACTGCGAGCGCACGCGTTTGCGCCTGGTGAACGCGATTTTGACAAACATTTGTTCGATAGTTACACACACGACCCCTCGGACGGCGGAGCCTGGCCGCGTCGTCCGGGTTTGCCCGACGTGTTTGAGTTTTCAAAATGTCCCGAATCGGCGGGGCGATTCGGGATACGATGTCTATAGGAAACGACGCACCCCGCGTAAGTGTTTAGGAGCGCGGGCGACCAGTTTCCGGTGTTGTTAAATGCCCGGACTCCGAACCACGGGCATTCTAATCTTGCACGCGCGGCGCAAATGCCTTCTACCGTCCGCACCGCGCGTGCGCCTACGGACCTTAAACCGAACCTCATACGAGTCAAGAAACGCGATGACGGATGAGTCCGCATCGGACGGTGGAGGCTGCCTGTGTTGTCCAAAAAACGGGGCAGACTCCAGTGCGGAGTCTGCCCCGAAAAGAGAATGGCAAAGCAAGAACGTCGATGGACGAGAAAAGTGTCCGCAAGTCTCATGG
>JAGZKE010000018.1:0-35465 GCA_018365375.1 Collinsella sp. | reverse complement strand
GGTCGGAGGGGTGGCTTTGTAAAGCCGTTTGTCTCCACCCGCGTAGCGGGTGGTTTAAAGCTGGCCGCTGCGCGGCCAGCGGACTAAAGTCTTGAACAACAAAAAGGGTCCCGCACTTGCGGAACCCTTTTCAAGTATTTATGTGGCTCGAGCTTAGTAGCCCACGATGCCCTGCGGGAAGAAGAACATGCACAGAACGACACACACGGCAAATACGACAGCCATGATGACGGTCAAGCGGTCAAGGTTCTGCTCCATAACGCCTGTGGCTGAGCTGGAGTTATACAGCGAACTGGCAATCATATCCGAAACGCCGGTACCCTTACCGGAATGCATCAGGACGAGAATCGTCAGCGCCACGGCAGAAACAGCCCAAACGACAAACAGAAGAATCTGGAACGGACCCATAGATAAGCTCCTTAATAGAACAATTCAAACTCCAGTACTATACCACAATCCCCCGTTCTCCCCTACCTGCCACTCGGGGACGGGGCGGAAATGGCAGAAATACCAAAAAAGGGGATTGTCCGATTGTGGACAACCCCCTTGCTAGAAAACGGTATTTGTTTTCTCTTAGGCCTCGGTGGCGAGCACGCGACCCGTCATCTCGGCGGAAGGCTCCAGACCAGCCATGGTGAGCATGGTCGGAGCGATATCGGAAAGACGACCGTCCTCGATACCGGTGAGCTGTGCCTTCTCATCAACGATGATGAACGGCACGCGGTTGGTGGTGTGCGCCGTAAACGGATGCTTGGAACCGTCGGAAGCAACGTCAAACATGTGATCGGCGTTGCCGTGGTCGGCGGTAATCAACGCAAAGCCGCCCTTGGCGAGAATCGCCGGGACAACCTTGGACAGGGCATCGTCAACAGCCTCGACGGCCTTAACGGCAGCGTCGAAGACACCGGTGTGACCAACCATGTCGCAGTTCGCGAAGTTCACGATATAGAAATCAGCGCGGTCCTCGTTGATGGCGGTGACAAGCTTCTCGGTAACCTCGGGAGCGCTCATCTCGGGCTGCAGATCGTAGGTAGCGACCTTGGGGGAAGCGACGAGCACGCGCTCCTCGCCCTCCTTGGGCTCCTCGATGCCGCCGTTGAGGAAGAACGTCACGTGGGCGTACTTCTCGGTCTCGGCAGTGTGCAGCTGCTTCAGGCCATTGGCGGCGATAACGTCGGCTAGGACGTTCTCCGGGAACGTCTTGGGGAAGGCGACCTCGACGTCAAACGTCGGATCGTACTCGGTCATCGTCACAAAGTGCGAAAGCTTGATCTGCTCGCGCTCAAAGCCGTCGAACTCCTTGTCCGTGAACACGCGGGTCATCTGACGAGCGCGGTCTGGACGGAAGTTGAAGAAGATGGCCGCGTCGCCCTCGTGGATGCCCTCGTTGTGGGCAGCAAAGGGCTCGACGAACTCGTCGCCGCGCGGATCCTTCTCGTAGTAGGCCTTGATACCGGCAACGGGGTCGGTATCAGCATCGGACGCGTTGACCATGACGTCGTAGGCGCGCTGGATGCGCTCCCAACGATTGTCGCGGTCCATGGCCCAATAACGGCCCGAGACGGTGGCAACGCGAGCGTCGCAACCGGTCTCCTCGGAAATCTTAGCCAGGAAGGCGCAGAACTCACTCATGTAACCGGCACCGGACTGCGGGTCGACGTCGCGACCATCCATGAAGGCGTGGACGCGAACGGTCTTGACACCGTGCTCGGCAGCCATCTTGACCAGAGCCTCGACGTGGTTCATGTGAGAATGAACACCGCCAGGGCTCATAAGGCCCATGAGGTGGAGAGTCTTGCCGTCAGCCTTGACGTCGTCCATAGCCTTGACGAAGACCTCGTTCTTGGCGATGGAGCCGTCCTTGATGGCGTTGTTGATGCGCGAAAGCTCCTGGAACACGATGCGTCCGGCACCGATGTTGAGGTGACCCACCTCGGAGTTACCCATCTGGCCATCGGGAAGACCCACGTCCTCGCCCGAAGCGCCGAGCGTGGTGTGGGGGTACTTCTCGTACAGGTTATCAAGGAAGGGCGTCTTGGCAGCGGCGACGGCGTTCTCGCCATCAGCCGGAGCAAGGCCGCAACCATCCATGATGATCAGGAGTGCAGGAAGATGACGCTGTGCCATATGTCCTACTCGCCTGCCTTGACGACCATAGAGGCGAAGTCGGCAGCCTTGAGCGAAGCGCCGCCCACGAGGGCGCCGTCAACGTCGGGCTTGGCGACGAGCTCGGCGATGTTGCCGGGCTTGGCGGAACCGCCGTAGAGAACGCGGATGCCGTCGGCGAGCTCCTCGCCGAACATCTCCTTGAGGGTCTCACGGATAGCGCCGCAGACCTCCTGAGCGTCCTCGGCGGTAGCGGTCTTGCCGGTGCCGATGGCCCAGATGGGCTCGTAGGCGACGACGACCTGCTTGGGGCAGGTGATCTCAAGGCCAGCAAGGCCAGCCTTGACCTGGTTCACGACGTGCTCGACATAGGTGCCAGCCTCGCGGACCTCAAGGGACTCGCCGCAGCAGAAGACGGGAACAAGACCGGCGGCAACGAGAGCCTTAGCCTTCTTGTTCTGGTCCTCGTCGGTCTCGTGGAAGTAGTCGCGACGCTCGGAGTGACCGATGATGCAGTAGGTGCAGCCAGCGGACTTGAGCATGTCGCAAGAAGACTCACCGGTGAAGGCACCCTTGGCCTCCCAGTACACGTTCTGTGCACCGAGGGCGATGGGGGCAGCCTGAATGCGGTCATGAACCGTGGTGATGTCGATGGTCGGAGGGCAGACGAGCACCTCGACGCCAGCCGGAACCTCGGGCAGAGCCTGAGCCAGCTCATCGGCGAGCTTGGCGGCCTCGGCGACATCGTTGTTCATCTTCCAGTTACCAGCGATAAGAAGGGTGCGATTAGGCATCGAGAAGCGCCTCCACTCCGGGCAGGGCCTTACCCTCGACGAGCTCCATGGAAGCGCCACCACCGGTGGAGATCCAGCTCATCTTGTCGGCCAGGTTGAACTTGTTGACAGCTGCGACAGAGTCACCACCGCCGATGATCGAGGTGCAGTCAGCCTCGGCGAGAGCCTCGGCGATAGCCTGGGTGCCGTGAGCAAAGTTGTCAAACTCGAAGACGCCCATGGGGCCGTTCCAGAACACGGTCTTGGCGCCCTTGACAGCCTCGGCATAGAGCTCCTCGGTCTTGGGACCGATGTCCATACCCTCACGATCGTCGGGGATAGCGTCGGAAGCAACAACCTCGGGGACAGCGTCCTCGCCAAAGTGATCGGCAACACGGTTGTCGATGGGGAGCAGGATCTTGACACCCTTCTCCTCGGCCTTCTTGAGCATCTCGCCGGCGCGCTCGACCCAGTCCTCTTCCTTGAGGGACTGACCAACGGACAGGCCCTGAGCCAGGAAGAAGGTGTAGGCCATGCCGCCACCGATGATCAGGGTGTCAGCGGAGTCGATGAGGTGATCGAGAACGCCGATCTTGGAGGAAACCTTGGAACCGCCGACGATGGCGACGAAGGGGCGCTCGGGCTCGGCGAAGATGCCGGTCAGCGTGTCGACCTCCTTCTCGAGCAAGAAGCCGGCGACGGCAGGCAGGTAAGCGGCGGGGCCCACGACGGAACCCTGGGCGCGGTGAGCGGTGCCGAAGGCATCGAGAACGAAGACGTCACCATAGGAAGCGAGCTTCTTGGCGATCTCGGGATCGTTCTTCTTCTCACGCTTGTCAAAACGGACGTTCTCGAGAACGAGGACCTTACCCGGCTCGACGGCGGCGACAGCCTCAGCAGCCTTCTCGCCGTAGGTGTCAGCGACAAAGGCAACGTCGAGACCAGAGAGCTCAGCGAGCTTCTTGGCGACGGGCTCGAGGGACAGCTCGGGCTGGAAGCCGGTGCCCTCGGGACGGCCGAGGTGGCTCATGAGGATGACGCGAGCGTTGTGCTCAACGAGGTAGTTGATGGTGGGCAGGGCAGCCTTGATACGGGTGGTGTCGCCAACGACGCCATCCTTGATAGGCACGTTAAAGTCAACGCGGACGAGAACGCGCTTTCCGTCGACATCGATGTCGCGGACGGTCTTCTTGGTAAAGGCCATGTTTGCTTCTACCTTTCGTACGTGTCTGCCTCCCATTACGGCAGACGATTTCTTATAAAAAGGGCGCGACCCTAGGGTGTAAGCCCTATAAGGCCGCGCCCTTCTTTAGACGCTCAACGAGCTATTCGCTAAAAGCTAAATTAAGCAACGAACTTCTCGAAGTACTTGATGGTGCGGACCATCTGAGAGGTGTAGGAGTTCTCGTTGTCGTACCAAGAGGTGACCTGAACGAGGGTCTGGCCGTTGCCGAGGTCAGAGCACATGGTCTGAGTGGCGTCGAAGATGGAGCCGTGGGTCTCGCCGACGATGTCGCGGGAGACGATCTGGTCCTCGTTGTAGGCGAAGGTATCGGGGATGGTCTCGGCGTAGGCCTTCATGGCAGCGTTGACCTCGTCGACGGTGACCTTCTTGTCAACGACGGCGTAGAGGTTGGTCAGCGAGCCGGTCGGCGTCGGGACGCGCTGGGCGGCACCGATGAGCTTGCCGTTGAGCTCGGGGAGAACCAGGCCGATGGCCTTGGCAGCGCCCGTGGTGTTCGGGACGATGTTCTCGGAGCAGGCGCGGGAGCGACGGAAGTTGCCCTTGCGCTGCGGGCCGTCGAGCGGCATCTGGTCGCCGGTGAAGGCGTGGATGGTGGTCATGATGCCGGACACGATGGGAGCGAAGTCGTTCAGACCCTTGGCCATCGGGGCGAGGCAGTTGGTGGTGCAGGAAGCAGCGGAGATGATGTTGTCCTCAGCGGTCAGCGTCTCATGGTTGACGTTGTACACGATGGTGGGCAGATCGCTGCCGGCCGGAGCGGAGATGACGACCTTCTTGGCGCCAGCGTTGATGTGGGCCTGAGCCTTAGCCTTGCTGGTGTAGAAGCCGGTGCACTCGAGAACGACGTCGACGTCAAGGTCGCCCCAAGGCAGGTTGTTAGCGTCGGCCTCCTTGTAGATCTTGATCTCCTTGCCGTCAACGGTGATGGAATCCTCGCCAGCAACGACCTCGTGATCGCGAGCGTAGTTGCCCTGCGTGGAGTCGTACTTCAGCAGGTAAGCGAGCATATCGGGAGAGGTGAGGTCGTTGATAGCGACGATCTCGGAGCCCTCATGACCGAACATCTGACGGAAAGCCAGACGACCGATGCGACCGAAGCCGTTAATAGCAACCTTTACTGCCATTGTGTCTCCTTTCGTAAGGCCCCCGCGAGCTACAGCGCCCGCCGTTGAGGCCCACAAACTAACCACTCGCCTAATATACCTTTTTTTTGACTTGAATTTCACGAGAATGCTCGAAATTGAAAATCAAATTTACGTTAAAACGTTTTAAATACTAAAATAGCAGCTAAATCCATATATAAGTCGTTACTTCAAACTACCTGTTTGCTTCAATGAGCTTTTCAAGCCGTAAAACACGATGGTAGAGGGCTGACTTCGACAAGGGAGGGTCAGCCATCTCCCCCAAATCACGCAGCGACAGATCAGGATAGCGCTCGCGCAGGTCGCAAAAGACCGCCAAGGCATCCGGAAGCGCATCGCGAAGGCCACGCTGCTCGAGCTCATCGATAAGCGCAAGCTGATGTTGGGCAGCACCGGCGCTTCTGGTCTGGTTGGCGAGCTCGGCATTCACGCGACGGTTCACATCGTTCTTAACCAACTTGACCGCGCGCGCCTCCTCAATCTCGGCAACGCTGCGCTTGGCACCAATCAGCTTTAATAGATGCTCGATTTCCTCGGCGCTCTTAATGTACACGGCATATGACCCCCGCCGTGCATTAACACGAGCATGGACCCCAATCTGCTCCAACAGATCGCAAAGTCCCTTGGCATATTGCTCGCCCTGCACAGCGATCTCCAAATGAAAATCGCCGCGTGGATCGGCCACGAAGCCGCCCGCGATGAGCGCGCCGCGGATATAGGCAAGTCTACAGCAAGGACGGGCAACGATATGTCGGGGTACGCCGGCGACAAGTCCTCCCCTACGGTCGAGGATACCCAGCAGAACCAAGGCCTTATCCAGGTCTGGCTGATCAGGCAAGGTGATGAGGTAGTTTCGAACCTTATGCAAGACAGATTTGCGGACGGTGAACTCCGTTTTGAGCTTAAGGATACGATGCGTCAGCGTGATCATCGTGCGCGCGACGGCTCCCGTCTCAGTCGCAACCGTCAAACGATACCGCCCAGAGCCGGCAAGCGAGAGCGTACCACTCACGCGCGTGAGGGCGGCGAGCGTCGACAAGTCGCAGTATTCACATTCGGGTTCGCAGCGCGCAAGCTCGTCGCGCACCTCAGCGGTAAACGACATGCAGGCCTATGCCTTCGTGTTGGCGCGCGACAGGTCGCGGTGGGAGATGCTCACATGATACTGAGCGCCTTCCAAATAACGTGCCGTGGCCTCGGCGATGGCAACGCTGCGGTGCTGGCCGCCCGTGCAGCCGATGGCGATAGAAAGCTGCGGCTTGCCCTCCGCGATATAGCCCGGCATCACCGTATCGAGCAGCTGTGTCCAAGCCTTCCAAAACTCCTGCGTCTTGGGATGGTCCAGAACAAAATCGGAGACCTTTTTATCGAGACCGGTCATCGTGCGCATCTCGGGATCGTAGAACGGATTGGGCAGGAAACGAACGTCGATCATAATGTCCGCTTCGACGGGCATGCCGTGCTTAAAGCCAAACGAGAACACGTGGACGTCCATGAGTTGCTGGTCGGACAGCTCGGAAAATGCCATACGTAGCTTGTTGCGCAGCGCAGAGGTGCGCAGACGGCTCGTGTCGATAATCATATCGGCTCGGTCGCGCACGCCCTGGAGCTGAAGGCGCTCGCGCTGAATGGCATCGGCCGTAGTCTCCCCCGGCTTGGCAATGGGATGACGGCGGCGATTTTCGCTGTAGCGACGAATCAGCACCTCGTCAGAAGCCTCCAGGAACACGATGTCGCAGCTCATCTCGCGCTCTTCGAGCGCGGCGACCGCATCGAGCAACTCGTCAAACAGTCCCTGGCTACGCAAATCGCAGGTGACGGCGAGATGCCTGCCCACGCCCGTATTGATGCCGACGAGCTCGGCAAGCTGGGCGATGAGACGCGGAGGCAGGTTATCGATGCAAAAATAGCCCATATCCTCGAACACGTGCATGGCCTGTGTGCGGCCCGATCCGGACATTCCGGTGATGATGACGATATCGGGGATGCGCTCCGAGCGCTCCGCCGCATCCATGGCATCTCCCTTTTGCATGTGCTGCCTCCCAAAAACAAGCGCGGGACCCAGCAACCCGGATCCCGCGCGGTCAATTGCCTTTATTGAGTATACCGCCCCGAGCGGATACGAGGCCTGTCTTACGCCTCAAGCGCAGCCTTGAACCAACTCGTAATACTCGTGGGGTGCGTGATGGCGGTGCCGACGACAACGGCCCAGGCGCCAGCATCGATCGCGGCGCGAGCCTCCTCGGGCGTGTGCACGCGGCCCTCGCAGATGATGGGAAGACCGGGGAATTCCTCGGTCGCCTGACGCAGGAGCGGCAGATCGGGGCCATCGGCCATGGTGCAGTCGATGGCAGCGACACCGTGAGAAAGCGTGGTAGATACAAGGTCGAAGCCCATATCAACCGCACGGCGAATGTCCTCGATGGTGGCACAGTCGGCCATCAGGAGCACACCCTCCTCGTGCAGCGGGCGGAAGGTATCCTCGACCGACTTGCCGTCGGGACGCGGACGATCGGTGGCGTCGATCGCCACGATATCGGCACCCGCAGCAACGCAGGCGCGAGCGTGACGCAGCGTCGGCGTGATGTAAACGCCCTCGTGCCCATCCTTCCACAGGCCGATGACAGGAACCTCACAGCGACCCTTAATGGCGGCAATGTCGGCAAGGCCCTGGCAGCGAATGGCGGCGGCGCCGCCGAGCTCGCAAGCACGAGACATTTGAGCCATGGTCTCTGGCGTACGAAGCGGCTCGCCCATATACGCCTGAACGCTCACGATGAGCTTACCCTTCAGGGACTGGATCAAAGGATCAACGGTCATGTTCGACTCAACCTTTCTCAAAAACAGCCTTCTGAGACACCGCACCTTGACGTTCAAACCGTCGCTCGCGTACCGAAGTACGCTTCGCTCCTCTTTCACGTCAATCTGCGGCACCTCAGAAGGCGCACTTGGTAGCTATGTTTATTTCAACGACGCAAGAAGGTGTTCGGCGGCACCGATGAGCGGAGCATCGCCCTCCAGAGAACCGATGAGGATCGGCGTGTCCTGAAGCGGATCGAGCGCCTGGCTGGCATAGCCCTCGTGCACCGAATCCTTCCACGTCTGCGAACGCCAATCGGGACCTTGGTGAATCACGCCGCCCGAAAGCACGATGACCTCAGGGTCCAGGATGTTAGCGAGCGAGCCCAAGCTGGCCCCCAGCGCAAAGCCGGCGTCATGGATGACCTCGGTCGCCTTTGCGTCGCCCGCACGGCACAGGTCGTTCACATCGCGACCGACCGAAGGACGGCTGGGGTCGACGCGACCAAAGCGCTCATCGTACATACGACCAATGGAAGTGCCCGAAGCAACCGACTCCAGATGGCCGGAACGCCCGCAGGCGCAGGGAATACCGGCGGCAGCCGAGCACTCGATGTGGCCCATATGGCCAGCAGCACCATGGAAGCCCTGCATCACGCGGCCGTTCTCGACATATGCGCCGCCGATGCCCGTACCGATGCCAAGACACAAGACGGAGAACTTGCCCTTGCCGACGCCCCAGTGGGCCTCGCCCAGAGCATGAGCCTGCACGTCGCCTACAACGGCAACGGGAAGACCGAGGTCCTCGCGCAGGCGCGGCCCCAACTGAACGCCGGACCAGCCAGGCATGATCTCGTTGGCATACGCGATGGCGCCCGTCTTGGGATCGACAACGCCGGCGGCACCGATACCGACGCCAAGGACCTCGACATCGGGATTCGCCTCGAGAGCAGCCTTGATGGACGCCTCGATACGCTGGAAGACGGCCTCGCCGCCCTCTTGGGCCTCGGTGGGAACCTCGGCCTCAAAAACGGGATGGGGCACGCTGCCGTCAGCCGGGTACTCCATGATGGCAGTCGCGATCTTAGTTCCGCCGATATCGACAGAGCAGACGTACTTGTTCTCCATGTCGCTCTCCTTAGGAGATAAAAAACAACTACAGGAAATGCGCCGTCAGGCTAGCCGTCACAGCGCGGTAAAGGTTTTCCAGATGCCCGAGATCGCCGAGAAACCGTGTGGCCATTGACCTAATGGGTCATGGCCGCACGGTTGAACGGCGAGGTCGGGTGCCCGGGGAAGCTTTACAGGAGACCGTTGTCCTGGAGGACCTTCTTAATCGCCTCGACGTTCTCGCCGGTCATGGCCTTCACCGGGCGCGGCATGGTCGGGCTGTCGAAGATACCCATGAGGTTCATAGCGGTCTTGAAGGCGCCGACGCCACCGGCATAACCCTGGACGCCCGAGGTGACATCCCAGATGTGCGAAATCTCATTGAGGCGATCCTGCTCGGCCTTGACGGTAGCCCAGTCACCAGCCTGAGCGGCCTTCCACTGACGCACGTAGCCCTCGGGCTCAACGTTGGCGAGACCCGGGACGGAACCGTCGGCGCCACCAAGGTAGGCGCCGTCGACAACAACCTCGTGACCGGTGAGAATGCTCATCGGATGGCCGTTTTTCTCGTTCTCCTGAACGAGGTAGCGGAACGAGATGTCATCACCCGAGGAATCCTTGACGCCAGCAAGGACGCCCTCGGCGCCGAGCTTGGCAAGGAGCTTCCAGGGGAGCTTGGTGTGAACGCAGACGGGAATGTCATAGGCAAAGATGGGCAGGTCGAGCTCCTCGTGCAGGATGCGGAAGTGCTCCTCGACCTCGGTCATACCCTGCAGGGCATAGAACGGGCAGGTGGCGACGAGGGCATCGGCGCCCAGCTCCTGGGCGACCTTGCCGTGCTCAATCATGCGCTCGGTCTCGGTATCGATGATGCCGACCAGAACGGGAACGCGGTGGTCGACGATACGAACGGCCTCGGCGATAATCTGGCGACGGCGCTCATCGGTGGAGAAGACGACCTCGCCCGAAGACCCCAAGAAGAACAGACCATCGACGCCGGCATCGATCATGCGGTTGATGCTGCGCTCAAAGGAGGCAACGTCGAGCTGGTGGTCTTCGGTATCGGGAACAACGACGGGAGGGATAACGCCGGTGAATTTCTGAGTTGCCACAAGAATCTCCTTAGCTGTCTGGCGAGCGGCCCTATGCCGCTCACTCTTGTTGGCAGTGTCCAGGCCGTCTAGGCCAAAGAACACGGATAGAACGTTTGGTTAATGAAGTCGACGACTTCGTTTTCGAACGCGTTAATACGCTCATGAGCGTATTTGGCATAGATGATATGCCTCCGGTCACACTCAAGACCGTTGAATACGGCAAACTGACCCTTGGGGTCGCTCACGGTATCCATGAGCGACGTGCCCATGAGCACCGATCCGCGCACCCGAGACGACAGAGCCTCGAGGCCACCGGGAATTGGATTGGCAACCGCCGTGCAGGCAAGTCCGCGCTCGTCCAGAGCAGAAACCGCCAGCGCGACACCGCCGCCAAGACCCTCGCCCCATGCAAAAATGCGATCGGGATCCATGCCATCAAGATTGCGCGCGACCTTCGCCAACGCGCAGCCCCAACGGACGCGCTTGACAAAAGCGGGCGAAGCAATCCCCCACTGCAGGTCGTCCGCACCAGCAACATCGTCATCCAGCGCGAGAACGGCATACCCCATGGCGGCAAATCTCGTCATGTGATGCCATCCACGCACGGGTCGATCGATGTCGTGAAACATCAGACAGAGCGGCACAAACTCGGATGCCCGGGCATGGCCTAAGGGCTCAATCAAACGACCGTGTACGACATACCCGCCGAGCTCAATGGAAACCTCGGAGTAGCGCGCGCACGGATTGGCGAAATCAATCGCCGTAACAGTCAGCCCGCAAACCTCAAGGTCCGAAGCGGCTGTCTCTAATTCGGAAACATCCGCCGAAGCATCGCCGTGCCAACCCCGGAAATCAGAGAGCCTTGACGAAACCGTTCCAGGCATCTCCGCGAGCCCGGGGACGATCAGCTCGTCGATATTGCTCTCGCACTTAGACATGAGCCTCCCCTCCCTCGCAGAAAAACGGAATGATCAGATCGTCAAAGTCCTGAATCTCCTCGTGGCCAAAGCCCTCAAAGAACTCGCGTCGCTTCTCACAGGCCAGATTGTTGTAGACCGCAAACTGCGTCGCCGGCGGACAGACGATATCGGCTGTGCCCGTGCCAAACAGCACGGGGCATTTGACCATGGGGGCAAAGTTCTTGGAATCGAAGTACGCCAGTTTGGCATAGGCCTCCTCAATACGAGTCGAGTCCTCGTCAAACCAACGCGACCAATAACGCAGGCCTTCATAAGCGATATCGTCGGCATCCAGATCCCAAACAAGGCGGAAATCCGACAGGAAGGGATAGAGGATGGCAGCGCGATTGATAAGCTCACTATTAAGCGCGCAGGTCGCAATGCCCAAACCGCCGCCCTGCGATGCGCCGTTCACAAATACGCGGGAAAGATCGATGCCCTCGAGCTCGCGAACAATACGGCACAGAATGCGGATATCCTGGTGCAAGCGGACATAGTAAAGATTGGCCGGGTCGCCGTCGATACCGGCGACGATATGCCCAGCAACCGTCGTGCCTTCAAATCCACCAATATCCTCGGAGGGGCCACCCTGGCCAGGACAATCGAGAGCGATGAGTGCCATGCCCATGCCCGCAAACGACGCCTGCTCGAACCAGCTGCGGCTTGCACCCGGATAGCCGTGGAACTGTAGCACCAGCGGCACGGGCTCGTCCGAAACCGGCTGGAGATACTTGGCATGCAGGCGTGCACCGCACATGCCGGTATACCAGAGGTCGAAAAACCGACAGGTCGCGGAATCCGCAACCGAAGCCGCCTCAATCGCATAGTCGAGCTCGACGGCGTCGGCCTCGGCCATGCGGTCCTTCCAAAAGAGATCGAAATCCGATGGACGGGGCATAGCGCCTCGATATTCACCAAATTGCTGTTGTAGCTCCTGAGCACTTGGCATGGCTCGTGAACCCAACCTTTCGAAATCGCAACGGAGGTGCGCCCGGCAAGGGAACCGGGCGCACGGGAGGGAAAGCGAGGCTACTCGCCGAGCTTGGGATGCAGCAGCGACGGCGCAGCGCCGAGCAGCATCTTGGTGTAGGGGTCCTGAGGGTGCTGGAAGACCTGCTTGGCCTCGCCCTGCTCGACGATCTTGCCGCCATTCATAACGATGATGTCGTCAGAGATATAGCGGACCGTCTGGATGTCATGGCTGATGAACACCATGGCCAGGCCGAGCTCCTTCTTAAGGTCGGTCAGCAGGTTCAGAATCTGCGCGCGGACCGAAACGTCCAGAGCCGAGGTGGGCTCGTCGGCGATGATGGCATCGGGGTTCAGCGACAGGGCGCGCGCAATTGCGACGCGCTGGCGCTGGCCGCCCGAAAGCTGGCCGGGAAGAACCTCGGCGGCGGAGCTGGGCAGACCGGTGAGCTCCAAGAGCTCCTTGACGCGCTTCTCCTGCTCGGCCTCGGTACCCAGGTTGTGGACGCGCATGGGGTCGAGCAGTTGCTCGCGAACGACCATGCGGGGATTGAGCGCCGTGGCCGGGTTCTGGAACACGACCGAGATGACGCGACCCATGTGGCGACGGTCCTCGGCGGTACGTTTGGTAACGTCCTTGCCCTTAAAGTAGACCTTGCCGCTCGTGGGGGCCTGCAGGCCGCACATGACGTTGGCGGTGGTGGACTTTCCGCAACCGGACTCGCCGACGATGCCGATGGTCTGTCCGGGCATGAGCTTAATCGTTACACCCTGGACGGCGTGAACCAGGTTGGGGTGCAGAATCGAGCCGGTACGGGTCCTAAAGGTGACGTGGACGTCATCAAGGAAGATGATCGGCTCGACGCCGTTGACTGCGGTCTCGCTCATCTACATCACCTCCGCGTGAGGGGTCAAACCATTTGCCTTGAGCACCTCGTCGGGGAGCTCGGAATAGAAGTGCTCGGTGCCGGGCACGCGCTTGAAGACCGGACGGGTGTCCAGGCCAATGCGCGGATGGCTCGAGCGGGGTGCGAAGCGATCGCCCTTGGGGAAATCGCGCGGGCTCGGAACGGCGCCGGGCACCTGGTGCAGGCGGCCCGAACCGCTCTCGATGGACAGGACGGAACCCAGAAGGCCGCGGGTGTACTCGTGAATCGGGTTGGTGAGCAGCTCCTTGGTGGGCGCCTGCTCGATAACCTGGCCGGCGTACATAACCGTGATGTTATGAGCGACCTCGGCGACCAGTGCCAGGTCGTGCGAAACGAAGATCATGGCAAAGCCGAGCTTGGCCTGAAGATCGTTAAGCAGCTTGATGACCTGCTTCTGGACGGTAACGTCCAGAGCGGTCGTGGGCTCGTCGCAGATGACCAGTTTGGGGTCGCGGGTAAGGGCCATAGCGATCAGAACGCGCTGACGCTGACCACCGGAAAGCTCATGCGGATAGCTCTCGAGCGTACGCTTGGGGTCGAGGCCCACGAGCTCCAGGAGCTCCTCGGCGCTACGGGTACCGCCGCGCTTGGTGAGCTGCTTCATCTGGGCGGAAATGAGCATGGAGGGGTTGAGCGAGGACAGGGCGTCCTGATAGACCATGGCGATATCGGTACCGCGCAGGCCGAACCACTCCTTCTTGCTCATCTTGAGCAGGTCGCGGCCCTCCCAGAGAACCTCACCGGAAAGATGCTCGTCATCGTCGGTCAGGCCCATGATGGCCAGCGTGGTGATGGACTTACCGCAGCCGGACTCACCGACCAGGCCCATGGTCTGGCCAGGACGGACATCAAAGTTGACATGATCGACGACGTTGATATCACCGTGGTGCTCAAACTGGATGCAGAAATCACGGACCGAAAGGATCGGCTCAACGGACTCATCGGGCACATGGCGGTCGTTACGCTTGAGCTCGACATCGCGCAGGGCGCCAAGACGGGCGGACAGGGACTGAGCCTGCTCCTTGTAAGCGCGAACGGGGTCGGAGACCAGCAGGTCGGCCTCGCGGCGCTTGGAGGAATCGGTCGGATCCAGGGCGGCGGAGGGAGCAGCGGCCATGGCGTCGGTAATGCCCTCGGAGAGGATGTTGAGCGCCAGGCAGGTGATCATGATAGCCAGACCCGGGAACAGCGCCTGCCACCAACGGCCAGCGAGCACGCCACCGCGGGCGTCGGCGAGGATGTTGCCCCAGGTAGCGGTGGGCTCCTGGATACCAGCGCCGATAAAGGTCAGCGAGGCCTCGAAGATGATGGCGTCGGCGACCAGGGTAACGGTGAAGACCATGATCGGGGCGATGCAGTTACGCAGAACATGCTTGATCAAAATCCACGGAGCCTTGGCGCCGGAAACGATGACCGCGCGGACATAGTCCTCGCCGTACTCGGACACGATGTTGGCGCGCACGATACGGGCAATCTGCGGAGTGTACATAAAGCCAATGGCGAAGATGATCGACGGCACGGAATTGCCCAGGATGGAGACGAAGACGGCAGCGAGGGCGATGCCCGGGATGGACATGATGATGTCCAGGATGCGCATGATCGCCTCGGAAACGGACTTGCGCGAAACCGCCGCGAGGGCGCCCACGACCGAGCCGCAGACCAGAGCCATGGCAGTAGCACCGAAGCCGATGATCAGCGAGTAACGGCCACCGTAAAGCATACGCGACAGGATGTCGCGGCCCTTATCGTCGGTACCGAAGATAAATCCATTGCCGGGAGCCTGGCGAGCAGTGAAAATCTCGACCGGGCTATAGGGGGCAAGAAGGGGCGCCAGAATCGCGGTCAGGGCGACCAACACCAGCACGACGGCGGCAATCTTAGAAGACAGCGTCATCTTCTTCCAGCCACCGAGCTTGAGCCCCTTGGAGGCAGCCTTCTCGAGCTGCTCGGTTTGCTTCTCTCGAATCTTTACCATAATCTACACCGTCCTGATGCGCGGGTTGATGAGCAGGTAGAGCATGTCAACCACGATGTTGATGATGATGAAGGCAAGAGCAACGACGATGACGACGCCCTGAACCAGGTTCGCCTCGTTGCCCTGAACGCCCTGCAGAATCGCAGTACCCATGCCGGGGAGGTTGAAGATGACCTCGATGACGACGGCGCCGCCCATAAGGTAACCGATCTTAAGACCGAGGGTGGTGACCGGGGTGATCAGCGCGTTGCGCAAAACGTTGATGCCGACGACGACCTTCTCGGGAACGCCGGCGCCACGGGCCATGCGGACGTAGTCCTTGTCGAGCTCCTCAACCATGGCCGTACGCACGATACGAGTCATCTGGCCCGTCAGCGGGAATGCCAGAGCGATAGCGGGCATGATCATACGTCCCAGATAGCCAGCCGGGTTGGTGGTGAAGTGAGGCAGAGCACCGGATGCCGGGAGCACCTTAAGGTAGGAAGAGAACAGCAGAATCAACAGAACGGCAAGCCAGAACGACGGGGTTGCCAAGCCGGCGATGGAAAAGACGCGGATCACTTGGTCCGGCCATTTATCGCGATACAGTGCCGCGATGACGCCGAGCAAAAACGAGACGACCGCGCCGATGGCAAGACCGATGAAGGTCAGCTGCATCGTGACGGGCAGGGCCGTGGAGATGCGCTTGGCAACGGAGTTGCGAGCAGCACCATAGGTGCCCATGTCACCATGGATCAGATCGCCCATGTAGCGCACGTAGCGCACGGGCCAGGGGTCGTCCAGACCATACTTCTCATGGTACTCGGCAACCGCCTCGGGCGAGGCACCGTCACCCAACGCCGTATAGGCGGGGTCGGTCTTGGAGAACGACATAAGGAAGAACACCAGGACGGTGACGCCCAATGCCATGATCGGCAGCGCCACGAGACGCCTTCCAATCAAACGTAGAAAGTTGTTCACGTTCTCTCCCCTTTCTTTTGTCGGTAGGACCAACTGGTATATGAGTATGGATACTCATTACAAGACCCGAGCGACATCGAGGCCGCCCGGGTCTTTGTTTCAACTATGAGGACGTTGCCTTACGACCGACGCCCCACATATGACTCAAACGAGTCTTAGGCCTTGACGGTCGCGACGCCCCTGAAGGACATGCTCGTCGTGCCGATGCCCTTGAAGCCATCGAGGGCCTCGCCGTTGGGCGCGGTAGACGGATCGTCCCAGGAAGCGGAGACGGTCTTGACGTGGACAACGGGGTACAGAACAGCGTTGTCGGCGATGATGTCGAAGCACTCGTTCCACTTCTTCTGCTGCTCGTCGCCCTCGGCGCCAAGAGCCTCGTCCATGAGACCGTGGAGCTTCTCCCACTCAGCGGACTCCTTCCACGGGCAACGGGTCTGCATCCAGACGTTGTCGCCGTACCACCAGTTGAGCAGCAGGTCGGGGTCAGCGCCGAAGCAGGACGGATCGCCAGGGGCAAGGAGGATATCGTAGGCCTCGCCGCCGTCGATGGCAGCGTAGGTGGCCGGCGAGGTATCGGTCTGGATGGTCACCTCGAAGCCGAGAGCGTCGAGGTCGTTCTTGACCTGGGCGGCCATGCCCTTAATCTGCTCGTTGTCGGTGGTGCGCAGGGTGATGGCACCCGGGGTGATGCCGGACTCCTCGATGAGCTTCTTGGCCTTCTTGGCGTCGGTCTTGTACACCGTGGAAGCCTCATGATAGTTGGTGAAGCTCTTGGGCAGGTAGCAGCTGGCAGCGGTGGCAAGGCCGGCGAAGGTGTTGGTGATCATCTTCTCGGTGTCGAGCGCGTACATGACGGCCTGACGGACCTTGACGTTGTTCCAAGGCTCCTTGGCGACGTTGAACATGATGAAGCGGGTGCCGAAGCCCTGGACGTTGTCGATCTTGCAGCCAGCGCTCTCGAGCTGGTCGACGGCGTCAGCGGTGACGAGCTCCATAACGAGCGTGGAGCCTTCCTGCTGGGCGGTAACGCGAGCGGTGGGGTCGGTCAGGATGCTGTACTGGATCTTCTTATCCTCGGCAGTATACTCACCGTTGTACTCGGGGTTGGGAACCAGGGTGATCTCGGTATCGGAGATAGAGTCGTACATCCAGGGGCCGGAACCGATCGGCTGCTTGGCGCGATCCTCCTCGGACTGAGTAGCCGGGGTAACACGGATGATGGCCAGACGATCCTTGAGCAGGGAGAAGTTGGGGACCTTGGTCTTGACCGTTACAGTGCTGGCATCCTTGGCCTCGATGGACTCGAAGGGCTGGAAGAACGGAGCATAGGTAGCGGAAGCAGCGCAAGCGGTGTAGGAAGCGACGACGTCGTCAGCAGTGACCTCGGTACCATCGGAGAACTTGGCGCCCTTGCGGATGGTGACCTCGAAGGTAGTGTCGTCCACGGACTTGGGATCGTCGGTGGCGAGCTCGTTGAAGGTGCTGTAGTCGTGGTAATCGATGCCGTAGAGACCCTCGACGACGTGCCAGTTAGCACCCAGGCCCACAGCGGAGCCGGTGCTGGCGGGATCGAAGCTGGACGGAGCGTAAGCGGAACCAGCGGTAATCACACCGCCGCCACGGTTGGCGGAATCGGCGGAACCGGAAGCGGAACCCTCGTCGTTGGAGCTGCCACCGCAGCCGGTGAGACCAAGCCCTGCGACAGCAGCGACGCTGCCGGTGAGGCCGAGGAACGAACGCCTGGACATACCCTTGTTGATGATGGCCATGTCTTCTCCTATCAATAGAGAATCTTACCCGGGAGCACCTAGACTTGCCCCCGCGCAACTTGCGGACGATATATACCTTACCTACCGACGAACCCAACTGAGGTGCCGCGCTCGGCGACCGATACATACATACGCTTGAACGGTATTTACTACCGTTCACCGAATTCATTGACAAACGATTCGCCAGACAGTATGTATCGACGAGGTGAGATATCAGTCATCGTCAACCCGCAGGATAGCAGGGTTGTTCACCATGGCTAGTCAAACGTTTTAGCGTTAATAAAACCCGAAATCGACAGGTAATCGCCGCGAAATAAATGATTGAAAATCGGCCAATCATGTATATCAGTTGTTTAGAAGCACGTTTAGTTTTCGGAACGGTTGGCCGATGCCTGGGCGCGTTCGGCATTCCATGCAACAAGTGCCTCGTGGACCGCTTTGGCGACATCGGCCGGAACGCCTCGAACTTCCGCGATCTCTTGCTCGCTCGCCGCGCGCAAACGCTTCATCGAGCCAAAATGGCGCATAAGGGCACGTTTTCTGGTGGGTCCCACGCCTGGAACGTCATCGAGTACCGAAACCGTCATGGCTTTATCGCGCAATTCGCGATGGAACGTGATGGCAAAACGGTGCGATTCATCGCGAACCTGTTTAATTAGATAGAGCGAAGCAGACCCGGTCGGCAGCACGACGGGAGTCTCGTCCCAAGGCACGAAAACCTCCTCATCGGCCTTCGCCAAGCCACAAACTGGTATATCGAGCCCAAGAGCCTCAAGTTGCTTGATCGCAGCGGTCAATTGCGGCTTACCGCCATCGACAACGAGCAAATCGGGGCGCGATCCAAAGCGCTCGTCGGCCATGCGCTCGGGAGCATAGCGTCGTCCCAAAACCTCGGACATCGACACGAAGTCGTTTGCCTCGTCCAATTCGGCCTGAATTTTAAAACGACGGTACTGGCTCTTGTCGGCGCGTCCGTTGGTAAACACCACCATCGAGGCGACGGTAAAGGTTCCGTGCAGCGTCGAGATATCGAAGCACTCGATACGCATCGGCGGCGCTGGCAGCGCCAGCGCGCTTTCGAGCTCCAGGAGCGCCTGATTGGTGCGGTCGTCAGCGTACCCCGTTCGCATCATGTAGCGCATGAGGGCATGGCGCGCATTTTTGGATGCCATATCGAGCAAACGGTGCTTTTCGCCACGCTGCGGCCTATGGAGATGGCAGGAACGCTCGCGCTTGCCCGCAAGCCATTCCCCCAGCGCCTCCGCATCCTCAAGCTCGACGGAAAGGTTGACCTCAGCTGGAATATCAGCCGTCTCGTCGTAATAGCGCTTAAGAAAGCCCGACTGGAGCTCTTCCTCGTCAACATCAAGACCCTTGTCGAGAATGAACTCGCAGGTGCGAACTGTTCGGCCCTCGCGAACGACGAAGACGCAAGCGGCGGAGATGGTCTCCTCGCGATAGAACCCGATGACATCGATATCGACACTGGAGGGAAAAACGACTTGCTGACGATCGTCCAGACCCCTGATGACCTCCAAACGACGTTTGACGCGTGCCGCGCGCTCAAAGTCGAGCGCCTCGGCGGCATCCGTCATCTCGGAGGTCAGCTCATCGACGACATCCTTGCGATGGCCCGACAAAAAGCGCTCGACACGCTTGACGTTCTTGGCATAGTCTGCCGGGGAAATCGCGCCGACACACGCACCCGGGCCGCGCCCGACATGGTAGTCAAAGCAGGGACGCCCGTTTTGCGCGCAAATCATATTGACGATGTCTTCCTCGCCCTTGTGGGACTCAACGATACGGCGACAACGACGCCACTCCGCACAGGATGCGGAGCAGATGGGAATAACCTTGCGCAGCGTATCTATCGTCTCACGTGCCGCACGGCTATCGGTATAGGGTCCAAAATAGCGCGTTCCCGGCTTATGACGCTCACGCGTATATTTGATAGCGGGATACAGGTCGCCCTTTGTAATGGCGATAAAGGGGTAGCTCTTGTCATCCTTGAGGTCGACGTTAAAGTACGGATGGTACTGACCAATCAAATTGCGCTCGAGCACCAACGCCTCATGCTCGGTCTCCACCACGATATAGTCAAAGCTCGCCACCAGCTGCATCATCAGCGGAATCTTTTGACGCTCATCCTGCAGTGTCACGTATTGACGCATGCGGGCGCGTAGGTTTTTCGCCTTGCCCACGTAGATGACATCGCCCTTGGCATCCTTCCAAAGGTAGCATCCGGGCTGTGTGGGAACGCGCGAAACCTGCTCGGCAAGCGTTGGAATGTTGTCGTGACCGGCCACGCGCACCTACTTGCGACGAAGCAGCGCCGAGACCTCGGGCATCTTAAGGACGACGGCAAGGCCAAAGGTAACAGCAAGCGAGACGACACCCGCAACGCAAACATAGCCAAGAGTAATCAGAATCGAACCGCCAAGCGCCCCGACAAAGTGCTCAAGCGCCCACATGACGCCGGCGCCTGCGGCAGCACCCAGGCCACCGAGCAAAAGGCCAAAGAAACCGCCATGTAGGATAGATTTGACCTGAAGGCCACGCAGACGACGACGCAGCCACCACAGCGAACAACCGACCAAGATCACGTAGTCGACGACATACGAAAGCGCGATTGCCGGCATGCCGAAGCCCAGCACAACGCCAAACAGCAGAACCGAGCCGGCCTGGCCGATGGCAGAATACAGGCAATAGCGGCTATAGGGCTTCATGTCGAGCAAGGCAGAGAAGCTCTTCTGCATCAACACGACCACGCCGTAGAGCGGCAGCGAGAGCGCCAGGTAGACAAGGTACTCGGACACCAGCGTCACGCCGGATTCATCGAACTTGCCAGCACAGTAGATCATGTTGAGCGGACGCGCGAAGACAATCAGGTACAGCGCGAACGGAATCAGGAAGAACAGCATCTGGGCGACGCCACGCGAAATGCCCGTGCGAACGCTGTCGTAATCCTTCTCCTGCGCGTCGTGAGAGAGCTCGGTATAGAGCGCCGTCGAAAGCGAGGCGGCAATCAGCGCGTAGGGCAGCGTGTACCACAGGCGCGCATAGGCGATGACGGAAGGACCAGTCTCGGGCTGGACCACCAGCGCGGCAGCGTTGGTGATAGAAGTCGAGACAAACATGCACACCGTGGCGAGCAGCGTCGGGATACCGAGCGCAATCGTCTGCCGCAGTGCGGGGTCCTTAAAGTCGATATGGATATGGGGATGCACGCCGTGCTTGCCAAGCGCGGGGATCTGACATGCCATCTGAACAAAGACACCGAGGGTCGTACCGGCCGCAATCAAGATGATGCCGGCACGTTCGCCAAACTGTGCGGACACGGGCGCAAAACCCATAAAGCTCGCAATGACGATCACATTGTTGAGGACCGGAGCAAACGTCGACCAGAAGTAGTCGCGGTGTGCGTTGAGAACGCCCGAGAACACCGAGCCCAAACCATAAAACAGAATCTGGATGGCAAAGAAACGGAACATGAACGCAGCGGTATCCATGCTGCCGCCGTCACCCGAAAGGAACGATTGCGTCCAGATAAAGCCCGGGGCGAACACGGTCCCCAGCAACGAAATGCCACCCAGCACCAAAAGCAGAATGCCGAGCAGGTTGCCCACGTACTCGTTTGAGGCCTCGCGACCCTGCTCACGCCTCACGCCCATGTACACGGGCAAAAACGCCGTCACGAGCATGCCGCCCATCACGAGTTCGTAGAGCATATTGGGCAGGTTGTTGGCGACCTGATAGGAGGACGAGAGTAGCGACATGCCGATAGCGGCCGCCATTGCCCACGTGCGGATAAAACCGGTGACGCGAGACACGATAGTCAGGATGGTCATAAGCCCGGCGGAACGACCAACCGTGGAGTAGTCCGACGAGCCCATGTCGTCAGTGTCATCTCGCGACGAAGAAGCTTCGGATGAGGGTGTCTGAGGCGCAGATTCTTTTGCAAAATGAGCTCCGCGCTTCAATTCTTCCTGCGGCATCGCTCAGTCCTCTCTCGTAATCGCGGCAACCGTCGCCCCGCAAAATGCAATTAAATCATCGGGTGCAAGCTCGAGCTGATAACCACGCTTGCCTCCCGAAATAAAAATGGTATCCCAAAGGACACATGTCTCATCAATGAGCGTCCGGTAGCGTTTTTTCATACCGACCGGGCTGCAGCCGCCGCGAACGTAGCCAGTCGCCGCAAGCAAATCCTTCACATGCATCATGGCCAAGGACTTCTCCCCCGCGGCACGCGCGGCGGACTTTAGATCGAGCTCGTCGGCAACAGGGATGCAGCACACGACATAGTCGTTGGACGGCGTCACGCAGACCAAAGTCTTAAATCCTTGACCGGGCTCCTCGCCAAGCTGCTCCGAAATCGCGACCCCCAGGCCCACCGACTCATCACCATCGTCTTCGTACGTATGTAGAACATAGGAAATGCCGGCACTTTCCAGCTCGCGCATCGCATTGGTTTTTGGCGTCTTTACAGCCTTTGCCATGACATATCCTTTCTCTCGCATTCGGACGCAAGGATTAAGTATATGTCCAATTCGGCTGCATACGTCACTTCGGCACAGCAAGCGCCATCGAATCACAAGGAGTCGATGGCGCCCATAAACTGAATCGCCTATTTATTGAGCATCAAGTTGAGCCTGACGCTCCCGGTCACGCCTGAGCAACGGCGCCAAAAACTTACCCGTATAACTCTGCGGACAGTCCGCAACCTGCTCCGGTGTGCCCGAAACCACGACGGTTCCGCCGCCGTTACCGCCCTCGGGACCCATATCGATCAGGCGGTCGGCAACCTTGATGACATCAAGGTTGTGCTCAATCACCAGCACCGTGTTGCCCGCATCGACCAAGCGCTGCAGCACATCGAGCAGCTGGCGGACGTCCTCAAAATGAAGACCGGTCGTCGGCTCGTCCAAAATATAGAACGTCTTGCCCGTCTGGCGTCGATGAAGCTCCTTGGCGAGCTTCACACGCTGCGCCTCGCCGCCCGAGAGCGTCGTGGCGGGCTGGCCCAGGCTCACGTAGCCTAAGCCTACATCGTACAGCGTCTGGAGCTTGCGCTTAATCTGCGGAATATTCCCAAAGAAGGCCAGCGCCTCGGTGACGCTCATGTCGAGCACGTCCGAGATGGTCTTGCCACGGTAGGTGACCTCGAGTGTCTCGCGGTTGTAGCGTTTACCGCCGCAAACTTCGCAGGGAACGTAGATATCGGGAAGGAAGTGCATCTCGATCTTGATCTGCCCGTCGCCCTTGCACGCCTCGCAGCGCCCGCCACTCACATTAAAGGAGAAACGACCCGGCGAGTAGCCGCGCGCCTTCGACTCCGGCGTACTCGCAAACAGCGCGCGAAGATCATCCCACAGGCCGATATAGGTAGCAGGGTTGGAACGCGGCGTGCGGCCAATCGGCGACTGGTCGATATCGATAACCTTATCGATACACTCGATGCCCTCGATTTTTTTATACGGACCCACAGGGCGCGTCGAACGGTGAATAGCATTCGTAAGGGCAGGCGCAATGGTGTCGGTAACCAGGGAGCTCTTGCCCGATCCCGACACGCCGGTAACAACCGTAAGCGTACCAAACTCGATCTTGGCGGTAACGTTTTTGAGGTTGTTGGCTCGAGCGCCCGTAATTTTAAGGCAGCCGCGACCGGGCTTGCGCCGTTCATCAGGCACCCGAATCATTCGTTTGCCGGTCAGATAAGCGCCCGTCATCGACTCAGGACACGCCATGATATCAGCAGGCGTTCCCGCCGCGACTACGTGTCCGCCGTTGACACCGGCGCCGGGCCCCATGTCGATCACGTAGTCGGCGGCACGGATTGTATCCTCGTCGTGTTCGACAACGATAACGGTATTGCCGATATCGCGCAGGCGCTCGAGCGTCTTGATCAGGCGCTCGTTGTCACGCTGATGAAGACCGATCGAGGGCTCGTCCAGAATATAGAGCACGCCCATGAGACCCGCGCCGATCTGCGTTGCCAAGCGAATACGCTGTGCCTCGCCACCGGAAAGCGTCGCCGAGGCGCGATCGAGTGTCAGATAGTCGAGTCCAACATCGACCAGAAAACGCAGGCGCTCCAGAATTTCCTTGACGATACGGCCGCCGATAAACTGTTGGCGCTCGGTGAGTTCCAGGCCCTCAAAAAACTCGAGCGATTCACGGCACGACAGGCAACAAACTTCGTAAATGGACTTGCCGCCCACGGTGACGGCGAGCATCTCAGGGCGCAAACGAGCGCCGTGGCAGGTCGAGCACGGCTCCTCGCGAATGTACTTCTCCAGGCGCGCCTTGGTGTTCTCGTTCGTCGTCTCGGTATAGCGTTCGTACAGGATGTTGCGAACGCCCGAAAACTTGGTATCCCACTGGCTGCGACGTCCGTCGAGCTTTTGGTAGTCGACCGAGATCTTCGTATCGCCCAGGCCATCCAAGAATGCACGACGCACGCGAGGGGGCAAGTCCTCCCACGGCGTATCGGCGCTCACCTTAAAGTGTTTGCAGACCGCAGCAAAAATCTGCGGATAGTAGTTCGAATTGCCAAACAGGCTACCAAAGACTCCGTCGGCAATGGACTTCGAGGGGTCCTCAATCAGCGCCTCGGCATCAACGGTTTTCTTAAAGCCCAGGCCGTCGCACTCAGGACATGCGCCATAGGGAGCGTTGAACGAAAAATCACGCGGCTGAAGATCGTCAATGGAGTGTCCATGCTCCGGGCACGCCAAGGCCAACGAATACTCCAGCAGTTCGCCCTCGGTCCCCTCGGGAGCATCGCGATCGGGCAGCATGTACACGTTTACATTGCCGTGCGCCAAGGCAGTCGCCTGTTCAACAGACTCGGCGATACGGCCCAGAGAATTCTCACGGATCACGATGCGATCGACTACGACCTCGATATCGTGCTTGAATTTCTTATCCAGATCGATCGGATCGTCGAACGAGCGCACTTCACCGTCGACACGCACGCGGCTAAAGCCCTCGGCGCGAAGGTCCTCAAACAGTTTGGTGTACTCGCCTTTTCGCCCGCGCACCACCGGTGCCAGCACAAACGCGCGGCGGCCCTCCCCCGCCGCCAAGACCTTGTCGGCAACCTGGTCGGTCGTCTGGCGCTCAATGACGCGGCCGCATTCGGGACAGTGCGGGGTGCCCACACGGGCGAACAGCAGGCGCAGATAGTCATAAATCTCGGTTACGGTGCCAACCGTAGAGCGAGGGTTTTTAGACGTCGTCTTTTGGTCGATCGACACCGCCGGCGAAAGGCCGTCGATTGAATCCAAGTCGGGTTTGTCCATCTGGCCCAAGAACTGGCGCGCATAGCTCGAAAGACTCTCGACGTATCGACGCTGGCCCTCGGCATAGATAGTGTCAAATGCCAGCGAACTCTTGCCCGAGCCAGAAAGACCGGTAATGACCACGAGTTGGTCACGCGGAATGGAAACATCGATATCACGGAGGTTGTGCTCACGAGCGCCGCGAATAACGATAGAAGAATCAGACATGGAAGCTCCTTGCCTCCTATTGCATCGAATCATACTGTCGATGAGTTTAGCGCACTCGACGCGCACAGATGTTCGTAATACAAGATTCGCAGACCTTTAGCTTTGCGTATCGGGCGCTTTGTTTCTCGAAATGCCGTGGAAAGGTTACAGTAATCTAATACTGAACTTAATTTGCCGTAACAGAGGAACGTCCATGACCGAAGATATCCCCCTTGAAATCACTTCGAGCGACATGGCCAATCTGCCCATATTCATCGCCGTCCTTATCGTGGCCATCGTCGTGGTGCGCGTACATTTTTCAATCAAACACAATGAAAAGCCGCCCATTGCCCGCGTCTTTTGGTGCGCGACGCTCCTCATCCCGCTCGGCATGGTAGCTGCATGGATTACGAATCAATTGCTCGTAAATGAGGACAATTCCCTATGGGTCCTTTCTTATTCGGCGCTCGGTGCTACCGCCGTCATACTTCTTGTCGAGCCCTTGGTTTCGGGACTTATCGACCAAACCGATCTTGCGACGGGAACGGTTGCCTGTATTTGCCGTGACATCCTTGTCATCGCCGCTGTTTCAGCGCTCTCGTTCGTTTCACTCGAAATTGCCTGTAACGAAACGTTCTATCGCATTCCCGCCAACTCATTCGGGTTTTCCGTCGGGCTGCTCGCGACGGTTCTGCTCTCCCTTTATTTGCTGGGACAGCGTCATGGAGGCGTCATGGCCCTCGTGCCCGTCGCCTGTTGCATCCTTGGCATTGCCGAGCACTTCGTCATAACGTTTAAAGGCGAGGCCATCCTGCCAAGCGATATCTTGGCCCTTGGCACCGCAATGGAAGTGAGCGAGGGATACGAGTTTACCTTTACCGCCGGAATCGTAACCTCTCTAGCCCTGCTGGAGATTTCCCTGGGGCTTCTTTCGCTTATCCGACCGAGAAAGCTCCGTACGCCCACCCATGTCTTCCCCGCAATCGCCGCTAACCTCTGCGCTTTTCTGCTAGTGACCGTTGTGGGGCTCTCGGGCTTTTCCAGCATCGACTTGGAGCAGGCGCTGGATTTTGGATTTGACCGTTGGCAGCCCATCACCACGTATGCGTCTCAGGGTTTTATCACTTCGTTCACCGAAATGGTCAACGAGTTGCCTATTGAGAGGCCCGAAGACTATACGCCCGATGAGGCGCAGAGCATCGAGCAGGAGCTCGCCGCCGCCTACGACAACACGTATGGCTCGAGCGAGCAGCGCGCGGCGGCCGTTGCCCAGTTCAATGAAATCAAGCCGACGATTGTTGCCGTCATGAACGAGAGTTTTAGCGATCTTTCGTGCTTTGAGCAGCTCCAGGCGGCCGGGTACACCGGCCCCGCATTCTACAACTCGCTTCCCGACACACTTGTTCGCGGCACCATGCTCGCTTCGGTCGCCGGTGGCGGAACGGCGAACTCCGAATTCGAATTTTTGACCGGAGCGACAACGGCCTTTGTCGGATTAGGCAAAATCCCCTATCAGCTGTATCAGATGAATGGCGTCAACAGCCTGGCAAAGGACCTTAAAGAGCTTGGGTATACCGCTACCGCTATGCACCCGCAAAACCCCGTCAACTACCATCGAGATAAAATCTATCAGCAGCTGGGCTTTGGAGACTTTCTTTCAATCGGCGATTTCGAAGGTGCGCCCTGTTACCATGCCGGCGTATGCGACTACGCCACCTACGACAAGATACTCGACCTGCTTAGAACCGACGAAGCCCCGCAGTTCATCTTTGACGTCACGATGCAAAATCACGGCGGCTACGACTATGGCACCGTTCCCGCCGAAGAGTTGACAAACTATTGGGTCGAGGGAGCCAGCGAGGGCGCCAATAGCGCGCTCAATACCTATCTTACTTGCATCAACGCATCCGACCGGGACCTCGAGTACTTTATCAACGAGCTCCGCAATATCGGCAGACCGGTTGTCCTTGTCTTTTTTGGCGACCATCAGCCGAGCGCCGCAACGGCTCTCAACGACGAGCTGTACCCTCAGGAAGATACGGCAAGCCACGCTTTCCGTATCTATCAGTCGACATATTTTGTCTGGGCTAACTATGAAATCGCCGGCAATACCGAGCTCAACGTCTACGACACCGTCGGGGCAAACGAGGTTGCAGCCATTACCCTTAATAAGATCGGCGCCCCGCTCACCGACTATCAAAAGGCTCTGCTTGCAACAAGGTCAGATGTGCCCACCATCAATGTCGCCGGCTACCTTGGTGCCGACGGGCTGCGCTACGACTTGGAATCTGAAGACAGCCCATACGCCTCGACGATCGACAAGCTGCAGCGCATGCAATACCTCGAGTTCGCCAGCAAAGTTCAGTAAGCCCGCCCATTCGCTTGGACCCATCGTATTGCAAGCACGCTCGGCCCAAATGCATCGTAAATGACTCCCGCTCGCAAACGAGGGTACAATGACGCTCGTGTCACATCACGGGGCCCCGGCCCCAACATATACAAAGGAGTCATACATGGGTTGCGAGCACGCACAGGCCGCCGGCGGACAAACGTCGCCGTCGCAATTTGAGGAGAATACGCTGTCCGAGGTCAAACGCGTCATCGCCGTGCTTTCCGGCAAGGGCGGTGTCGGCAAGTCGTTTGTCACCGGTGCCATCGCCACCGAGCTTGCCCGTCACGGCCACAAGGTCGGCGTCCTCGATGCCGACATCACCGGTCCCTCTATCCCCAAGATGTTCGGTATGAGCGGACGCCACGTCCATGCCCTTGGCAACCTCATGCTGCCTGAAATCTCCGAGCACGGCGTCAAGGTCATGAGCTCCAACCTTCTGCTCCAAAACGAGACCGACCCCGTCCTTTGGCGCGGTCCGGTCATCGCAGGCGCCATTAGGCAGTTCTGGAGCGAGACCTCGTGGGGCCCCATCGACTACCTGCTGGTCGACATGCCTCCGGGAACAGGCGACGTCGCGCTCACCGTCTTCCAGTCACTGCCCGTCGACGGCATCGTTATCGTCACGAGCCCGCAGGATCTGGTCTCGATGATCGTCGCCAAGGCGGTCAACATGGCCGAGAAGATGAACGTCCCCATTCTGGGCATCGTCGAGAACATGAGCTATATTGAGTGCCCCGACTGCGGCAAGAAGATCGAGGTCTTTGGCAAGAGCAAGCTCCCCGAGGTCGCAGAGCGCTATAACCTCGACATCTTGGGCACGCTTCCCATCAATCCGTCACTCGCCGAGGCCTGCGATAAGGGCGAGGTCGAGACCGCGCTGCCCGATGGCATGTTGCCCAAGGCAGTCTCTGCCGTCGAGGCTATTACCCCGCACGAGACCGACGAGGCCTAAGTGAACACGAGCGCCTTCTATGACGTCCTGGTAATCGGCGGCGGGGCTTCAGGCCTCGCCGCCGCCATTACGGCCGCACGTGCTGGCAAAAGCGTCTGCATCGTTGAGCGCGATGTCGCCTGCGGCCTTAAGCTCCTTGCGACCGGTAACGGCCGCTGCAACCTCTCCAACGAATCGATTGATCCTCAGCGGTATAACCACCCCGCATTCGTCGAATCTGTCATGGGCCCCCAACCCGAACAAGAGCTTATGGGTTTCTTCTCCTCGCTGGGCATCATGACAACCTCCGAGGAAGGCCGACTGTACCCGCGCTCCCTTCGCGCCGAATCGGTGCGCGACGCGCTTCTCAACGTTTGCGACCGCCTAGGTATCACCTTAATCTGCGGAGCCAACGTTGCCTCGGCGCACAAAGCTTCCGAAGGCTGGACACTCCAAATAGACCGTCCAGCGCGGGCACTCAAGGCAAAAAAGCACGACGACCGAAAATCGGAGCTCCGCTCGCTTCGGAAAGCGCTCGCCGATGTCCCTCGCAAGAACGAGGCCCTGCAGGCACATACCGTAATTATCGCCACGGGTGGCAACCCCACCGGTATCGCCGATACGTTTCGCCTCCCCCTCACTTCGCTGCGCCCCATCCTCTGCCCCGTATCGGCAACGGTCGTCGGCGATCGGGCGGCACTCAAGACGTTGGATGGCCTGCGCGTCCGCGCCCGCTTGACGCTCGCCCGCAATCATAATGAGCTCTGGCACGAAGACGGTGAAGTCCTGTTTCGAACCTTCGGTATCTCGGGCGTCGCTGTCTTCAACCTCTCCCGTCGTATCCAGCACGGCGATACGATCTTGCTCGACGTTTTCCCCGACCTCTCCAAAGACGAGCTGCTCGATATGCTCAACCGGCGCGTTGAGCTGCTCGGCTGCTTTTCGCCCCGCGATCCCCGTTGGCTCGACGGCATGCTCGCCCCGCAACTCTCCCGCGTCGTCTGCACAGCGTTCGAGCAGTGCCATCCAGGCTCCAACGATGTCATCCACCTGGTCTCGATCCTCAAGCACTTTAAGTTGCTCGTCGAGGGAACAGCCGAGGAGCGCTCGGCGCAGGTCACGCGTGGTGGCATATCTGTCGAGAGCATCTCAACACCCAGCCTACGCGCGCGCAGCGTTGTCGACGCCCCGCTTTACGTCTGCGGCGAAGCGCTCGACATCGACGCCGATTGCGGAGGCTTTAACCTTGCGTGGGCATGGCTCTCGGGCATTCGCGCTGCAAGCAGCCTGTAGCCGCGCAGTCTATAATCAAAAACGCATTCGGGCCGTCTGGGATACCGGACGGCCTCTTTCTTGCCTCTAAGGAGACCTCGATGATCGAAATCACCCAAGTCAACGCTTCGCTCGATGAAGTCGGCGATGAAAATGCCTGCCTCATTGTTGGCAAGCGAGTCGCCAAGCGCGTCCTACGTTGCAAGAACTCCGAGATCAAGTCCATCGAGCTCCACCGCAAGTCAATCGACGCTCGCAAAAAACGAGACGTCCATTTTATCCTGAGCTTTCGTGTTGAGCTGACCAGTCCCCACCTCGAGCGAGAAGCGGTCGACAGCGTTTCCGAACGTGACCGCTCGCGCGTACGCGCGATAGAAGACGATGGGTCTTCATTCCCCTCCCCCGTCTCCGACGCACCTCAAGAATGCCCTGTCGTTGTCGGCGCCGGATGCGCTGGCCTTTTCGCTGCGCTCACCCTTGCCGAAGCGGGTCTTAAGCCCTTGCTCATCGAGCGCGGCGACCCAGCATTTCGCCGCTCGCATGCGATCGATCTCTTTCTAAAGGAGCGCATCCTCGACCCCGAGAGCAATATCCAGTTTGGCCTGGGCGGCGCGGGGACCTTCTCGGACGGCAAGCTCAATACGGGAACCAAAAATCCCGCCCATCGCCTTATCCTCGAAACCTTCGTCGAGGCGGGCGCGCCCCGCGATATTCTGTGGGATGCCAAGCCGCACATTGGCTCTGACATCCTTCCCACGGTTGTCACCGCTATATCCCAGCGCATCGAGCAGCTCGGAGGTGTCGTCCGTTATCGAACAAAGCTCGTCGACATTCGCATCGACGCGTCTGGCGCCATCACCGGTATCGATGTCCAATCGTCCCAAGACGCCGCTTACGAGCCAATTGAGACAAAGCACCTCATCCTCGCCTGCGGGCATTCTGCTCGCGATATTTTTGAGCTCCTTAAGGACCACAACGTGGCCCTCGCACAAAAGACCTTTGCCATGGGCGTTCGCATCGAGCATCCGCAGCGCGACATCGACCGAGCCCAATATGGAGCCTTGGCGGGACATCCTGCCCTCGGAGCAGCCCCCTACAAGCTCGTCGCCCATCTTCCCAACGGCCGCAGCGTGTTCTCGTTTTGCATGTGCCCCGGCGGACAGGTTGTCGCCGCCTCTTCCGAGCAGGGCCACCTGTGCGTCAACGGCGCTAGCCTCAATGCCCGCGACGGACGCAACGCAAATGCCGCCTTGCTCGTTAACGTCACGCCTGAGGACCTTCCCAACGATGACCCGCTCGCCGGCATCGAGCTCCAGCGTGCCTGCGAGGCGGCCGCCTATCGCCTGGGCGGTTCCAACTGGAACGCACCGGCACAACTCGTCGGAGATTTCCTCGCAGGACGCGCCAGCAAGGCGCCCGGAAAGGTAAAGCCCACCTATCCGCTCGGTGTGACCTGGACGGCAATTGACGAAGCCCTGCCGCAGCATATCGTCGAGTCGCTCCGCCTGGGACTTCCCCTACTCGGAAAAAAGCTACGAGGCTACGACCGTCCCGATGCCGTTCTTACCGGCGTGGAGACTCGTTCGAGCTCACCTGTCACTGTCACCCGAGACCGAACGTGCCATGCCGTGTCGACCCCGGGCCTCTACCCTTGTGGTGAGGGAGCTGGATATGCTGGCGGCATCATGAGCGCGGCCACCGACGGCATCCGTTGTGCCGAAGCCCTGATCGCGGACCTCTAACGCACGAATTCCAGCGCGGAAAAGACACAGGCCCCGAGCTCCACAGGGAACTCGGGGCCTGTTCGCTATTTCTTAAACCGTGTACCCTGGCGTTTTCTGCCCGATGCGAACGTGGAACCCTTGCGGGCCTGCGAACGTAAGCGCTCGATCGTCTCGTCCTCAGACGCACCCTCGAGCATCGCCCGAATCTGAACGACGGCATCGCGCAGGCGCGCCGCCTCCTCAAAGTCCATGGCGGCAGAAGCGTTACGCATATCCTCTTCCATGGTTTCGACAATCCGCACAAGCTCGTCATGCGGCAGTTCTTCCAACTGCTCCGCAAGTGCCTGCTCGGGCGCCACCGTTTCCGGCACGCCGCCCTCGCCCGACTCATCGGGCGTATAGAATGCACCATGGCCAAGAGAGTCGCCCTTCGAGCGTCCCTTGGAACCCACGGTTTTTTCGGCCTCGGCAATAAAACTCGAAATGTCGTTAATGGCCTTGCGGACCGTCTTGGGCACAATGCCATGCTCTTCGTTATATGCCATCTGAATCTCGCGACGGCGCTGCGTCTCCTCGATGGCTTCTTTCATCGAATCGGTCACAACGTCTGCATACATGATGACCTCGCCGTCGGCATTACGGGCCGCACGGCCAATCGTCTGAATCAACGAACGACGGTTGCGCAAGAAGCCTTCCTTGTCAGCGTCGAGAATTGCCACCAGCGAGACCTCGGGAAGGTCTAGACCCTCGCGGAGCAGGTTGATGCCAACGAGAACATCGATCTTTCCCTCGCGCAACGTTCGCAGGATCTCGACACGGTCCATCGTCGCTGTATCGGAGTGCATGTAGTTGACCTTAATGCCGGCATCAAGCAGATGGTCGGTCAGGTCCTCGGCCATGCGCTTGGTGAGCGTGGTCACCAGCACGCGCTCCTTGCGGGCCACGCGCTCGCGAATCTCGTCCTCAAGATCGTCAATCTGGCCTCGGACAGGACGAACGTCGATCTTGGGATCAAGCAGGCCGGTCGGACGAATGATCTGCTCAACGTCGTTTTGACTCACGCGCAACTCATAGTCGCCCGGCGTAGCCGAGACGTAGATGAACTGGGGAATCCTCGCCTCAAACTCATCAAAACGAAGCGGGCGGTTATCGAGTGCCGAAGGCAGACGAAAACCATGCTCCACCAGCGTGACCTTACGCGAGCGGTCGCCTTCGTGCATGCCGCGGATCTGCGGCACCGTTACATGGCTCTCATCGATGATGCAGAGCATATCCTTGGGAAAGTAATCAATCAGGGTAAACGGCGGCTCACCCGGCTTGCGACCGTCCAGATGACGCGAGTAGTTCTCGATGCCGTTGCAAAAGCCCATCGTCTCGAGCATCTCAAGATCATAGTCGGTGCGCTGCTGCAGACGCTGTGCCTCGAGCAGCTTATCAGTCGCCTTGAGCTCGGCCACACGCTTCTCGCACTCTTCACTGATTGATTTCAGAGCCGCTTTGACCTTCGGCTTCTCAGTCACGTAGTGCGAGGCCGGCCACACGGGAATGGCCTCGTACTCACGCAGCATCTCTCCGGTGACCTCGTCAATCTCGGCAATCAGCTCGACCTCGTCGCCAAAGAACTCAAACCGCAACGGATGCTCGGCATAGGGCGGATACACGTCGACAACATCGCCGCGCACGCGGAACGTGCCGCGTGCCAGGTCATAGTCATTGCGATCATATTGAATGTCGATAAGTGCATGGATAAAGTCATCGCGCTCGAGCGGCACCTTCTTGTCGACGTTCGGAGCTAGGCCCGCATAGTCCTCGGGAGAGCCAATGCCATAGATACACGAGACCGATGCGACGACGATCACATCGCGTCGAGATAGCAGTGATGCAGTCGCCTGATGTCGCAGCATCTCGACCTCTTCGTTAATCGAGGAATCCTTCTCGATATACGTATCGCTTTGCGGCACATACGCTTCGGGTTGATAGTAATCGTAGTACGACACAAAATAGACCACGGCGTTGTCAGGGAAGAATTCCTTGAGCTCGCTCGCGAGCTGAGCGGCAAGCGTTTTATTGGGAGCCATAACCAGCGTCGGCTTCCCCAGGGCCTCAATAGTCTTAGCCATCGTGAAGGTCTTGCCCGAACCAGTCACGCCCTGCAAAACCTGATAGCGATCTCCATCCCTCACGCCCTGCACAAGCGACTCAATGGCCTTAGGCTGGGAACCAGCGGGCTCGTATGGAGACACGACCTTAAACGGCACCTCGGAGCCCTCAACGCCAAAACGTTTAAGCTCTCCCCCAACACGCTCAACTTCAAATTCCGCCATGGATACTCCTAACTCATATATCTGCAGTATACGCAGGCGGCAGGCATAGTCCTATACGAACCGATCGGGATAGAGGGTCTTGTAGCGAACCCAGGCATTATTGACACGAATCAGATACGCCTGCGTCTCGGGAAAGGTGATTGCATTATGAAGCGACGTGCTCTGCTGCGCCCATCCGTCGACATTGCCCATGCCGGCGTTATAGGCGGCAATGGCACTGTCAGTCGACCCGTTAAAATACGTTAGAAGATACGAAAGATACGCACAGCCAAACTCGATGTTCGTAGTGGGATCGTTAAGGCTGTCGGCTGAATACTCGCTACCATCGACAAGACCCTTGGCAATCATATCCTGGGCAGTCTCGGGCATCAGCTGCATCAAGCCCTGTGCGCCTTGATTCGACTCGGCCTCGGGATCCCAATTCGATTCCGACTTAGTGACGGCACACACCAGATACGGATCAAGATTGTGCGAAATGCTCGATTGCTTTACGTACGCCTCGTAGTCAATCGGATACAGCGGCTTAAAGAAAGCAGCAGGGGCACACGAGTAGACGAGCGAAATAAGGCCGAAGACGAACACAACGGCAAGTGGCGCCACGCGATACCACGTAAAGAAACGTGCCTTAGGCATCGGCCTCCTCCTTATCCGGAGTATCTATAAACCCGTGGCATGCAAGCCATGAGTCAAGCTGCTCAAAGAGCGAATTATCGCCTGCGGCATTATCAATCACCGTAGTAGCGAGATTGCACAGCGCAGACTCATCGGGCTGACAAGCAGAACGGGCATCGAAATCAGATGGCTCCATGCCACGTTGAATAGCGCGCTCGCGACGAACTGACAAAGGGGCGCTGATGACCAGAATTTCATCAGCCAAGCCAAATGCATCCTCAAAACCAGTCGGAGCAGAAACCTCGACCACCGCAAAGGGATAACGGGGAGATGAAACCGTACAACAAACCGGATCGAGAATCCTAAGCGAAAGCTGTTCAATCAGAACGGGATGCACGATGCCATTGAGCCGTGCGACCGAATCAGGAGAAGCGAAAGCTCGAGAAGCGAGGATGCTGCGGCGAATGCCGCCTTCCTCATCCAAAATGTCCCAACCGAATTCATCCGCGAGAGTATTGACGATATCAGAGCCCGGCACATACAGAGATTTTGCAAGCTCATCCAGATCGATAAGCATAGCGCCACAAGATTCGAAATAGCGGCAGGCTGTCGACTTACCCGAAGCAATATTGCCCAAGACAAATACGGTAAACATCAAGCCCTCCCTAACGCCAATGCGAGTAATTATCGCTCAAATACACTAGAAGGACTCAAAATACAGCCAAAGAGTAAGAGCGCATACGGGGGAGCTAGGTCCCAAAGCACAACGTGTATACAACGCAAAAAGGGAGAGGCCGCGAGGCCTCCCCCTTCTCAGTTCAAGCGCACGGCTCGGTGCCGTCCACCGGTCAGCGGCGCCCTGGCCTCCCACGGGCTGACCCCGCAGTAC
>JAGZKE010000051.1:0-6325 GCA_018365375.1 Collinsella sp. | reverse complement strand
CTGCTCCTTCGGAGCCGCGGACAAGGCGCCACACTGGTCTGCGGAGTGTTCTGAAAACCAAGCCCGGCCCCCGCCTGCGATGACGCTGCTACGAGCGGCCTGCGATGGGGCCGTTGTCGGTTGGGACTGCTGGGCTGATGTGGGGGCACGTGGCTGTTGCGGGCCCTGGTCCCGGCGGCGGCCTCGGCGCTTCGCGCCTGCCGCCTTGGGGGACTTTGGGGTCGATTGGGGTTGTCTGCACAATTCGCGGTATTATGTTGCGGAGTTTTGAAAGGAGCCGCTGGTGGTCACGACGACGTTTGCTTCGCCTTTGGGCGAAATCTTGCTTGCCGCTGATGGCCGCGGTCTGACGGGGCTTTGGTTTGAGGGACAGGAGCATTTTGGCTCCACGCTTCTCAAAGAAGATCCTGAACATGTTGAAGGCGCCGATGCAGTTTCTGGTGCTGGCGGCATGTCGTCGGTGAGTCCTGCAAATGGTGCGGCTTCTTCGGTGCTTGAGCGTTCGTGGGCTTGGCTGAATGCTTATTTTGCAGGGCAGGAACCTCGGTTTACGCCGCCGTTGCATTTGATTGGCACGGCGTTTCAGCGTGAAGTTTGGTACGAGCTGCTTTCTATTCCGCGTGGCGAGGTCGCTACGTATGGCGAGATCGCCCAGCGTGTTGCGGCTCGACATCGTGTACCGGGAAACGAGGACCCCGTTGTGTCTCCTCGCGTGGTGGGGGCTGCGGTCGCGCGTAATCCCATTTCGATTATCGTGCCGTGCCATCGCGTGGTGGCGGCCGACGGGTCGCTCAATGGATATGCCGGCGGTCTCGACCGTAAGGAGTGGCTGCTGCGGCTTGAGGGCGCGTACGAGGAGTAACGCTCGAGTACTTTGCCTGTAGTAGCCGACTTCGACCAAAGCTCGCTCGAGTTCGCTTTGATTAGAGCACTTAAGACCCTTGTTTTCTGTCAATAGTGCTATCTGTTCGTTGATGGATATCCACGACTTCTGGTATTTCATTTAAGCCTCTTGATATAAAAAGAGCTGGAGTTGCGCATCGTTGAGAGGCTTTCCAGCTTTAGCAAAACAAACTTATAAGATGCGACGGGCCGCGTCAAGATAATTGCTTGACAGCCTAGGAGGCGGCTGGTTGGCTGGCTTAAAACCTAGCGCGTGAAATGACGCTCCACGCTATTCAGCGCGCTTGATGGGATGACGAACCACAGTCTTAAGTTTCTCCGGTGCACATTTGCGTGGATCGGAGAGATAGATTTCGTGATGGAAACGGGTGTCTGAGAAGTCGGGGACATAGCCCTGCTCGGTCGTGTATTCATGCATGGCGTCTACGGTTGCCGGCTCGCTGTCATAAGGTCCGGTATGCATACATTGAACGCAGAGGCCCTCGTCAACTTTAAGCAGCTCTACGGCGGAAAAGTCCAGTTTCTTTTTGGTCGTGGCTTCCGCGACTGCTCAGTCAAAATCATCTCGGCTGACGAAATCGGGCAGGCGGATGCACGAGATAAAGTTGAAATCGTCCTTGCGTACATAATCGATGTCGCCGCTCGGGGAGTCTTGCCACCAGAAACCCTCGAGCGGAGGTACCACAAAGTCGAAATAGCCCTCGATACTCCTTGAGCCTTTCTTCGACATCTTGACGGTATAGGCGATGCCGTAAAGCAGCGGCAGGGCGTTTTGATACTCGCCACCTTCGGTATTTGGGTCGCCCTTGCCGCGAACGGCAACGTAGCTCATAGGCGGGACAGTTACGATACTCGGCTTGCTTGCAGGTTTGTAGAGCTCCTTGCATTCCTTCTTAAAGTCGAACGCCATGTTGGCCGCCTTTCTGCGTATTGGCCTGCTTAGATAGCTGAATCATATCATAGAAACGAACAGCTGTTCGAATGATTATGCTGACAGATAGAGATGCGTGCGTTGTGTTTGGCGGTCGGCCTGACCCCGTCGATGATTTCTCTGCCTCCCCGGCGCCTCATCTATGGCTGTCGTTTCCCCATATAAAACCTGCCAAAATGAACCTGTCCCTTTTTGGTCGGCGTGAAATGGGTAATACTAAAGAGTTATCCGACCAGATGGGAACCGATCGATGGCCTATATCGAATTCAAAGACGTCATCAAAGCATACGGCGAGGGCGATGCCCGCATCCATGCGCTCGACGGCGCGAGCTTTACCGTTGAGCGCGGTGAGCTCGCCATTATCCTGGGCGCTTCGGGCGCCGGCAAGACTACGGCGCTCAACATCCTAGGCGGCATGGATACGGTAACCTCCGGCTCCGTGACAGTGGACGGGCGCGACGTGAGCTCCGCCAACGAGGCGCAGCTTGTGGAGTACCGCCGCGCCGACGTCGGCTTTGTCTTTCAGTTCTACAATCTGGTTCCCAACCTGACGGCGCTCGAAAACGTTGAGCTTGCAGCTCAGATCTGCCCCGATTCGCTCGATGCCGAACAGACGCTTCGCCAGGTTGGCCTGGGCGAGCGCCTGGGCAACTTTCCGGCGCAGCTTTCGGGCGGCGAGCAGCAGCGCGTATCCATCGCCCGCGCGCTGGCCAAGAACCCCAAGCTGCTTTTGTGCGACGAGCCCACGGGTGCACTCGACTACAAAACCGGCAAGCAGATCTTGCAGCTGCTACAGGACACCTGTCGCAAGCAGGGCATTACGGTCATTATCATCACCCACAACTCTGCGCTGGCGCCCATGGCCGATCGCCTGATTCGCTTTAAGAGCGGCCGCGTGGAGAGCGAGACGGTCCAGCAAAATCCCGTGCCTATCGAGACGATCGAGTGGTAGCGCCAATGGACCAGGACCGCCAAAACAGCCAGCGCCGCGACGCGCAGAACACGGAGCGCGAGCAGGATTTTACGACCTACCGCACCGCCCAAAGCTCAAACGATATGGTGCCGACGGTGTTTCGCCGTGGCATCTACCGCACAATCCGAGGCAGTCTTAAGCGCTTCTTATCCATCGTGGTCATCACCGCGCTCGGTGTGAGCGTGATGTGCGGCCTTAAGGCGGGCTGCGAGGACTTGTGCGATTCGGTCGACGCTTACTTTGACCAGCAGAATGTTTATGACATCAACGTGCAGTCGACCTATGGCCTTACGCGCGACGATCTTGCGGCTATCCAAGAGGTCGACGGCGTCGAGACGGCCGAGGGTATCTACACCGAGACCGCCTACACCGCCGTGGGCACAACGCGCGAGCGCGTGGTCGTGCAGAGTCTTTCCAAGGAGAATATCGATCAACCGGTGCTGGTGAGCGGCGATTTGCCCGAGAGCGCCGGTGAGGTCGCGGTGACTTCGAAGTTCCTGAAGGCTTCGGGCAAAAAGCTCGGCGATACGGTGAGCTTTGCCGCCAACGATGCGAGCTCGTCGAACCAAAGTGCCAAGGACCAGTTTGCCGCGGGCGATTACACCATTACGGCCGAGGTCCTCGATCCCACCGACGTGAGCTCCGACTCGACAGTCAACGCCTTTCGCGCTGCTTCGGCTGCGGACTATAAGTTCTATGTGAACGAGGACGCCGCGACATCTTCTTCCTACTCCTCGGTCCACGTGATCGTCGAGGGAGCCAAGAGCCTCAACTCCTATTCGGATGCCTACACGACAAAGATCAACGAGGTCAAGGGCAATATCGAGAAGATCCGCAAGGAGCGTGAGAAGGCACGTGCTCAGGAGTTGACGGTTGACACGCCGGCAAGCTTGGATGCGGCCGAGCGCCAGGCCGCCATGCTCTTTGGGATTGAACAGGGCAACATCGACCGTATGGCCGAGGGCAGCGAGGAGCGCGTCCAGGCTCAGGCCGAGTTGGACCAGCGCCGCGCCGCCGCCAACCAACAATTCGCCGATGCCCGCGCCGAGCTTTCCGATCTAGGCGAATGTACGTGGTACATCCAGGACCGCGGCAATATCGCAAGCTACTCGAGCGTGGAAAGCGATAGCTCGTCAATTGAGGCCATCGCCACGGTGTTCCCGTTTATCTTCTTTATCGTCGCCGTGCTCATCAGCCTTACCACTGCCACGCGTATGGTTGAGGAGGAGCGCACGCTCATTGGTCTGTATAAGGCACTCGGTTATTCGCGCGGGCGCATCCTGTCCAAATACGTGGACTACGCGCTGTGGGCTTGTCTGATCGGCGGCGTGCTCGGCAACATCATCGGATTTGTGGGCCTGCCGCTGTTCCTGTTTACGGTGTTTGACGACATGTACTCACTGCCCCAGATGCTGCTTTCGTACGACATCGTGTCCTCAATCGTCTCGGTGGCGCTGTTTGCTGTGGGCGTGGTGGGCGCCACGATTATCGCCTGCCGCCACGAGATGGCCGAGACCCCAGCCTCGCTCATGCGTCCCAAGGCCCCGCGCGCCGGCTCGCGCATCTTGCTTGAGCGTATCGGCTTTATCTGGCACCGCATGGGCTTTTTGAACAAGGTGGCAGCGCGTAACCTGTTCCGCTACAAAAAGCGTGCCTTTATGACCATCTTCGGTATCGCTGGCTGCACGGCGCTCGTGATCTGCGGCATGGGTATCCGCGATACGTCGGTGGCGCTTTCGCCCAAACAGTACGGGCATATCACGCGCTACGACCTGCTGGCGGTCGCCAATCCCGACGATTTTTCGCAGACGTGCGCGGCATTGGATGAGCGCAGTGCGGCCAATGATTCCAACGTGACCGTGACCTCGACCCTGCCGATCATGACCGACAACGTTACTTTTACGTTTGGCGGCAAGAGCGAGACCGTACAGCTGATCGTGGTGCCCGATGACCGCACGGGTGACTTGGGCAATTACGTTCGCCTTGAGGATGAGTCCAAAGAGCCGCTGTCTTTGCGTGACGGAGATGTGTATCTGAGCAAGAGTTCACAGCTGGTCCTGGGGATTCAGCCGGGCGATACGGCTCACGTCCAGGATTCGTCGCTCAATGTTGCCAAGGTCAAAGTCGGCGACATTTCGCTTAACTATCTGGGCAACACGCTTTACATGACGCAGGGCACCTATGAGCGCACGTTCGGCCGAAGCGCGCGTCTTAACGGCATCTTTGCACTGCTCAAGGGTTCGTCGGCCGACCAGATTGCGTTTAGCAAGAATCTTAAGAGTGACGGTTGGCTTACGATTTCGAGTACGGCCGAGCATTGGGAAAACTATGAGGCGAACTTTACGATTATCAATTCGGTCGTGGTGCTCGTGACCTTTATGGCGGCGTGCCTGTCGTTTGTGGTGGTGTTTACGCTGTCCAACACGAATATCTCCGAGCGCGAGCGCGAGCTGGCGACCATTAAGGTGTTGGGCTTCCGTCGCGGCGAGGTGCACCACTACGTCAACAAGGAGACGTTGATCCTCACGGCGATTGGCGCCGCACTGGGCGTACCGCTAGGCGGCTTGCTGGCCGAGAGTTTTACGTACATCCTGCAGATGCCGTCGCTGTATTTTGATGTTGAGGTCGAGCCGCTGAGCTACGTGCTATCCGTGTTGCTGGCCTTTGCCTTTACGTTTATCGTCAACCTTGCCACCAATCGAACGCTCAACAAGATCGACATGGTCGGCGCCCTCAAGAGCGCCGAGTAACCTGCCAAAAAGGGACAGGTATATTTTGGCAGGTTTTATCTGGGCAAACGCCGGACAACCATTAGGTGGCCCAGCGTTTGCCCCGTTTTGCTGGGGATGTCTGTCGTTCAGTGCTCTTACTGGCCAATCCAGTGTTGCGCATAGCTCTTAATGTCTTCGGTAAAACCGTCAAGGTCGTCAAGGGTGATCACGCTGTCGATAAGCAAATTGGCTATCTCGCGGTGCATTGTGCTGCGGCGAATGTCGTTTGCAATTACGCCTGAGGACAGCTTGTCTCTATTGAGGCGCTCTTCTAGTGCCCAAAATCTACTGGACGCTTCGCTGTCGCCGTTCAGCATCTCAACGTACTGGCCGATGAGCTTTTCCATATAACGTTCTTGCCATTGAGGAAGCATTTTCTTAAACAGCTTCCAGTCGCTTTCGGTTACGTCGCGCATATGTTCTCCGCTCGTCAAACGGGCTTTCCATTTGCCTTTCATTCTATTTGGTTTTCGCTCGCAGGTGCGGATGAGAGGCTCTCTTTAGCCTTCGAGATTGGGCTTGAATGGGTCGTATGCCACAAAACGGGCCTATCTACTACGTTTAATTGGATACCCTCAACCATGCCGGGAAAACGAAAAATAAAACCGACGCTCCTATAAGTTGTCAAGAGGCAGTTTGCGGGAGCGTTCTCTCCAATTCGCACAGGAGCTCGTAATACCTCCTCTCCAGTTTCGTCGACCGCCGTTTCCCCCGTTCCAAGTGCCCGAGTGTGGCTGCGGACAGGCC
>JAGZKE010000050.1:0-6464 GCA_018365375.1 Collinsella sp. | reverse complement strand
AGGCAACCCGCCCGGAGCAGGCCCCAGCGCGAGACCGTCCCGCATGCCTACCCGCACAGCATGGTTACGAGCGGAATAGTCAGAATGGAGCAGATGATCGACAAAAACGTGCACTGCATCATGGGGCGTGCATCCTTGCCATATTGAAGGCAGTACAGCGTCCCGTTGCTGCCCACCGGCATTGCCATCTCGAGCACTAGCGTCGTGACAAACATGGGCGTCATGCCCGGCCACAAGCGCGCGGTGGCAAGACATGCCGCCGGCACGACAACTAGGCGAAATGCCACGGCGACATAGGCACGCCAGTTGGTGAGCATCTCGAGCGGACGGTACTTGGCGATAGACGACCCCATGAGCAACAAAGCCGCCGGAGTGGTCATAGTGCCAACGATGGAAATCGAGTCGCCCAACACGCCCCAATCGGTCCATCCGGTTAGCACGATCCCAAGCACAACAACACTTGCAATGAGACCGGGGCTCTTGCAGCAAGCGGCAATATTGCGCATCTGCTTTTTAAGGCCACCATCCATTCCGCTAAATAACATGACGCCGACGGTAAACATAAGGAAGTTTGGGGGGATAAGCGCAATCGATGCATACAGCAGCGCTTGTTTTCCCAACACCGCCGAAATAACCGGAAAACCGATAAACCCGGCATTACCGAAAAGCACGGCGAAGCGATACGAGCATTCCGTCCCTTTGGGAACGCGAAGAGCAGCGGTGACAACAAACGCGATAACGGTCGCCACCATATACATCGCAAAGGACAGACCCATGAGCGAAAACGTATCGGCAATGCTCGGAAGCTTCACATCATCGCCCAGCGCCGACGAAAGCACCAAGCACGGCAGCGCCACCTGCAACAGCAGATGCGACAGCTCGCGCTCGAACTCCGCTTTCATAAACCCCAGCTTGGCGATACACCACCCCAACAAAATAGGCAACGAAACCGTCAACATCTGAAGCGCCACACTCGTAAAGCTCATCCATCCCCCTCTTATCCATCCCACGAGGGCCGGGGTTGCCTGGTTAGGTTTGGGAAGTTCGCGAAGCCCACTTCCCGGAGCAAGGCAACCCGCCCGGAGCAGGCCCCAGCGCGAGACCGTCCCGGATGCCTACCTACTCGTTGTCGCCGGCAGTTAGCTGCGTTGCGGAGAGCGCGCCGTCGGCTGCGGTTGCGGCAGCGGCGTCGGGCCAGACCCAGTCGGTGAAGGCCGGGTGATCGAAGCCCTCGTCGCACGCGAACTCAAAGGCCTCGGTGCGGAAGGCCTCCCACTTATCAATCTGCTCGGCAAACTTGTCGGCGTCGACCATGCGCAGCACGTCGGTGGCCAGTGCCCAGCGGTCCATGTTGTTCAGGCGCAGCATATCGAACGGCGTGGTCGTGGAGCCCTTCTCCTCGTAGCCGTGGACGCGGAAGGCATCGTGGCCGGGACGGTTCCAAATCAGGCGGCGAATCGTGCCGGCGTAGGCGTGAAACGCGAAGAGCACGGGCTTCTCGCCGCGGCCGAACAGCTCGGCCCAACGCTCATCGCTGATGGCCTGGTCGTTCTCGCAGACGTTCTGGATCTTGAGCAGATCGACAACGTTGACGAACCACACCTTGATGCCCAGCTCGCGCAGCATATCGGTTGCAGCCAGAGCCTCGAGCGTCGGCACGTCACCGCAAGTGGCAACCACGACATCGGCCTCGGCGAGTGAGTCGGCAGTCGATGCCCACTCCCAAGTCGCGACACCCTCGGCGAGCTCGAACTTGGCCTCGTCGACCGTCTGGAAGGTGGGGGCGGGCTGCTTGCCACAGAAGATGGCGTTGACGCAGTCGGTGGACTGGTAGACGCGCTCGGCAACGGCAAGCGCCATGTTGGCGTCGGCCGGATAGTAGGCATTCACGATATGCGTGTCGTTGGCCTTGTTGAGCAGCAGGTCGATAAAGCCGGGGTCCTGGTGTGAGAAGCCGTTGTGGTCCTGGCGCCAGACATGGCTCGACAGCAAAATGTTGAGGCCGCTGATGGGGGCACGCCACGGAATCTCGCGCTTGGTGGCCTCGAGCCATTTGCAGTGCTGGTTGACCATGGAATCGACCACGTGGACAAAGCTCTCGTAGGAACTCCACACACCCGAGCGACCGGTGAGCACGTAGGCCTCGAGGAAGCCCTCGCACTGGTGCTCGGACAGCTGCTCGACAACCTTACCGGAACCGGCCAGCAGCTCGTCGTTGGCATCGTCCTCGTAGAAGCCGGCATCCCACTGCTTCTTGGTCACCTTGTAGGCAGCCTGCAGACGGTTAGACGCGGTCTCATCGGGACCGAAGATACGGAAATCGTCCATGTTCTTGGCCAGAACGTCGGCAGTGTACTCACCAAAGACGCGAGCGGCCTCGGTGGAGCCCCAGCCGTGACCTTTCTCGGCAACGGGGATCTCGTGGGCATGAATATCGGGGAGCTCGAGCTCGCGGCGCACCTTGCCGCCGTTTGCATTGGGGTTGGCGCCGATGCGCAGCTCGCCGGTCGGCATAAAGGCCGTTACCTCGGGGCGCACCTGGCCCTCGGGCGTAAAGAGTTCCTCAGGCTTGTAAGAGCGCAGCCACTCGCGCAGCACGCGGAAGTGCTCGTGAGTGTCCTTGGCGCTCGCCAGCGGCACCTGATGGGCGCGCCAGGAATCCTCGGTCTTCTTGCCGTCAATCTGCTTGGGGCAGGTCCAACCCTTGGGCGTACGGAACACGATCATGGGGTAGGCCGGACGGACCACGGTCTCACCCGCGGCAGCTTGGGCCTGTGCGGTGGCCTTGATGTCGCAGATCTCGTCAAAGACCTGCTCGAACAGGGCGGCAAAACGCGCATGAATGCTCGCGTGGCTCTCGTCGTCAAAGCCGGCGACAAAGAAGTGCGGCTTATAGCCCATGCCCTCAAAGAACTTGGTGAGCTCTTCGTCGGACACGCGGGCGAGGATGGTGGGGTTGGCGATCTTGTAGCCGTTGAGGTGCAGGATCGGCAGGACGACACCGTCGGTTGCCGGGTTCACGAGCTTGTTGGACTGCCAAGAAGTCGCGAGCGGGCCGGTCTCGGACTCGCCGTCGCCCACCACGGCCACGGCCAGCAGGCTCGGATTGTCCATGACGGCGCCGTAGGCGTGGCTGAGCGTGTAGCCGAGCTCGCCGCCCTCATGGATGGAGCCGGGCGTCTCGGGCGCAAAGTGGCTCGGAATGCCGCCGGGGTAGGAGAACTGGCGGAAGAACTTCTGCAGGCCGGCCTCGTCATTGGTGATGTCGGGGCGGATCTCACGGTAGGTGCCGTCGAGCAGCGACTGGGAGGTGCCGGCAGGGCCACCGTGACCCGGGCCCATCAAGAAGATAGCATTCTGGTCGTGATCGGCAATAAGGCGGTTGACGTGGCCGAACAGGAAGTTGATGCCGGGCGTGGTGCCCCAGTGGCCAACCAGACGGTGCTTAACGTCCGGACGACCAAAGTCTCGCACCTCGCCGGTCTTCTCGTCGACAAAGTCAGCGCGCATCAGCGGGTTGGAGCGAAGGTAGATCTGACCGACGGACAGATAGTTCGATGCGCGCCAATACAGGTCGACGCCCTCGAGCTCGGAAGCCGGAACCTCATGTCCCAGTTTTTGCCACGGCGTACCCAGTGTTCTAGCCATTGTTTATGTCCCTTCGCTGCGCGGTCGCCCTCCGATACGGCAACCATTCGTTGGGACCAGTATATTTGCTAAAACGTTTTATCATGGTGAAAAAACGTTTTACCACCCTGATTCATAATGTAGATCAGCAAAAGCAGACATTCACCTGCGGCATTGTCTGTCACAGGTACTCCACATTCAATCAGTGGGAATTGGTAAACGTGTTTAGTTGTGTTTAGTAAGTTCGAGCACGCTGCCTTTTACGATAAGCGCAGGCTCCAAAACAACCTCTTCGGCACGCCTGCCGCCCTTGCCGGCAAGCCGCTTGGACATGCAGCCAAAAGCATGCTCCGCGAGGACGCCCGGATCCTGCTCGATCGCGGTCAGCGCCGGCTCAAAAAGAACGTCGGCCGCCGAGTTGTCATAGCTTACGACCGAAATATCGCCCGGGATGCTCTTCCCCATCTCGTGCAAGCGCTTGAGCAAACCGAGGGCAATGTTATCCGAGCTTGCAAATACGGCGGTGGCGTCGGTCGCGAGCACTGCCTCCGAGGCCTCGTAGGCGCTCGGAATGTAGTACTCGCTCTCAAACTCCAAACGTGCGTCGATAGGCAAGCCAACCTCGCGCAGCGCGCGCTCATAGCCGGCAAGTCGTTTACGCCCCGTATTGGAACGGCGAGCGTTAACCAAGCAGGCAATGCGACGGTGGCCCTGCTCGATCAGATAGCGGGTGGCCATGTAGCCACCCATCTCGTGGTCGAACATCACCTTGTCGCACTCGAGCCCCTCAATGGCACGGTCGACCATCACGGCAGGGATAGGCAGATGGCTGACTTCTTCGCGCAGGGCGCGGTCGTCGGAGAACTCGTCACCCACCACCAGAAAGACACCGTCGACGCCGCGCGTCACCAGCTGGCGCAGCAGCTCCAGATCGTCGTCGGCACTTCCGCCCGAGCTGGTAATAAAGAGCGCATAGCCGTCCTCGCGGCAGCGCTTTTCCAAGCTGCCGGCAAGCGAGGCAAAAAAGCGGCTCTCGATGTTAGGGACGATAAGGCCCAGCGTGCGCGACTCGCGCATGACCAGGCTACGCGCAATCTGGTTGGGAACATAGTGGTTGCGCGCCGCGACCTCTTTGATGAGCTTGCGGTTTTCTTCCGAGATGCGACAGGGCCGATTATTGAGCACAAGCGAGACCGACGAGGGGGAAAGCCCCACCTCCTGGGCGATCTGCTTGAGGGTGACTTTGTTGGCCATCTCGCTCCTTCCGGGTTTACGCGCAATCTCTTGAAAGTATAGCGACTACCCCTCTACCTCGGTGATAAACACTTTACCAATCCGGTAGACGGCTGTTTTATCGCCGCCAGCGCACCAAATCCGTCCGGGTGGGGTATATTGCAATCGATTGATGACAACGACCACCAAAAGGCGGATATTCGTATGCACGAGAACGACTTTTTTAACGAGGACCTGCTGTGCGCACTTGCTGGCGTTGCCGGCGAGGACAACGTGTTGATGAGCGAGCCCATGCGCGAGCACACCACGTTTAAGATCGGCGGCCCGGCCGACGTCTTTGTCACGCCCGATACTGAGCAGGGCCTCGTCGCCACGCTCGATACCTGCTATCGCTGCGACCTGCCGCTTACCATCGTGGGCAACGGCTCCGACCTGCTCGTCGGCGACAAGGGCATCCGTGGCGTCGTCGTGGCGCTGGGCGAAGGCCTCTCCGACATTACGGTCGACGGCACGCACGTCACGGCGGCGGCCGGCGCCTTGCTTTCCGATGTCGCCGCGGCGGCAGCCGAGGCCGGTCTCACCGGCATGGAGCCCATCTCGGGCATCCCCGGATCGGTCGGCGGCGCCTGCTACATGAACGCCGGTGCCTACGGTGCCTGCATGGCCGATGTGCTGGAGTCCGTGCGCGTCTACAAACCCGCTCGCCAGCTCGACGACGGCACCCGCGGCAGCGGCAATATCATCGAGTTCGATGTCGACGAGCTCAACCTGGGTTATCGAAAGAGCCGCATCGCCGATGACGGCTTTATCGTGCTTTCGGCCACCTTCAATCTCGCCCCGGGCAACGCCGCGATGATCAAGGCCGACATGGACGACTACCGCCAGCGCCGCGAGGACAAGCAGCCGCTCGACATGCCGAGTGCCGGCTCCACTTTCAAGCGCCCCGAGGGTTACTTTGCCGGCAAACTCATCATGGATGCCGGCCTGCGAGGACACGCCGTTGGCGGCGCGCAGGTAAGCGAAAAGCACTGCGGTTTTATCGTCAACGCCAACCACGCCACCGCCGCCGACGTTGACGAACTCATCCGCCACATCCAAACAACCGTCAAAGGCCAATTCGACGTAGACCTAGAACCCGAAGTCCACCGAGTAGGCGATTTTTTATAAAAAAGAAGGCCCCGAAAGGGGCCTTCACCATATTTATTCAGATAACCCAGTCCGGTGTGTCGCGCTCAGGACCCGAGAGGGCCGGGACAGTCCGAGAGGCATAAGGTTGATCGCGAGTTCCGTACGAGCCGGAGAGCACTTAATGTGCTCTCCGTGCGAGCAGGACTGCCCGAGCAGGCAACCTTATGCCTCTCGGACTGTCCCGGACCAAACCGCCGTTACGACAGTGCAATACCGCCAAGCCAGCCCCAGCGCACGCCAGAGCCAGTACCATAAAAGCTAATGAACGAATCGAGCGACTTCGATGTAATGGCACCCTCGTTGCTCATAACGATACCGCCGCCAACGTAGATACCCACATGACCGTAGATAAGGCCCGGAGCACCCGTGCCGCTATGCGATGAGTCGGCCACGATCATGCCCACCTGCAGCGCCGA
>JAGZKE010000017.1:0-37501 GCA_018365375.1 Collinsella sp. | reverse complement strand
GGCATTCAGCATCAGGGTAGCGCTGCGACGCGGAAATCGCGCGCCGTCGCCGCGCCCCGCAGTGCCCGCTTCCCCCGAGAACAATTATCAGTGCAGGTACAGGGCTTGGACATATCTGGTGTGCTCGGCCTATTCAGATTTTGCCGCATACTTCCGAAAATCGATCTTATAAGAGGCGGCAGTGAGGCAATTTACGCAACATATGTCCAGCAAAAACGGGTGGCAGCCGGTACGGCTGCCACCCGTTTGCCTCATATCTAGCCCAAAGCAGGCCAGTTACTTCTTAATGCCGCGTCCCAGGCGCTCAGCGACCGACGCCACGGCACTCTCGTCGACCGAGCCGCAGCTCACACAGCCGTCATGAGCACGCATCTGGCCGGTAACCTCGTCCATCGCGAGCGGTGCCACCTTCTCGAGCTTAAAGCCCTTGCCGGCGCGCATGTTTTCCTTGGCCACGCTGATCATAAGCTTAATACGGTTGAGCTGGTTGACCTCGGACGCGCCGGGGTCGTAGTCCACCGCGACGATATTGCTCTCGGGGTGCTGACGGCGCAGTTCCTTGATCACAGCCTTACCCACCACGTGGTTGGGCAGGCACGCGAAGGGCTGCGTGCAGATGATGTTGGGCGCACCGTGGTCAATCAGGTCGAGCATCTCGGCCGTGAGCAGCCAGCCCTCGCCCATGTTGTTGCACACCGAAAGCACCGTACGGGCCTTGTCCGCCATGGTGCCGATGCGCTCGGGCGCCTCAAAGCGGCGGGACTTTTCGAGCATCTCCTCCACCGGCGTACGCATCCAGTCCACGAGCTTGATGAGCGCCTGCATGCCCGCACGCGTGGTAGCAGAGCTACCCAGCTCGTCCTTCTGCAGCTCGGCGTTGCTCATGGAGTACAGGAAGAAGTCGAGCAGGCCCGGCACCACGGCCTCGCAGCCCTCGCGCTCGATAACGTCGACCACGTGGTTGTTGGCCGTGGGATGGAACTTGACCAGGATCTCGCCAACCACGCCCACGCGCGGCTTGGTACCCTCGCCCACAAGCGGCATGGTGTCGAACGCGCGGATGGCCTCGCGGCACAGCTTGGTGTAGTTGTGGCGGTTAAACTTGGGCGCCAGCTTGCGGGCGCGCGCCATGTACTCCTCGTAGAGCGCATTGGCGGCACCGGGCGTGGCCTCGTACGGGCGGCAGCGATAGAGCATCTGCATCATCACGTCGCCAAAGAGCACCGCGTAGACTGCCTGCTTAAGCAGCGCCGGCGTAATCTTAAAGCCAGGGTTGTCCTCGCCGAGCGCCACGGCCGAAAGCGAGATCACCGGAATCTCGGGGTGGCCGCTCTCGCGCAGTGCCTTGCGGATGAGCGCGATGTAGTTGGTAGCGCGGCAGCCGCCGCCGGTCTGGCTGATAACCACAGCCGTCTTGGACAGGTCGTACCGGCCGCTCTCGATGGCCTCCATAATCTGGCCCGTCACCAGGATCGACGGGTAGCAAATGTCATTGTTCACATAGCGCAGGCCGGCCTCGACGGCATCGTGGTCAGTCGAGGGCAGCAGCTCCAAGTTGTAGCCAGCACCACGGAATACCTCTTTGACCAGGTCAAAGTGGATCGGCGCCATCTGCGGGCACAGGATGGTATAGCCCTCCTCGCGCATCTGCTCGGTAAAGGGCACCTTGGGCCACGCGGTCGATGCGCTCTCACGCTGCGCCTCGAACGTGTACTTGCGGCTCGCGAACGCGGGGGCATCCGTGGAGGGCGCCACCGGCGCGGCATCGCCTTGCTCGTAGGCCTCGCCCGCGGCCGTGGCATCGGCCAGGCGCTCGGCCTCCTGGTCCTTGAGCGCAGCCATGAGCGAGCGGATGCGGATGCGCGCGGCGCCCAGGTTGGACACCTCGTCGATCTTGAGCACGGTGTAGATCTTGCCACTGGCTTCCAGAATCTCCTGCACCTGATCGGTGGTCAGAGCATCCAGACCGCAGCCGAAGGAGTTGAGCTGGATCAGGTCCAGGTCGTTGCGCATCGTCACAAAGCGGGCGACGGCGTACAGGCGGCTGTGGTACATCCACTGGTCAACGACGCGAATCGGACGCTCGGGCTTTATCAGATGCGCAAGCGAATCCTCGGTAAAGACCGCAAAGCCAAAGCTCGAGATAAGCTCAGGCAGGGCGTGGTTGATCTCGGGGTCATTGTGGTAAGGACGGCCGGCGAGCACAATGCCGTGGCCGCCGTGGTCCTCGACCCACTTAAGAGCCTCCTCGCCCATGGTCTGGATGTCCTCGTGGAAGCGCGCATCGGCCTCAAAGGCAGCGTTGACGGCGGCATCGACCTCGGAGCGCGTGATTTTAGGACCGCGCACGCGACCGCGACCGGCCTCAGCATCGGCCACGCGGTCGACGGCGAGCACCTGGTACAGACGGCGCTTGAGCTCGGTCTTATCGTGATACGGCACAAACGGGTACAGGAACTCGATGTTCTGCTCGCGGATCTCGTCGATATTGAGTGCCAACGCCGTGGGGTAGCTCATGACGATGGGGCAGTTGTAACAGTTGCCGGCGGTCGGATCCTCCTTGCGCTCCCAGCGCACGCACGGCATCCAAATGAAGTCGACATCGCGGTCGATGAGGTTCATCACGTGGCCGTGGCTCATCTTGGCCGGATAGCACACGCTCTCGGACGGCATGGACTCAATGCCCGCCTGGTAGGTCTTTTTGCTCGACTGGTCGGACAGCTGCACGCTAAAGCCCAAGCGCGTAAAGAACGCGTGCCAGAAGGGGTAGTTCTCGTACATGTTGAGCGCGCGGGGGATGCCGACGGTGCCGCGCGGGGCCTCGTCGGGGCTCAGCACCTCGCGGTTAAACAGCAGATCGTTTTTCTTTTTGAAGAGGTTAGGGGCCTCGGTCTTCTGCTTTTTGTGGCCGGCGCCCTTCTCGCAGCGGTTGCCGGTAATGAAGCGCCTGCCGCCGCCAAAGTCGTTGACGGTAAGCTGGCAGTTGTTAGAGCAACGGCCGCAGCGAACATGCTTTTGCGTCACGGTGAGGTGCGCGATGTCCTCGGCCGACAGGATGGTCGAGGTGCCGTCGGCACCGGCGCGATCGCGGGCGAGCAGTGCCGCACCGTAGGCGCCCATGCAGCCGGCAATGTCGGGGCGCACAGCATGAACGCCGGTAAGCTGCTCAAACGCACGCAGCGTGGCGTCGGACATAAAGGTGCCGCCCTGAACGATCACCTGGCTGCCGATCTCCTTGGGGTCGCGCAGCTTAATGACCTTGAACAGGGCATTCTTGATAACGGAATAGGACAGGCCGGCGGCGATGTCGCCCACCGTGGCGCCTTCCTTTTGGGCCTGCTTAACGCGCGAGTTCATAAAGACCGTGCAGCGACTTCCCAGGTCGACCGGAGCCTTGGCATGGATGGCAGCGTTGGCGAACGCGCGCACGTCCATGTTCATGGACACGGCGAAGCTCTCGATAAAGCTACCGCAACCCGACGAGCAGGCCTCGTTGAGCATGATGTGCTCGATGACGCCGTCCTTGACGCGCAGGCACTTCATGTCCTGGCCGCCAATGTCCAGGATAAACTCGACGCCGGGCAGAAATGCCTTGGCGCCGCGCAGGTGCGCGACGGTCTCGATCTCGCCGGAATCGGCCTTGAGGGCCTCGATGAGCAGCGCCTCGCCGTAGCCCGTGGTGGTCACGTGGCCGATGGTGCAGCCGGCGGGGATGTGGTTGTAGAAATCGGCCATGATGACCTTGGCCGTGCCCAGGATGTCGCCATTGTTGTTGCCGTACCAGGTGTGCAACAGCTGGCCGTCCTCGCCCACGAGCGCGGCCTTCATGGTGGTGGAACCGGCGTCGATGCCGATGAACACGCGGCCGGTGTAGCCGTCGAGTTTGCCCTTGGGGACGACTTCCTGGTCGTGGCGGGTTTTGAACTCAGCAAAATCCTCGTCGGTGGCAAAGAGCGGATCCAGACGCTCGACCTCGGCACCCTGTGTGTCACCCAGGGCATCGATGGCCTCGATGAGCTGCGGGAACGTGCTGAGCTTGTTGGACTCGTGCGCCATGGCGGCGCCGCTCGCCACAAACAGGTGAGCGTTTTGGGGCACGATACGGTGCTCCTCGTCCAGGTTGAGCGTGAGGTAGAAGCGGTGGCGCAGCTCGGAGAGGTACTGCAGCGGGCCACCCAGGAAGGCGACGTTGCCGCGGATGGGGCGACCGCATGCCAGGCCCGAGATGGTCTGGGTCACGACGGCCTGGAAGATGGAGGCAGCCACGTCCTCGGGGCGGGCGCCCTCGTTGAGCAGCGGTTGGACATCGGTTTTGGCAAAGACGCCGCAGCGGCTGGCAATGGGATAGATGGTGGTGGCATTGGCCGCGAGCTCGTTGAGGCCGCTCGCGTCGGTGTGCAGCAGGGTTGCCATCTGATCGATGAACGCGCCCGTACCGCCGGCGCAGGTGCCGTTCATGCGCTGCTCGATGCCGTTGTCGAAGTAGATGATCTTGGCGTCCTCGCCGCCCAGCTCGATGGCGACATCGGTGGTCGGAATGAGGGTCTCGACGGCACGCTTACTGGCGATGACCTCCTGGACAAACTCCAGGTCGAGCCACTGGGACAGCAGTAGGCCGCCCGAGCCGGTAATGGCGCAGGTCATCTGGGCCGTCGGCAGCACGGTCGCAGCGCCCTCGAACAGGTCGCGGGCGCAGGCGCGGACGTCGGTGTGGTGGCGCTGGTACTTGGCGTAGACGATCTGGTTGTCGTCGTTGAGCACGGCGAGCTTGACGGTGGTGGAGCCCACGTCGATGCCCAGGTGCAGGTTGCCGCGAGCATTCTCAGGGTTGAAGATCGCGCCTTCGGGGGCGTGGGTGGCGGTGGCGGCTAGGGGCTCAGCGGCGGTGGCGGGCTCGCTAGCGACGAACGTCTCCCCTGCCGCGTTCTTGGCATCGGCAACTGCCTCGGCAACTTTCTCGGCAGCTGCGGTCGCGGCCTTCTGCGCGGCATCCACCACGGCGGGCGCAGCCTCACGCGCGGCAGCGACCATACGGTCCTTAATGCCCTCGACGAGTTTGCTCATTGTCTCTCCTCTTAGTTGTTGGACTCGACGGCTGCGGTGGTGTCGGCCGCGTCCTCGAGCTGCAGGTTCAATAGCTTCATGCCGTATTCCGGCACGTTGATATCGATGGGTTGGCCATACAGGTCACCAGGGCGCACAAAAGCGAGCACCGTCATAATGCGCGCCATGGCCTCGGGCGATTCGGTAAGCCCACGCTCAAACCAGCGCTGAATCATGCCGACCTCGGCACTCACGACGTAGGTGACGTAGTAGTCAAAGAACGTGCCCAGCGCCAGGCCCAAAATGCCCGTCTGCGCACGCGGCACCACAGCCTCACGAGCGGTGTCGATGATCCTTTTAATGAAGGCCTGGTCGCCGCCCGGACCCAGCAGCGCACCGATTAAGTCGCGGTTGGCCGCAAGATAACGCAGCAGCTCAACCGAACCGGGTGCCGGCTCGAGCTCATCGATGTTGTGATAGAGGTCGGGCAGCTGAGCTGCGGTGATGAGCTCAATGCGCTCACGGATCTCGGCCAGCAAGCCGTCCTCGATTTGATTGATAAAGTCGGGAATATCGCGGTAGTGCGAATAGAACGTGCGGCGCGTAAGACCAGCGCGCTCGGTGAGCGACGCGACATTAATGCGCGAAAGGTCGCCGCTTTCGGCAAGCTCGCTGGCAAGTGCCTGGCGAAGGGCACGCTGCGAGCGAAGGGACCGGCGATCGCATTTCTCGAGCTGGGACAAGCGTCCTCCTTGTTACTCAACCTGTGCGCTATTGCACAGTGCGAGTATTATTGCACACCGTGTGCATCAACACGTAAAGGCAATATTTTGGTTGTGACAAAGGGACAGTCCCTTTGTCACAACCCACCTGGCTTTTGGAGCGGCATTACCGATTGTCCAAAATGTCATTCGTGGGTAGAATAATGTCGACGGCAGCCCAAGTTCTGCAAAGCTGGGCAGCGCCGTTGTTTGCATTAGGGGGTCAACGCCTTAGCGGCGGCGACCCCTTCTGTTGCGCTTCGAACGCTGCTTGAGTGCCTCGGAAAGGCCGACAAGCGCCGTGAAGAACGAGACCAAAGCGGTCAGAAGTCTCACGAAATCAATCAAATCGGTCATGGGCATCACCTCCCATCAGATGGAGGGCGTTGCCCGGCACATGGAACTGCCGCCAACAGTATCAATTCTATCAAAGCGCAGTTAGATATGCGAATGTTTGTTCGTATTTCAGAAGATCGGAGCTCGGGTACGGCGAAGGAACAGTTCCTTTGCCGTACCCGAGCTTGTCGCCGAACTGCCACCTACATTTTTCGAGTTATTCGGCCACGCTGCTAGTTCTGTATAAATGCACCGCCGGGATTATCTGAGGGTTTTTGTCCTTATTTGAGCGCATACATGCCCATTTGCGCACTTACGACACCGAATCAAACACCATTAGAGGTATGAATGTTCCCGAGAGGGCATCTTTAGCCATTTAACGACCTCCGACAGGCCGAATAACTCGAAATTTGTTGGTGGCGAAAGCGAGACAGTCCTATACGCCAAAAGCCGGCATCTCCCATGTGACAGAGGGGCTGTCCCTTTGTCACATTATTCGATGACGGTGCGGGAGTTTTGCTTGTGCATGGTGGCGAGCATGTGTTTGGGAACGGCGTGGACCATGCAACTGCCGATGGTCGCGCTCGCGGCGGCCTTTGCCGCGTCACTGCCATTCTTGGTGGCATAGCTGTGACGGAAGCGCTTGAGCATGGCGATATCGTTGCCGCCGTCGCCGTAAACCGCGACCTCGTCCTCGGCAATACCGTAGTAGCCCGCCAGCCAGGCCACACTCTCGCCCTTGTTGCACGCCACGTCCGTGATCTCGAACATCACCGGATCAAACGGCGCGTTGACCACGCGGTCCGAGCGCTCGGCAAGATACGCTTTAAGGTCGCGCTCCAGCTCGGGCGAGGTCACGCGGCAGTTGATCTTGCACACATCGTGGCGCAGGATGTCACCGATCGACTGGTCGAAGTACTGTTCCTCGTGATACCCGCCACGTGCACGCATGCCACGCATCACGATGCGCTTGATGGGGCTGTCCTTCTTAAAACCCGCCTGGTGCATCTCGAACGAGCCGCTCGAGAACATGCCGTCGGGCGTGGAGCAGTCGAAGCAAATGTCCGGGAACGCCTTGAGCAGCTCCTCGGTAACCTGCGGGTCGATGGTCCAGGTCTTGAGCACCTCACCATGGCTGTCACGCACGATGGATCCGTTGGAGCAGCAGGCGTCGAGTGCCAGACCTGTGAAGCCATGCTCGCCGATCGGCAGCGTCGAGCGTCCGGTCGCGGGAACCACATGCAGGCCGGCCTCGGTCAGCTCGCAAATGGCACGGCGGATGGTCCCATCTGCCTCGTGCAGGGCGTTCAGCAGCGTTCCGTCTAAGTCACTCGCGAACATCTTGATCATGAGCATGCCTCTCCTTCGTCTGCACGATATTGTAGACGAAGGAGGGGCGTGCCCAAACAATGCCGTCCCGGCGCGGCGTGCCACTGCCTCCACAAATTCATGGTGCCCCAACGCGTTAAGACAATCGCCACAAGCGACTTTTCAGCCGATAAAACAGCGCCGTCGTCAACGTCAGCATCCCCAACATGCCTGCGAATACAATCGCCGGTGTCCATCGATCATATGCGAGCCCGTAAACCAATTGGCCAATAGGCGTTGCACAGGAAAGCATCATATAAACGAGTGCCAGCACTTTTCCGCAGAGTTCCTTTGGCGCTGACCGCTGAACAAATGAAACGATTTCGACCGATGCAATGCTTGCCCACGCCATGACCCATGCCGAGCCGGCCACAAACGCGGCAAACGCTAATTCATCAGGACCGCTCAGTAGCGTGACAATAATCGGTACGGCTCCAAAACAGATCATCGCAACATATCGACATATGTCTTTGAAGGAAAAACGATGCGGCCAAATACCGACCAAACCACTGCCGACAAGACCACCTAAGCCCATAGCCACCTCAATAATCCCAACAAAGGATGACTGCATTCCGAGATGCTTTGCAACAATAACGGGAGCACCAATCGTTAACCCAACTAACGCAAGGTTCAAAATAGCCGCAAGCAAAATCCCAACGAGCAATGATGCGTTTTGAAACAGGTACCGAATCGACTCCCGAAAATCGTTTCGGCATGTCGAGCAAGTCGTACTGTCCCCTGTCATTCCAGATGAGGCATTTCGCTTGAGTGCGCCCCCGAACAGCAGGGCTGATATCGCAAACGTCAACGCCGCGGTTTCGCATAGAGCATCGATACCAAAGCACCCATAGACTGCCGTCCCGACCACAGGGCCCAAGATATTGCTCGCCATGGTTATTTGCGAGACCAACGCAGTGGCACGCTCAACCTTTTCTGGGCCCGTCATGCACACCGTCTCAATTTGAAGCATCGGTTTCAGCAGCGATTGGATGCCATATTGGACGCAAAGCATTGCTACCACGACAACGGCAAGAGGCAGCGAACGCCTCATGGGGATAAACAACAGTGATGCAGCCATCAGAACAATGCCGAGTACCACAAGAACCCCGCGATGTCTCCCGCGATCCGCCAGAATTCCGCCAGCCGGAGTCGCAAGCACGCCCGGCACGAACGCTATCGCCGCGACGGTGCCATATAACGTTGACGAGCCGCTGCAATCGAACAAGTAAAGCGGGCACGCAAAGCACAGTGCCGACAACATCGAATACGCGCACAACTGTGCAACAAGAAGACCGAAAAGCCTGATAGATCGCACTGTTTTTTGCGTCAGCGAGACGCTACTCCTCCGCATTCCAGCCATAAGCCTACCCCTTATACATACCGCTAGTATGTATTTAATGACTTGAAAAGGGCAGCCGTGGCTACCCTCACAAATCAATTACATACCGTTGGTATCTATATTACCACCCGGCGCGGTCCCATACGTCCCAAATCTGAGCCGTTGTCTGAAGCACTTCTTCCCCCAAATCGAGCCCCACCGCGGCCGCCATCTGCGCCAAGCATTGCGCGCGAGCGACCATTCGTTCCTTGGACTCAAGCGGACGGAACAATGGCAACAGCCAAAGATTCGCCAACAACGATACAGCCTCCGCTGCTTCACGCGGGCATTCGCACACAACGGAACCGTCGGCGATACCTTCCTCGATCAGCGGCAATAAATAGCCATCTGCCGATTCGTCAAACGAGCCCTGATACTGCAACGCCAACAGACGCGAACTCTTTACCGGATCCGCCGCAGGATGCATGCGCGCCCAAAGCTCAATTTGCGGTACGACGGACTCAGGCGCATAAAGTCGCCTGAGCTTTTGGGCGCCCGTCATATTGCCAGCGCCGAGCGTCGCGCGGCGGCGCTCAACAACGGGAGCCATCGCTCGATCAAATGCGGCGTTAAAAATCTCTTCTTTGCTCTTGAAGTGATGATAGATAGCGCCCTTGGTCATGCCATCGAGACGGTCAACGATATCCTGGATGCTCGTTCCCTCATAACCCTGTGCGCAGAATAGCTCCAGCGCCGCGTCGAGAATCTTCGCGACCGTCTCTTCGGGATATTTATTGCGACCCATAATCCGCCCATCCGCAACGCAAGTCTTATGCCTCATTGCGATATTTTAACGTTGCGGATGGCAAACGGTCGGCCCTACACCGCAGCAGGGCCGTGTTCGCCGGTGCGGATGCGGATGACTTCTTCGACCGGCTCGACCCAGATCTTGCCGTCACCGACGGCGCCGGTGCGTGCGGCGTTGCAAATGATGTCTACAATACCGTCAACATGCTCATCGGCACAGATAAGGGTGAACTGCACCTTTGGAATCGTATTGACGAGCAGCTCGTTGCCGCGCACGTACTCCTTCCAGCCGGGCTGCGCACCGCAGCCCTGGACCTGGTTAATCGTCATGCCGCGAACATCGGCAGCAAACAGCGCGTCCTTAAGAACCTCAAGTTTCTCAGCACGAACGATCGCCGTAATCTTCTTCATAGTGAATTCCTCTCAATAATTAACGCATCCCTTGTATGGGACGCGGGTTTCCCAGGTGCCGCAGATTGCCGTGAAAGAGGAGCGAAGCGTACTTAAGTACGTGAGCGACGGTTTGAACGGCAAGATGCGGTGCCTGGGGAAGCCGTTAGTCAAGTCCGGAGAAGGAAGGATATGCACTTTCTCCGTGCTGGCTCGCGTCCAGGCCCAGCACCTCGTCGGCCTCGTCCACGCGCAGGCTGCCGTGGAAGAGCGCCTTGACCACCGCGGCGATCACCAGGTCGAGCACCAGCACAATGACGACCGTCACCACAATGCCCAAAATCTGCGAGACGAGCAGCAACACGTCACCCGTGTAGAACAGGCCGCCCTTGCCGGTCCACGAAAGCTCCGGCACGCAGAACAAGCCCGTGAGCACGCCGCCCAGGATGCCACCGATGCCGTGGCAGCCAAACGCATCGAGCGCGTCGTCGTAGCCGAACTTGGCCTTAAGATGGCTGATGGCGAAATAGCAGACGGGCGAGACGATCAGGCCCATGACCAGTGCCGCCCACGGCTCGACAAAGCCCGCACCCGGCGTGACCACCACGAGGCCAGCGACCAAACCAGTACTGGCACCCACCAGCGTGGGACGACCGGTGTGCACGCGCTCGACGGCAAGCCACGAGACCATGCCCGCCGCGCTGGCCGTCACGGTGTTGAGGATGGCAAGCGCCGCCACGGCGTCGGCCTTGAACTCGCTGCCGCCGTTAAAACCAAACCAGCCAAACCAAAGCAGACCGGCGCCCAGTGCCACAAACGGCACGTTATGCGGTCGATAGCTCACCATGCCAAAACCGCGACGACGGCCAAGCATCAGGCAGAGAATCAGGCCCGTCAGACCAGACGAGATGTGCACCACGTCGCCGCCGGCAAAGTCGAGCGCGCCGATGATGTCGCCGATAAAGGAGCCCTCGCCGCCCCAAACCATGTGGGCGAGCGGCGCATAGACCACGAGCAGCCAAATGCCCAGGAAAGCCGTCATGGCGCCAAACTTAACGCGGCCGGCCAGGCTGCCCGTAACGATAGCGGCCGTGATCATGGCAAACGCCATCTGAAAGGCAATGTTAATGATCTGAGGGTAGACGGCACCGTCCGCGGCACTGCCCTCGGCCGCCTGCAGCACCTGGTTGAGCACCGGCAGGCACAGCAGCTGGTCAAGGCCCCCAATAAACGGACTTGAGCCGTCACCGCCATAGGCCAGCGACCAGCCGGCGACAATCCACAGCACACCAACCAGGCCAATGGCGCCAAAGCACATGAGCATGGTGTTGATGACATTTTTGCGCCTGGACAGGCCGCCATAGAAAAACGCCAGACCCGGTGTCATTAAAAACACGAGCATGGTGCAGATGAGTATAAACGTTGTCGATCCCGTATCGTACATTCGCTCTCCCTTGGTCGCGTGGACGTTGTCGGCGCCCATAATGCGGCCGAGGGGCAACTGGTGTAGACCAGATACGGCGTTGTTAAACGCTGCGTTGTCGAATGGAAACGGTGCCGCAATCTTGGAAACGGCACGGCAACGGACGCGAAACGGACGGGAAATACGCGAGCAAGGGAGCCGTGAGCGCGCCCGTCCCGGCTAGCGCCGAAACAGCTCGTGGGCGCGGTCGCGGAGATTAGTTGCTCGAATGACACCTTCGTAGCGATTGATGCGCAGGCGCGGGAAGGCGTTAAAGAAGCGTAGGTCGCGGCGGCTGAGTGACACGCTCGGCACCGGACGGCTCATGCGCTTGCCGGCAAGGCGGCGACTGAGCGACGGACGCGGCATGCTCGGCGCGGCATCGGCCACGCGGCGGGCGGCAAGCGCCAGGCCGCGAGCACCATCCGAGATAAATGTCGGCATCGAAGCCTTCTCACGAAGGGCATCGAGCGTCGCGTCGCCCAGCTCCGCCAGCCATGCGTTAACGGCACGGCTGCGGATATGCGTCTGTGCCACCGAGTCGATCGCCGAATCGGGAATACGTTCGAGCATTGAGTCCGAGGCATCGGCAAGCGACTCATTGATGCGGTCGGCAAGGTCGGCCCGGACGCGCTCCAGCTGATCAGACAGACGCCGCCAGCTCGCCAACGAGCACACCGCGTCGACCATCATCGCGACCGCGACGATAAAGGCGGACAGCCGCACAATCAGCACCGGCAGATAGCCAAGCAGTCCCAGCAATGCCGGCTCCACTAAACGACAAATACACAACGCACCCAGGCCAAACGCGCATGCCCAGTACAGGCAGATGCGTCCGTGCAGGTTAAACGGCAGGTGCGAATAGTCCCAAAAGCGAGCGCCCGTTGTTTTTTCCAACAGCACGCCTACGCTGTACTCAATCACGCTGCATACGAGCGCTGCGGCGACAAACTGGCTCGAGGCATCCGGAATCCCACGCAACAGCAGCCAGCAGGCAATGCCGCCCGCGCCATAGATGGGGCAGCACGGCCCAAGCAAAAAGCCACTGTTGGCAAATCGTCCGTGATTGAGCATGGCGCATACTGTCGACTCCCATGCCCAACCGCAAAACCCGTAAAAGGCAAACGAGAGCACCAGTGCCGAGAGTGGGCAGGCGGCAAGCGTCGCGCCGTCAAATGCCATGTCGATCGCGGTCCCCACCGTCTACCCTCTCCTCTTCTCGCTCGATGCTTTACTCACGCCATCGTCCGCCTCGTCCTTGCGCGGCAGACGGCCGGCGATCGTCTCGCGCAGAGCGCACCATTTATCCGCCAAGCACACAATCCATGCCTCACGACACGTCGGCGGCACCGGCACCAGCGGAAACATATGGCGCACGATAATATTCCGCTCACGAGACGTCAGCTCAAAATCTTCCTCCGCACGCGCCAGGGCAAAAAATGGATGCCGAAATCCGTGCAGTCGATGGCTCGGGTCGGGATCGTGCCAGTCATAGAGAAAGTAATCGTGCAGCAAAGCCCCGCGCAGCAACGAGGCGCGGTCGACCGAGACACCGACGCGGCCCAGGCGCTCGGCAAAGGACAGACTTGCCCGCGCCACCGAGGTCACATGCGTATAGACCGTCACGTCACCATGCTGGATAAACTCGCGCGTCAGATCCAGACGGCCCGCCCGTGCCAGTTGACGGGCAGCATGGTCTACTTCGCACGCGATTTTCTCGGCACGAACGACATCGGACATGCTGCCTCCTTTCAACGACTCGCGGCGACAAGCCACGGCCTGTGCGCAATCGATAAAAACATCATGGAACACATCAGTATGGCATCGGACAAAACGTTTTGCCCCACCAGTTGGCGAATTACCGCGCCGCCGTCACATATCAAACGCCAAAATGTGCGAGACTGTCTTGTGCAATTGTGCCGGCCGAGGGAGTGCCGGCGCACGATTCGCATGGAGTAACCCACAACGATGCTGCTTACGCAAACGACAACGCCCGAGGACGTCAAGGCTCTCGATCGCGCCGAGCTTCCGCTGCTCTGCGGCGAGATCCGCCACGCCATCCTCGAAAGCTCCGCCGCCGTCGGCGGGCACGTTGCCCCCAACCTGGGCGTCGTTGAGCTTACGGTCGCGCTCCATCGCGTGTTTAACTCCCCCACCGACAAAATTGTCTTTGACGTGTCACACCAGACCTATGCCCACAAGGCGCTGACTGGGCGCGCGTACACTTATATCGACCCGGCACGCTACGGCGAGGCCTCTGGCTTTGCCAATCCCGACGAGTCCGAGCATGACTTGTTTGCCATGGGTCACACCTCGACCTCGGTGAGCTTGGGCTGTGGCCTTGCCCATGCACGCGACCTGGCGGGTGACACGTATAACGTCATCACCATCATTGGCGACGGCTCGCTTTCGGGCGGCTTGGCGTTTGAGGGCTTCAACAATGCCGCCGAACTCGATAGCAACCTGATCATTATCGTCAACGATAACGACCAGTCCATTGCCGAGAACCATGGCGGCCTGTATCGCAATCTGGCCGAGCTGCGAGCCAGCAACGGTACCTGTGAGCGCAACGTTTTCCGCGCGATGGGGCTCGACTACCGCTATCTGGACGCCGGTAACGACGTGTTGGCCCTCGTCGACGCGCTGCAGGAACTGCGCAATATCGATCATCCCATTGTGCTGCACGTCTCGACCGCCAAGGGCAAGGGCTTTGAGCCGGCCCAGAGCGACCCCGAGCGTTGGCACCACGTGGGTCCGTTTGACATGGCGACCGGGCGCAAGCTCTGCCCGGGCCATCCGAGCGAGCCTGCGCCGCGCACCTACGCCGACATTACGGGCGAGGCGCTCAGCGCCGCCATCGAGCGCGATCCACAGGTCGTTGGCATCACGGCCGCCACGCCCTACATCATGGGCTTTACACCCGAGCTTCGCGCTGCCGCCGGCAAACAGTTCGTCGATGTGGGCATTGCCGAGGAGCACGCCGTGACCTTTGCCACCGCGCTTGCGCGCTCGGGCGCCAAGCCAGTCTTTGGTGTGTACGGCACGTTTTTGCAGCGCGCCTACGACGAGCTGTGGCACGACCTGTGCCTCAACGACGCCCCCGCAACCATCCTGGTGTTTGGTGCGTCGATCTTTGGCACCACGTCCGAAACGCACCTCTCGTTCTTTGATATTTCCATGCTGGGCGGTCTTCCCAACATGCACTACTTGGCGCCGGCCTGCATGGAGGAATATCTGTCCATGCTGAGCTGGTCGCTCGACCACCGCGAGCATCCCGTGGCGATCCGCGTACCGGGCATTGGCCTGGTTAGCCGCCCCGATTTGGCGCCCGCCGAGGACACCGACTACAGCGCCGTTCGCTACAACGTGGTGCGTCAGGGCCGCGACGTTGCCGTGCTCGCGCTTGGCGATTTCTTTGAGCTGGGCGAGCGCGTGGCAAACCGCTTGGCAGCCGAGTACGGCATCGAGGCCACGCTCGTCAACCCGCGCTTCGCAACCGAGCTCGACCGCGAGTTCCTCGACAGCCTTGCCGCCGAGCATCGCGTTGTCGTGACCATCGAAGACGGCATCTTGGACGGCGGCTGGGGCGAACGCGTGGCGTGCTACCTGGCCTGCACGCCCGTGCGCACGCGCACCTTCGGCATCGCCAAGGGCTTCCCCGACCGCTACGACCCCAACGAGCTGCTCGCTCAGAACGGCATGACGGTCGAGAACATGGCCGCCGAAACCGTGAGACTGCTCAACGAGTAAGAAAACCTCCGCAAGGGAAGCACCCTCGCGGAGGTTTTTGTTTTCACAGCTCAATTATCTCAATCTGTAACAGATAGAGACCTTTTGGCCGTCCAGATGTTACAGATTGAGACATTCGAATTCCCCTGAAGAGAAAATCTCAATCTGTAACAGTTACTCGGCAAAAACGGCTGCAGATGTTACAGATTGAGACAAAGCAGCAAGGCAGGCCGCCACATCTGCAAGAACCACCACAAAGGTGCCTGTCCCTTTTTGGTAGGTAGAATAACCCATAAGACAAGTATGTTTCTGAGTTATTTCGTGTTGACCCATTTGAGCGCGATGGGGTATAACTCTACTCAACCGCTAGGGATTTTATTGAGAAAGGTGTTCTACCATGAGCAAGAACCTCTCCCAGCAGGTCGTTCTCGACCGCCGCGGCTTCGTTGCCGCCACCTTCGCAACCGTCGCCGGCCTTGGTCTTGCCGGCTGCTCCGACACCAGCGCCGAGGCCGACAAGGGTTCCGCCGCCGGCTCCTCCAAGAGCTCCGAAGATACCGAGGCTTCCACCACGCTCGACGCCAAGGCATTCGACAAGCTCGTCGACAACGGCCCCAAGGCCGATGACGATGCCATCGCCGCCAGCACCTGGGCGACGGCCGTCAAAGACGCCGGCGTCTTTAAGATCGGTGGCGTTCAGACCTCCACGCTTTTCTCCCTCCTCAACGAAAAAGACGGTCAGACCCGTGGCTTCGACGCCGGTATCGCACAGCTCCTGTCCAACTACATCCTGGGCGAGAACAAGGTCGAGATCACCCAGGTGACCTCTGACACGCGCGAGTCCGTCCTGCAGAACGGCCAGGTCGACGCCGTCTTCGCCACCTACACCATCACCGATGAGCGCAAGAAGCTCGTCTCCTTCGCCGGCCCCTACTACTACACGCAGCAGGCCATCCTGGTGCTCGCCGACAACGACGACATCAAGAGCGTCGACGACCTGGCCGACAAGAACGTCGCCGTCCAGTCCGGCTCCAACGGCCCCGCCATCCTGGAGGAGTTCGCTCCCAAGGCCAGCCAGCAAGAGTTCAAGACCGACGAGGAGGCCCGTCAGGCACTCCAGCAGGGTCGCGTTGACGCCTACGTCATCGACAACAACATGCAGCAGAGCGCCCTGGTGCGCGAGCCCGGCAAGTACAAGATCGCCGGCAAGCCCTTCGGCAGCAAGGAGCCCTACGGCATCGGCCTGCCGCTCGATTCCGACGGCGTCGCCTTTGTTAACGACTTCCTTAAGAAGATCGAGGACGACGGCACCTGGACCGAGCTGTGGCAGATCTGCATCGGCGACCGCACGGGCGACACCAACGTTCCCGAGCTGCCCGAGGTCGGCGCCTAAGCCCGCAAGCTGGGCAACAGCCGCTACGAAACCATATGGAAACGTACGGAACACTTTATTGCGCTAAACTGTTTCCTTACTGAGTTGTCGGGGCTTCCGTACATACGGGAGCCCCTTTCCTTACCGGCGGGAGGTCCGCATGAGTCTCTCCGAGCTCTGGTCGCTCTATGGCCAGAACTATATCGACGCGCTGCTCGCGACCTGGGGCATGACGCTTGAGTCGTTTGCCATCGCCATGGTGCTGGCCGTTGCCGTCACCGTGATGCGCGTGTCGCCACTCAAGCCGCTGCGCGTCTTTGGCGACCTGCATGTCCAGGTCTTCCGTAACATCCCCGGCATCGCGCTGCTCATCATCGTCGTCTACGCGCTGCCGCCGCTCAAGATCGTCCTGCCCTATCGCACCTGCGTTATCGTCGCCACGGTGCTGTTGGGCTCGGCCTTTGGGTCCGAGAACTTTATGAGCGGCATCAACACCGTGGGCGTCGGTCAGGTCGAGGCCGCCCGCTCACTCGGCATGAGCTTCAGCCGTATCCTCGCCAAAATCGTGATTCCGCAGGCGCTGCGCTCGAGCGTGCTGCCCATGACCAACCTCTTTATCGCCGTCATGCTCACCACCGCCCTCGGCAGCCAGGTGCCGCTTCAACCGCAGGAGCTCACCGGCGTCGTGAGCTACATCAACACGCGCTCGCTCGGTGGCGTCGCCGCGTTCTTTATCTCGGCCCTCGGCTACCTGGGCACGGCCTTTGTGGTGAGCCACATTGGCAACTATATCGATAAGAAGGTGAGAATCCTCCGATGAGCAAGCACTCCTCCCCTGCGCTCACCATGCGCGACGCGCTCTACGAGGCCCCCGGCCCCAAGATGCGCGCCAAGATTCGCATCGGCACCGCCATCTCGCTCGTTGCCGTGGCCGCACTTGTCGTCCTCGTGCTGCAGCGCTTTTATGTGACCGGCCAGCTCTCGGTCCATTACTGGTACTTCTTTACGCACCTCACCACCTGGAAGTTCCTGCTTGCCGGCTTTGAGGGCACCGTTAAGGTTGCACTCACCGCCGGCGCCATCGCACTGGTTCTGGGCCTCGCCCTCATGCTCGGCCGCACGAGCGATATTAAGCCGCTGCAGCTGGTCTGCCGCGTGCTCACCGATTTCTTCCGCGGCGTACCGAGCCTGCTGTTCATCTACTTCTTCTTTTTGGTGCTTCCGCAGTACAAGATCGCGCTGCCGTCGTTTTGGATGCTCACGCTGCCCGTCGCACTCGCCGCTGCCGGCGTGCTGGCCGAGATCTTCCGCGCCGGCGTCAACGCCGTACCGCGCGGCCAGGTCGAGGCAGCCCAGGCACTCGGCCTCTCCAAAGCCAAAATCACCTTTAAAATCGTGCTGCCCCAGGCGATTCGCTTTATTATCCCGTCGTTGATCTCGCAGCTCGTGGTCGTGGTCAAGGACACCACCGTCGCCTACGTGGTGAGCTACCCCGACCTGATGCAAAACGCCCGCGTACTCATTACCAACTACGACGCGCTCGTGTCGGTCTACCTGGTGATCGCGGTCATCTACATCCTCATCAACGTCGCGATTAATAAGGCCGCCATCTATGTTTCGCACAAGACCGGCGTAACCATCATCCGCTAACGATTTACGATTTCTAGGAATAAGGAGCCGAGCATTATGGCACAGAGCACTTCCGCTTCCGGCAACCAGCCGCTGATCGAGCTCAAGCATGTCGATAAGCACTACGGCGATCTGCATGTCCTCAATGACATCAACCTCTCGGTCGACCGCGGCGAGGTCGTTGTCGTGATTGGCCCCTCGGGTTCGGGCAAGTCGACCATGTGCCGCACCATCAACCGCCTGGAGACCATCGACTCGGGCGAGATCCTCATCGAGGGTCAGCCCCTGCCGCAGGAAGGCAAGGATCTTGCCCGCATGCGTGCCGAGCTGGGCATGGTGTTTCAGCAGTTCAACCTGTTCGCGCATATGACCGTGTTGCAGAACGTTATGCTGGGACCGGTCGATGTGCTGGGCGTCTCCAAGGAGGAGGCTCGTGAGCGCGCCATGGACCTGCTGAGCCGCGTGGGCGTGGCCGAGCAGGCCAACAAGGTACCCGCACAGCTTTCGGGCGGCCAGCAGCAGCGCGTGGCCATCGCCCGTTCACTCGCCATGCAGCCCAAGGCCATGCTCTTTGACGAGCCCACGAGCGCTCTTGACCCCGAGATGATCAACGAGGTGCTCGAAGTCATGGTCCGTCTGGCCCAGCAGGGCATGACGATGATCGTCATCACACACGAGATGAACTTCGCCCGCCGCGTAGCCGACCGCGTCGTGTTTATGGGCGACGGCCAGATCGTGGAAACCGGCACGCCCGATGAGTTCTTCGACCACCCCCAGACCAAGCGCGCCCAGGACTTCCTCAACTCCATCAAGGGCCACTAACCAGCCACCCCGTGGGACAAATTCATCGGAAGTGTTGTCCCACGTCTCTCATGCGCCCTGTCACCTTTAGATTCGAAAGCAACACCTATGATCGGAACTCGTACTTCATCGTCCTACACCCCGCACGTCGACGTCGCCCCCGCCGACCGCCCACTCATCCTCGTCGCACCGCGCTGGGAAGAGGCAGAGCCGTTTTTAACCGAGATGCTCTCCCCCAACGAGGAAATCGCAAGTGTCTTTGTCGATGCCATCCTTGCCGCAGGCGGCCTGCCGCTGCAGATGTCCATCACCGAGGACATTGAGGTCATCCGTCATTACGTCGATATCGCCGACGGCATCGCCATTCCCGGCGGCCCCGATGTCAATCCCAAACGTTGGGGCGATGATCGACCCTACGACCCCACCCTCTGCTGCGAGATCCGCGATAGCTTTGAGTTTAAGCTGGTCGGCGAGGTGCTCCGCGCCAAAAAGCCGCTCTTTACCACCTGCCGCGGCACGCAGTTGCTCAATGTCGCCAGTGGCGGCACCCTGTGCATGGACGTGCCGAGCCTGGGTGCGCGCAAGGGCCGCACGCAGTGGCGCCATACCCACGTGCTCAACGACCCTGTGCATCCCGTCGAGGTCGTGCCGGGTTCGTTGCTGGAGCGCGCGCTTGGCGGGCACAGGCTGATCCAGACCAACTCCGCACACCACTGCTGCGTCGATCGTCTGGGTAAAAGCACACGCTTGGTCGCCAAGGCAACCGACGGCGTTCCCGAGTGCATCGAGGTCGAAGGCCAGCCATTCTGTCTAGGCGTGCAATGGCACCCTGAGTACACGTGGAAGACGCTCGAGACCGACTTTAACCTGTGGAAGTCGTTTGTCGAGGCAGCGGCAAAGGTTAAGCAAGCGCGCTAGCTCGCGAATCACACAGGCTTAAACCTTCCATGCCGGGGGGCGGACATCAGCCACGGTGCCCGCGCCCCCTGTATTTGGTATGCTCGGTATGATTATCCCTCACAAACAATCAAAGAAATCTCGACCGCAATCGGTCGACGGCAAAGCAAATGGCAAAAACGCTTGCTACGTTTATTAGGCAGTCAATTAGAATCGAAATGCATTGACTATTCCCCAACGGGGTCACGCCACAAATCCACATGAGCATCGAGGCTGGAAGCGGAAGCATGGAATTGGCCCCGAGCTGTATGTAGATCGCTACAACGTTGACAAGCAACAGCATGCCAATCGGACCGAAGCCGGACCCAAAATAGGAAACAACGATTACGCAAGAAACCACGTATGCAAGGCAGGCAGCGGCAGCAAGAACAAGTCGATAGCAACATACATGCAGGTTGAAATACTGTTGAGCATCTAAAACGATCGCGCAGTTAAGGCAGTACAAAACGACAGTCGACAGGATAAACGCGCCCAAAAGGGCAAAAGAAGACAGCACCACTCGCGCAACGATAGCGCACACACGCTTCCCTCCCCGAGCCTCCGACAACCCCCACGGTTCCTCAATAAAGCCCGAACTGACAAAGCGCGGCACAATGCAAGCCGCGATGAACGGAAAGAACAATGCATGAGCCAACGGGGCTACGTTGAACAGCAGACCGCGAAAAACCTCTGCATTACCAAATAGAAGGACATCCTCTGCCGATAGCCGAAGCGTCGGGTCTGGGAAAAAGCCTAAGAAACTGTTCTCACGGAGGCTACAGAACCATATCGGGAAAGAACTAAGCTGCAATACCACCATGCACGCATAAATTACCAGGATTAAGGCGTACGTCCATTTGCTCACATGCTTCAATTCTGAATGAAGGAATCTTCTAGTCTGACGAGCCATTGAGCACACCCCCAGCACGAAAGCTCACGAGAGCGTAAATCAATACCGATAGACAGCTGGCTGCCGCGCCATATCCCAGAAGCGTCAGCTGCCCCATATCGCTATACCCAAGGGCACATCCAACTCCAAGGTACGGCCCCGGAAGAAAGAAGATCCATCGCAAGGATGGTATAGGTGCCTGAAGGAAGGCTCCGTAGAGCGTCAAGCTCATGACAAATCCAACTATCACCACGGCCCCGCTCAATACAGCGCTGCCCGTTATCCGATAGATGGTCACCGTCTCCAGCGCAACCGATATCACCAATACGGCGTTGACTATCATTGCAGGCAAAAATACAGTTAGTATGTTGTGCGAGTAGTTATGCCCTCCACGTATTATGGCTATTGCAAAAAGAAGAAGGCAAAGCGCGCTATACGCTGCGCCAATTATTAAAGCAGACGAAAATGCATGGGCTAGAGCCCCATAAAAGCGGTTGAGACCTCTTGCCGAAGAAATTCGGTGCCCCTCTTTATAGCCATGCTCCTGTAAAAGCACCAAACAAACGATGAGTGGAACGAACAGGGATGTACCGGCAAAAGCGCTGCGCGCAAGGGACTCATCAGGCGCAGAAGGATCGATTGCATTCCAGTGGAAACCAATATCCTCCCCACAAACGCCATAGCCAAAGGCGAGCAACGTTGTTCCGTTTTTTAGAAAGATGCCGAAGAGAAGGCCGAACGCCAACATAAGCGCAAGACCAAACTTCGCCGGAAATATCCTGTGCAAACGCATCATATCTGCCTTTATGGGATGGATCGCCCGCTTCATAGCGAGACCGCCTTCATCAAGCGCCTGTAATACTCTTTTAGGGATGGCGCCTCATCCCTTATGACGTCCATCGATTCCTTTTTCAGCAGTTCGCCGTCATGAATAAACACGCAACTTGTTGCAACCGATGCCAACTCATCCAAATCATGACTAGAGATGAGCATGGTCTTACCCTGCTCTCGATTCAATCGACCGATAAGGGCCCATATACTCTCGATGCCCAACGGATCCAATCCATTTGCCGGCTCATCGAAAATTAGTACGTCGGTGTCGCCCAATAAAGCCGTAGCTATATCCAGTCGCCGTTTCATTCCCAGAGAAAAACTGCTCACGCTCTTTTTCTCATCGACGTCCAGCCCGACCAGGCCCAAGACGCGAGGAACCTCACGTTTCTCATCGAGCCCCCATTCCGCACATCGGATCCGAAGATTCTCAGCCGCACTGAGAGATTGGTATGCTCCGCAGGAATCTGGCACATAGCCGACACGCGTCCGCATCAGGCTCAGCTCTTTTTTCGACTTGCCTCCAAAGAGCTCCACGCTCCCCGACGATGGCTCACAGAGGCCCAATACGATTTTAATAAGCGTGCTTTTGCCCGCCCCGTTTGCACCAACAAGGGCGCAGAGCTCAGACTGATGCACCTCGAAGGAAACGTCACGCAAAACGCGCCGTTTCCTATAGCGCTTCGACACCTTTGATAGCCTTACCGCTGATGCGTTCATTGTCCACCCATTCTGCTAGATAATAAAACCGCTGTTGCCAGACTGTCGTCTGGCAACAGCCACAACTGCTAGGAATAAACACCGCAGTAGTTTTTACTGCAGTTCTTGGTGCAGACGCGTGCTCCACAGAATTTTTTGCAGTAACCGTTGCACCCACCACCGGGGTCCACATAGCTCGGCTTTACTATCCAGCTCATATCGTTCCTCCTTTCTCTTATCGAATTTACTTCTAGTTATTGTTTGTCGATAACTTGAATTTGTCAAGATAATTTCAAAAGAAAGGACCTGCGTTAAACACGGGTCCCATCGCACTGATATTTCGTTTTTAGTTGTTCGCTTTACGCTACTCGTCGCTCAAATCGACGGCGAAGACTGATGTCGGAAGCGACGCCTCGTTGCCTCCGCCGTCCCGCATCTGCCTCACGACATTTTTTGCGCGCTCGACAATAAGCTCCTCGAGCTCCTCCTCGCTCACGCGCTGAATAATATCTCCCGGCTGACAATCAAGTTCATCACAGATATCGAGAAGCGTCTTGAGGCGAATGGCTTTAATTTTTCCGTTTCTTAGCTTTGAAATATTAGCCGGAGTATGCCCCGTCGCCCGAATCAGATCGGCGCTGGTCTTTCCGGTCTTAAGCAGCTGTGTCTCGAGCTCGATGATGAGATAGCTCATGTTTCCTCCCTACACAAGCTCATCAGACTGCTCTTGGAGCAGCGAGGCATAACTCCAGATTGCCGAGATAAATAAACAGACGACCGCGCCGATAAACGACCCCGCATCCAAGGTAACACCTTGGCAAATCGCAACAACGAAGGAATGAGGCACGATGTAAAGCTCCAGTCCGCCAATGGTGAGATCGACCGATTCATAGGCACCAACAAGCGAAACCGCGGCGTTAACAGCAAAGGCAAGTGCAAGAACACGGATAAGCCGCACATGCGCCTTGGTAAAGGGCGATACGCCCCGCGAGATGTTACGGCTAATTCCGCACATAACGACAAGCGAAATACCTGCGACAAGCGCCATGCACAGTCCGCTTGGGATGACGACGCGCCCGCCGTCGAGAAGCGTCACGACACCGAAAGAATCGACAGAAGCAACGTTTGCAATCGCATACCAGATCACGTAAACAACCAACGCGACAAAAGCGACGAGCATTCCCGTAAAAACGACCGTCATGCAAAAGCCAAGCTTCCTGATACTTTCGCGCGCCTTGGCCATACGTTGAACGCTGTTGGACATACACTCACCCTCATTAACCCTATCGTTATTCGGATAGTTTATCGAACAACGATACGGATTGCATCCGGAAAGCCCAACCAGTGCGCATAGGCCATTCACTAATCAGAAGGGGTGAGAGTGGATTTTGGACATGTATCGAACGAGAGTGGATAATCTCCCACTTTGAGGCCGCCACCGGGCCTAAAACGGGAGATTATCCACTCTCATAGTCATTGGGGACGCCCTTTTATGTCTACATCAACGGACTCTGGGCGGCACAAGGCCTGCAAGCCCTTACTCAGCCGCCTCGCGCAGGGCCGACATCGTAGCCGCATACTGCTGCCGTAGCGCATGTATCCCATCACGGGCGCCGTCAACGGTATCGGCATCGCGCAACGCCTCGGTCACCACAACCGCCGGCTCGTACAGATTGTCGAACCCCAGGTTCTGGCTCACGCCCTTGAGCGTATGCACGGCCATAAACGCACTCTCGGCGTCTCCTGCCGCAATAGCGGCCTCAAACTTGTCCATGCTCTCGTCATCCAGGAACTTAAGGGCAAAGCGGGCGAGCATCTCCTCGCCCATCAGCCGAACGGATGCGCCATCGTAATCGGCGCCGATCTTCTCATACGCCTCACGCATGGAAATCATGGATTAAAAACTCCTTTGGTCAAACTAAATCGTGGGAAACGCGACGACATCGGCGGGGCGTGCCAACGTCTCGGCAATTTGGTCTTGCACCTCGAGCAAACAGTCGAGCAGCAACGGGTTAAAGGTGCCGAACTTACCGTCCAGAATCATCTTGATCGCTTCCTCGTGCGGGATAGCGTCCTTGTACACGCGCACGCTCGTCAGCGCATCGTACACGTCGGCCACCGAAACCACCTGTGCGGCAATGGGAATTTCGTCTCCCTTAAGGCCATCGGGATAACCCTTGCCGTCCCAGCGCTCGTGATGCCAACGCGCAATCTGGTACGCATATTCCATAAGCGCATTGCCGGCGTGATGGCTACCCAGCTCACGCAGCATGTCGGCGCCGATCGTGGTATGCGTCTTCATAATCTCGAACTCCTCGGGCGTAAGGCGTCCGGGCTTGTTGAGAATCGCATCGTCAATCGACATCTTGCCGATATCGTGCAGCGCCGAAGCCAGGGCGATCGTGGAGCGTTCCTCATTGTCGAGGGAGATCGTGCCGCCACGCTGGACCAGACAGCCAAGCAGCAGCTCAGTCAGCTTCTCGATGTTTGTAACGTGCCTGCCGCTCTCGCCGTTGCGAAGCTCCATGACGCCGGCCATGATGTCGATGAGCATGCGACTGTTCTTGACGCGCTCGTTGTACTGCTGGGACAGCAGGTTCGTCAGACGGCGCTGTTTGGCGTATAGGCGGATGGTGTTGCTGACACGACGGCGCACGACACGGGAGTCAAACGGGCGGTTGATATAGTCCGAGGCGCCCAGCTCGTACGCGCGCAGAACCATATCATCGGAATCTTCGCTCGAAATCATGATGACAGGCAGATTGTCGATACCCGATCGGCGCGACAGATCGGCCAGTACCTCAAAGCCGCTCGCGCCCGGCATGACAATATCCAGCAGCACGAGCGACAACTCATCGCCATAACGGTCGACCATATCGAGCGCCGTACGACCGTTATCGGCCTCGAGGATGCAATACTCGTCCTTGAGCATCTCGCTGAGAATGGCTCGGTTCATCTCGGAGTCATCGACGATAAGCACCGAAGGCTTTTCGCTTTGGAAGGCCTCGATGGAATCGCCATCGGTCACGACCGTACCGGCTTTTGCCTTGGCACGGCTCAGTAACTGGACAGCGCGGCCAACGCCCTCATCGACCGTCTCGCCATGAATGCGAACGCCACCAACACATGCCGTCAAGCTCACGTACTCATGGCCCGGAATAATCGTGGCATGAACGGCGTCGGATACCTGATGCAGGCGACGGGTGAAGTCATCGGAGGGAATATTGGGCATGACGACCACAAACTTGTCGCAGCCATAGCGCACAAGCTCGTCAGTCGAACGAATTCCGCTGCGTATGGCCGTCGCCACAGCACCGAGTGCAAGGTCGCCGGCATGACGGCCGCACGTATCGTTGAAGACCCTAAAATCATCAAGGTCGATCACCGCAACGCCGGCATTCATGCGGGCGTTGCGGAGCTTTTCCTCGTAATATCGGCGATTGCGCACACTCGTCAGCACGTCGGTGTAGACAAGGTCCTCTTCTGCAGCCTCTTGCTCATTGATCGGACGCACCATCAGCAGGACGTGAGGCTCGCCCTCGACCTTCAGAGGGCGCAGGCGAGCGCGGTACTCAATACCATCACTGAGCAGTTGCTCCGACACCTCATCGGAGTCTGCCAAGGCCTCAAGACTCGACTGGCGCAAACAAGGACACCGATCGCCGGCGAGCAGGCAGTTAGGCTCGCTCTTAATCTGATCGGCCGACAGCAAACGCACCACGGGGTAGGTCTTCGCGACGCGGGCGACCTCGGCGGCAGCCTCCTCGTCGGTTAGATTTGCCTCGTGATTATTGAGCATATGGGGCCCTTTCGATAGTTTCGCATGGTAGCGGCGGGTTCCAAATGCTACAAGGGTAACACCTTGCCGATGCAGGTAAGCACGTGAATACTGTTACGTTTTTATGAGTTGGCAGACAGCGCGATTGAAGCCGCAGGCGTGAGGTTTTGAGCACATTTGTTAACGCGGCCGAAACGTCTGCGGATGAAGCCTGCTTTGGCTATTGCGGGCGCTAGAGCCCCAGGATGCCACGAACGGCCGGGGCAGCCGCTGCCGGGCGATCGCGCAGGCCGTTGTGCGCGCCCGGGATCGTCACGAGAGGGCAATCGAGATATTCGGCAGCCGCTCGCGCACCAGCCTCGCGGGGCGTACCGACCGAAAGCTCGCCGAGAAGCACAGCAGCAACGGACTTCGATGCGCGGACACTATCCCAATTGGGAACGTAAGTCATATTTGTTCCGTATTCATTGGCCATGAAGCAACGACCATTGCGCAGGGCATGTTTGGCTTCCGCTTCGGTCGTCCCAGGAGCCTCGGGATCCAAGTCGCCGAGGGCTCCCAAGAAAAGCCGGAGCGCCCTTGAAACCTTTCCAGCCGCAATCATATCGAGCAAAACCGGAGCCGCGCCCATGCCGACGCCTTCGGCCGACACAGCCGGCTCATGCAGAATCGCACGGGCGACGAGATGGGGTTCGGTGCGAAGAAGCTCCAGCGCCACCAACGTGCCGGCGCTATGCGCAAGCACATTTGTCGGAGCGCCAACGCGTTCGATCACGGCCTGCAGGTCGGCGGCCTGAGTGGAAAGATCATAGCTGCCGTCTGCCGCTTCGCTGCTGCCACCACAGCCGCGGCGGTCGTAGGCAATTACGCGGTAGTTGCGGCTGAGCTCACAAGCGATGCCGTCGAAAAATGTGCCGTCGACACAAGCACCGTGCACGCACACCAAGGCAGGAGTATCAGGCGACACATCCGGGCCGGCATATTCGCGACAGGCAATCGTGGTGCCCGCATTCTCGACCGTAAAATCCATGTTGTGCCCCCATCATCAATGCCCATCCAGTTGCACGTCAGTACGGTTGGATGGACCCGCATTGCCTTATGCCTTGTTAACAAATTAACTGTACCCGAGCCGAGGCTTTTCATGGCGCAGCATAATGAGCGACGTGAAAAAACGAAACTTGTAAAGCAAGAGCCCGCACCTTGTTTTGGAGCCGATGCTATGCTTAGGCACAATTGTCTAGAGGAGCATATGCCTATGTCTACGTTTTTGAATGCCAGCCCTATCTTTGGGCCCGTTCGCAGCCGTCGCCTTGGTCTCTCGCTCGGCGTCAACATGATGCCGGCCAGCGGCAAAATCTGCACGTTCGACTGCATGTACTGCGAAAACGGCCTCAACGCCGAGCGCCCCTGCCATGAGCCGTACAACACAGCCGCCGTAGTACTCGACACGCTCGAAGCAAAGCTGCGCGAGATGGCAGCCGAGGGCGAGCTCCCCGATGTGATCACCTTCGCAGGCAACGGCGAGCCCACCGCCGCACCGGAGTTTCCGCAGGCCATCGCCGGCGCCATCGCGCTGCGCGACGAGCTTGCCCCAAACTCCAAGATCGCCGTGCTCTCCAACGGCACGCGCGCCGATCGCCCCGAGGTGCACGACGCGCTCATGATGGCCGACGACAACATCCTCAAGCTCGATACCGTCGACCCGGCGTTTATCCAGCTGCTCGACCAGCCCGTTGGCCCCTACGACGTCGAGCACCAGATCGAGACGTTCGCAAGCTTTGACGGTCACGTTATTATCCAGACGATCTTTTTGACCGGCGAGTATCAGGGCAAGCTCATCGACAACACCGGCGAGGAGTACGTTGCCCCCTGGCTCGCGGCGCTTGAGCGCATTCGTCCGCAGGAGGCGACCATCTACACGGTGGCGCGCGAGACACCGGTCGCCGGCCTTGCTAAAGCGGCGCCCGAGGTGCTCGACGCCATTGCCGCGCGCGTCCAAGCCCTCGACATTCCCTGCCAGGTGAGCTACTAGCAAAACCACGCAGCAGCTAGTGTCAGCCATCCCGCTCCATCAGTTGCGGTGATATAGTTCCTATTTGTGCTGTTAAACCGCTTAAATCGGAACTATATCACCGCAACTTTTATGGACGCGTGGGTGGGCTATACTAGCTGCGGATGAAAGGAAGTTAGCCATGTATGACAAAGGACCCGTGCCCGGCCGCAACGACGCCTGCTGGTGCGGCAGCGGCAAAAAATATAAGAAATGTCACAGCGCCTTCGACGAGCGCCTCGAGCGCCTGTGGGAGGAGGGCTGGGAGGTTCTGCCCCGTACGCTCTACAAGACACCTGCCGACATCGAGGGCATCAAGCGCTCGGCCGCCATCAACGTGGGTGTGCTCGACTACGTCGGCGAGCACATCGCTGCGGGCATGACCACCAACCAGATCGACCAGATGATCTACGACTACACCGTCGAGCACGGCGGCACGCCGGCCGACCTCAACTACGAGGGCTACCCCAAGAGCGTGTGCACCTCGATCAACGACGTCGTCTGCCACGGCATTCCCTGCGACACGGACGTGCTGCACGAGGGCGACATTATCAACGTGGACTGCTCCACGATCTTGGACGGCTACTTTAGCGATTCGAGCCGCATGTTCTGCATCGGCGAGGTCTCGGCCGAGCGCCAGCGCCTGGTTGACGTCACGCGCGCCAGCGTGGAGGCGGGCCTTGCCGCCGTCAAGCCGTGGCTGCCGCTGTCCGTCATGGCCGAGGCCGTGCGAAAGACGGTCGAAGATGCCGGCTTTAGCGTGGTGCGTGAGTACGGCGGACACGGCATTGGCAAGGAGTTCCACGAGGACCCGTTCGTGGGCTTTACCACCGAGGCGCCCGACGTGGACACCATCATGGTGCCGGGCATGGTCTTTACCATCGAGCCCATGGTCAACGCCGGAAAGCCCGACATTAAGATCAGCAAGGGTGATGGCTGGTGCGTGCGCACCAAGGACGGCAGCGACTCCGCCCAGTGCGAGGTTCAGCTGGTCGTGACCGAGGATGGTTACGAGCTGCTGAGCTGGTAGCCGTACGGACGCCGGATGCTGGCGGGCACACCCGTCTTGCACCCGGCGTTTTGTTTGAACGTTTTGCCTGATAAAACCTGCCAAAATAAACCTGCCCCTTTTTGGTAGGTTGAACGGAGAGAACTGCTTGTGAACATCTTGGTTTTGCTGCCCGCCAACGATCGTCATCGCGCGATTCTTGAGTCGAGTGCTCCGGGCGAGGACTTTATCTATACGAGCGCCGATGCGGTCACACGCGAGCAGGTCGCCGATGCCGACGTGATTCTGGGCAACATCGACCCCGCCATGCTCACGGCATGTGAGCATCTCCAGCTGTTGCAGCTGCAGAGTGCCGGTTACGACGATTACCTTGCCGCCGGCACCGTGCCGGCCGATGCCAAGCTCTCCTGCTCGGTGGGTGCCTACGGCCAGGCCGTGAGCGAGCACATGTTTGCCATGGTCCTTTCTATGATGAAGCGCCTGCCCGGCTACCAAGATTTGCAGCGCGAGCATCGCTGGGAGGATCTGGGGCCGGTCACTTCGCTCAAAAACGCCAATGTCCTCGTACTGGGCGCCGGCGATATCGGTGGGCACTTCGCCACACTCTGCCGCAGCATGGGCGCGCACGTCCGCGGCATCAAGCGCCATCCGCTCGTCTACCCCATCGTGTTTGAGGACATGGACGGCATGGACGCCCTGCCCGAGCGCTTGGCCGAGGCCGACGTCGTAGCGTCCTTTATGCCCAGCACGCCCGAGACCCGTGGTCTGGCAAATGCCGAGTTCTTTGCTGCAATGAAGCCGGGCGCCTTCTTTGCCAACGGCGGCCGCGGCGACCTCGTGATTGCCGACGACCTGGTTGCCGCCCTTGAGTCGGGCCACCTTGCCGGCGCCGCGGTCGACGTCACCGATCCCGAGCCGCTGCCCGCGACAAGCCCGCTGTGGGATGCGCCCAATATGCTCATCACGCCGCATATCTCCGGCTGGTTCCACCTAGAGGCCACGCTCAACAACGTGGTGGATATCGCCGCAGAGAATCTGCGCCACTTGCAAGCTGGCGAAACGCTGTGCTGCTGGATCGAGCACTGATTTGTTCCGGCGTTTTACCAAACGCCGGAACCACTCGACGCTGCGCGCCGCCCAGAGCGACAATTTGTCATTCAAAAGGCGAGGCATGACCAGAAGGTCAATACCTCGCCTTTTTCATGCCAACTTGTTCGCTCTGGACGTCGCTCGCTGACGTTTGCCCAACCCGCGGTGTCTTAACAATTCCGTCCAGCTGGTGGTATTGCGGCATTTGCCCAGATAAAACCTGCCAAAATGAACCTGTCCCTTTTTGGAGGGTTTGGTGCAATGGGGTCAGGTTGGCTTGCGCCATACCGGTAGTTCTGCCTGCGACACTCTCACCAAAGTGATATCAAACATACATCTAGCGTTTTCGACACTTCGCTTATTAGAGCCAGTCCGTCTCCTCGTCATAGCGGTCCGAATAGGCGTTACGTTTGAGTTCTTCAGCACTCGTTGGTCGCGCCTTGGACACGTCGACCCCTGACTCATGGCAAGCGGCGACGAACAGCTGTAAACCCCGATCAATAAGCTGAGCCCCATGCTCGGCCTTCATTTCTTCGGCTCGCATTTACAGCTCCACGCTTTCGGCTCCGTTGATGGTTAGGTCGCGCTCGTAGAAGGCGGTGAGGGCGCGGATGGCGTACATAACGTCGCGCACGCCGCCGGTCTCGTAGCTCGAGTGCATGGCAAGCTGCGGCAGGCCCACGTCCACAGCATGCATGCTCGCCTGCATATTGGACAGATTGCCAAGCGTAGAGCCGCCGGCCATGTCGCTCTTGTTGGCAAAGGCCTGCGTGGGCACGTCGGCATCATCGCAGATGGCCTGGAACACCGCGCGGCTAAAGGCATCGGTGCAGTAGTGCTGGTTGGCGGCTTCCTTGATGACGATGCCGCCGTTAAGCACAACCTGGTTGCGGGCATCGCACTTCTCGGCGTGGCTGGGGTGCACGGCATGCGCGTTGTCGCAGCTCACAAGCATCGAGGCGGCAAGTGCGCGATGGTACGACTCGTCGTCAAAGCCCAGCGATCCGTTGATGCGGCGCAGCGCGTCGGCCAAGAACGTCGACATGGCGCCCTGCTTGGTCTCGGAGCCAACCTCCTCGTTATCAAAGCAGCAGAAGACCGAGACGTCATGCGCGTTCTCGGCACCCAAAAATGCCTGCAGCGAGGTGTAGGCGCAGGCAAGGTCGTCGAGCTTGGGCGTCGAGATAAACTCGTCGGCCCAGCCCCAAATGCGCGCATCCTGACGATTGACCAGGAACAGATCGCGGCCCAGAATTTGCTCGGGCTCAACATCCAGCTCTTCGGCGATCAGGGCATCGAAGTCACCCTGTTTAAGCTCGCCGGCGCTGATGAGCGGACACAGGTCAACGGCTCGGTTGGGAGCAAAGCCCTCGTTAACGCCGCGGTTCATATGGATAGCAAGACTCGGAATGATAGCGACCTCGCGCTCGGTGGCAAGCAGACGGCTCTCAATACGGTCGCCCTCGCGCACCAGCACGCGGCCCGCGAGCGCCAGCGGGCGATCGAACCAGGTGTAGTCGATCATGCCGCCGTAGGCCTCGGTGTTCAGGCGCAGCGTCTCGCCTGCGCCATCGAGCTCGGGCACGGCCTTGACCTTAAACGTCGGCGAATCGCTGTGCGACGCCGTGAGCTGAAAATGATAGTCGCCGGCAACGCCGTCCTCGCCCCACGTTGCGGCCAGGTCCTCGCCCACCTTAAAGGCAACAACGCTCGAGGTGTTGCGCTGCGTGTAATAACGCCCGCCCGGCTCAATGTCCCACGCCGCATTCTCGGGCAGGTAGGTAAAGCCTGCCTCGTCGAGCTCGGCCATAATGGTCGCCGCCGTATGGAACATGCTGGGGCATGCCTCGATAAAGTCGATAAGGTCGTTGGCGGCCTCGATATCATCGGCCGTCACATGCGCGCGCTCGGGCGTTTCCTGATCCGTCATGCTCTCCCCTTTCGCTGGGTTGATGGTCCCTTCCAGCATACCCCGCCGCGCCAGCGCCGCACTCTTCATTCCGTGTTTAATCCCGCGCCGCTCGCCAAGTTGAGCCATCATGCCCACGCTTCTTTTGCGACAATTACGCTAACAGGACGAGAGGAGCCGTCATGAAGCCACGTAACATTGCCATCGCCTGCGGTGTCGCGGGAGTCGCCGTCGGCCTTGCCGCTGCCACCGGTATCGTTTATCACAAGCAAATCAAGTCCGCCGCGTCGCTCAAACGCTTGACCGGCTACGCGGATGACTATGACCTGTATGCAATCGACGTCGCCTACGACTACGACCTCGACCGCATCATCGCCGCTGGCGTGCGCGACGATCAGGCCTACATCGATGCTGTGGTGGCGCAGGTGTTGCCCGGCGTGCCGGCACATGTCCAGGCGCCCCAGTTTGCCTGCAGCGCCTTTGCCGCCGTAGATGCCGAAGGCCGCGTGCGCACCGGTCGCAATTACGACTTTAAGGACGACACCTCGGCGCTGCTGGTGCGCAATCACCCGCGCGACGGCTATGCCTCCATCGGCTTTGCGGCCCTTAACAACCTGGGCGATAACACTCCGCTTGACTCCGTCGCCGGACGCGCCGCCGCGCTCATGGGCCCGTTTGCCCAGCTCGACGGTGTTAACGAATGCGGCGTGTCCATTGCCGTACTCACCCTGGATTCCAAGCCCTGTGACCAGGACACGCAACGCCCCGTCATCAACACTTCGCTCGCCATCCGCCTTGTGCTCGACCGCGCGGCTACCACGCAGGAGGCCGTAGACCTGCTTTCCGCCTACGACATGCACGCCATGGCCGGACGCGATTATCACTTCTTTATCAACGACGCCGCCGGTGACGCGCGCGTAGTAGAGTGGGATCCGCACGATCCGGACCGCGCTTTCAAAGCGACTCCCGTACGCCAGGTTACGAACTTCTACGCCTGCTATGGTGACGAAGTGCTGCCCAACCAAAAGAATGGCGAGCTGGGCCATGGTAAAGAGCGCGCCGTCGCCATCGCCGATGTCCTCGACGCCCATGCCGGCGCCCAAGACGAGGCAGTCGCTTGGAAGGCCCTTCGCGCCGCAGCCCAAGAGCCCAATCCGGAAGACATCACCAGCAATACGCAATGGTCGGTCATCTTTGACAATACCGAGCCCGCTGCCGCCATCACTCTGCGCCGCCACTGGGGCGACGTCGACGCCTTTGCGCTGTAAGGAGCCAGGCCCGTCGACCTTACGTTCCCTGACGTTGCTTACATTTCCATACGCTTGAGCTAACACGTTTTACCCCCGTATCAACAGTGTGCGGGGGTAAACTTATGCGCATGTTATAACTTGCCCGGAAGGATTCATCATGCTTAGGATCGGTCTTCTTACCAGTGGCGGCGACTGCCAAGCGCTCAACGCCACCATGCGCGGCATCGTCAAAACGCTTATGACCAATAGCGAAGAACCTATCGAGATCTACGGTTTTGAGGACGGCTACCAGGGCCTTATCTACAGCAGATTCCGCGTCATGACGCCCGCCGATTTTAGCGGTATCCTCACCCGCGGCGGCACCATCCTGGGCACGAGCCGCACGCCGTTCAAGCGCCTGGATACCCCCGAAGCCGATGGTGTCGAGAAGGTGCCGGCGATGGTCCACACCTATCATAAGCTGCAGCTCGACTGCCTGTTTATGCTGGGCGGTAACGGCTCAACCAAGACCGCCAACCGCCTGCGCGAAGAGGGCCTCAACGTTATCGCCCTGCCCAAGACCATCGATAACGACACCTGGGGCACCGAGCTGACGTTTGGCTTTACGAGCGCCATCGACGTCGCCACCAAGTGCATCGACGACATCCACACTACCGCCTCGAGCCACGGCCGCGTGTTTGTCATCGAGATCATGGGCCACAAGGTTGGCTGGATCCCGCTGTACGCCGGCGTCGCGGGCGGCGCGGATGTCATCTTGATTCCCGAGATTCCCTACGACATGGATAACGTCATCAAGACCATTGAACATCGCATGGAAACCGGCAGCCGCTTTACCATCGTGGCCGTCGCCGAGGGCGCTATCTCCAAGGAGGACGCGGCGCTGTCCAAGAAGGAGTACAAGAAGAAGCTCGCCGAGCGCACGAGCCCGTCGATTGTCTACGACATCGCCAAGGAGATCGAAGCCAAGACCGGTCGCGAGACCCGCGTCGCCATCCCCGGCCACACGCAGCGCGGCGGCCAGCCCGACGCCCAGGACCGCATCTTTGCGACCCAGTGCGGCGCCGAGGCAGCGCTCGGCTGCCTGCGCGGCGAGTTTGGCTACATGATTGCCCTGCGTGACGGCAAGATGTGCCACATGCCGCTCGAGGAGGTCGCCGGCAAGCTCAAGTACGTCGACCCCCAGAGCGATCTAGTGCGCGAGGCCAAGGCGTTGGGCATCAGCTTCGGCGACGAATAGCCTCGGCCGAAATCCATCCCATCGGGCCCTCCGACCCCGCCCGACGTATTTCGATTTGGCTCCTCCCTTGACTCCGTCAAAGGTCGCCAATCGAAATCGTCGGGCGGGGTCGGAGGGCCCTTCGTTTACATACTCGCCGAGGCTATTCGCCTTCTTGCTACAGGTGCCTAGCCTGAAATTAAGTTGCGGTGAAATAGTTCCAGCTTAGCCCTCAAGTGGCTGAATCTAGAAACTATTCCACCGCAACTTACTGAGTGGGGGCTCTTGGCCGCTACTTGCACTGACATTTGTCCTGAAATGGCTGGTCGTTAGGGGTTGCTACCGGTAGTTGCGGTAGGGTTGGAGCAGATTCTAACTAGAAATGGTGGTCGCTACCGGTTGTTCTCGGCATACTCGGCTCATTCGATTCGACCATCAAACGAAAGGAACCACCATGGATCTTGCGATGGCGCAGCGCCTCGTCGATCGCCGCAAAGCTGCCGGGCTTTCTCAGGAGGCGCTTGCCGCCCAGCTGGGTGTGAGTCGTCAGGATGTCAGTAAATGGGAACGCAGCGAGTCCTCACCCGATACCGATAACCTCATTGCGCTCGCCGCGCTGTATGGTGTGTCGCTGGATGAGTTGTTGTATGGGGAAGCGGCTAGTGATGCCGATGGCTCAGAGGACGGCAGCACCGAAACGGTGGATGAGGCTAAAGAGGCCGAAGATTCTGCCGAGCACGCCGATTGTGGCGACAAACCACTTGTCGATATTTCCCTCGCGCGCGGCATCCACGTCATTGATCCCAATAAAGGCGAGGAAGTCCATGTTGGCTGGAACGGCATCCATGTGACCAACGAGCGCAAGGGCGAAGAGGTGCATGTGGGGCCGGACGGCGTGCATGTCGATACGCTTGAGGACGATGGACATAGCGTGCATACCGATGACGACGGCACCGTCACCATCGACGGCGAGACGTTCTCCAGCTGGAAGGAAGCACACGACAAGCTCGACCATCATGGCAAGCATTTCCACACCAAGGTCGGACGTACATGGAACAAATTCCCCTTCCCCGCGCTTGTCGCCCTCGCCTATCTGGTGCTCGGCATTGTCTACGGCACATGGGCTGCGGGACTCTTCCTCGTCTTTTTGATTCCCGTCTACTACGCATTTGGCGACTTTATCGACCAACGCCACTTATCTAAGCTGATCGATGTCGTCTATTCAGTCAGTGCCGAGGCATGGTTCCTCTACATGTGGCTCTGCCTGGAACAACCCCATCCCGCCTGGGTAATCCTCATCACCATCCCGGTCGTAAAAGCACTCATGCGCTGGTGCCGCAAACAATGGAAGCATCGCGAGCGAGCCTAAACCATCCCAGCCCGACAGCAGCACCCAACTAGTACTCCCCCGCCCATCCCCCCTAAGTTGCGGTGATATAGCTCCGGTTTTAGCCTTGAGTAGTCGAGTTTAGGAACTATTCCACCGCAACTTACGAATGGTCGGAGCGGCTACAGCACAAGCGTCGGCGTTCGTTTGATGGTCCGCCACGAAAAGGGCCTATCTACTACGTTTAACTCGATGGGGCCAACCATGACCGCCTTTTTCGAAAATCGATACCTGCACTGATAATTGTTCTCGGGGGAAGCGGGCACTGCGGGGCGCGGCGACGGCGCGCGATTTCCGCGTCGCAGCGCTACCCTGATGCTGAATGCCGGGACGATGACCCACTGACCTGCTGACGCCTCTTCGGCCGTCCTCAAATCCGACCTGTCTCGCCCCGGCATCCGCGTCCCGGAGTCCTGCCATGACCTAATAGGAGCATGAGCGCGGACAATCGGACAAGCCAACTGGATTGTAGCGCTCCCGTCAGTGCAATGTCTGGGAGACCCGGGCGCGGGGCAGGCGGCAGACCGAGGGGAGCGAAAATGGAAGGCGAAACGGTCATCGCGGGCGTCGACACGCACAAGGACGTGCATGTCCTGTGCCTGCTCGACGGCCTCGGGAGGAAGATCTGGAGCGGGAGCTTCGGGGCCGACCCCGAGGGCTACGACAGGCTGGCGGAGGCGATAGGCGACCCGGGGAGCTGCATGGTCGTCGGCGTCGAGGGCACGGCATCGTACGGGGCCGGGCTGACGAGGAGGCTCGTGGAGCTCGGGTACAACGTCGTCGAGGTGCTCAGGCCCAAGAGGGACAAGGCGAGGCCCGGCGAGGGGAAGAGCGACCCGCTGGACGCCGAGCGCGCGGCGCGCAAGGCGGCGTCCGGGAGGGGCTGCTCCGTGCCGAAGTCGCAGGACGGCTGGGTCGAGGCGGTGCGCCAGCTCTACGTCGCGCGCAGGCTGGCCGTCGCGACGTCCACGTCCTGCGTGGCCTGCGCGAAGTCGATGCTCACGACGGCCCCGGGCGCCCTGAGGGAGCGGTTCAGGGGCCGCGAGCGGCCGAAGGACCTCATGCCGCTGCTCGCGCGCGGGAGGAAGGCGGGCGACGCGCTCGAGGAGAGCGTGCTGGCCTCGCTGCGGTCCGTCGCGGCGGTCTGGAAGGAGGCCCGCAGCCAGGTCGAGTCCCTCGACGAGCGCATCCGCGCGCTGCTCGGCGTCGAGGGCTGCGGCACCACGACCGCCGCCGCCCTGGTCGTGGCCGCCGGCGACAACCCCGGCAGGCTGAAGGGCGAGGCGGCGTTCTCGATGATGTGCGGCGCCTCCCCGATCCCCGCGTCGAGCGGGAAGACGGACCGGTGTTAGCGCTACTGTAAAAACAACCAATTTCGCCATCGCACTTTAGCCGATTCCGCCAACGCAATTTCCCCAATCACGCCAACGCATTTTCACCAT